>CANBZV010000067.1 GCA_947373945.1 Moraxellaceae bacterium
GCTGCTGATTTACCTTCTTTATTAAGTCAATTAGTACAAGCCGAAGATTTTGAACTTCGTGCGGCACTCATTCAACAATTAGCGAGTCGTACAGAGCCGCAAGTTTTAGCGATTTTAAATGCACTTGTTGAAGGCCAATTAAACAGTAATTCCGCTAATCCTACGCAAGTATTAATTGTCGCTGCCGAAGGTGAAGACCCTGACGTGGTGGACGCCCTGACAGGGAAAAGCATTGGCAAATCCTCGCAATTTACGCTCGATACCATTCCTCTTAATAATGCCTTACGCGGTGAGTTACGCGCCATTATTGCCCGCTTGCAATTATCTTCCTCCGATAAAAATCTGCGTCTCGCGGCGGCTAAACAATTAATTAGTAATGAACCTGATCTGGCGATGTTGCCGATCATTAACGAACAACTACAAAAAGAAAGCGATCGGCAAGTCAAAAGCGCGTTGCAAACGGTCAGTAGTTTATTGCAATTACAAAGTGAAGACGTAGCGACGCGCACCCAAGCTGTGCATCAACTGAGCGAGTCGTTATATCCCGAGGTACACGCGCGTTTACAAGATATTGCCGAAAACGATAGTTCCACCGACGTCAAATATGCGGCTAAAGCCTCACTAACAGCGTTGGAAAACACATTAAAAGTCTATCAAGTCGCTGAAAATGTCTTTTTTGGCTTGAGCTTAGGGTCGGTGTTACTGCTGTCGGCTGTTGGTTTAGCCATTACCTTTGGTGTCATGGGGGTGATTAACATGGCGCATGGCGAATTAATGATGCTTGGCGCGTATACCACCTATGTCATACAGCAAGCGTTTCCACAACAACTGGGGATGAGTTTATTGCTGTCGATTCCTGCCGCTTTTATCGTTGCGGGCATAGTAGGTATAGCCATTGAACGTGGGGTCATTCGCCATTTGTATGGCCGTCCGTTGGAGACGTTGCTGGCCACCTTTGGGATCAGTTTGATTTTACAGCAGGCCGTGCGTTCGATTTTTTCGCCGTTGAATCGGGCGGTGGCGTCGCCGGAATGGATGAGCGGCTCATTAGAAATAAACCCCGTTTTATCATTCACGTATAACCGTTTGTATATTCTAGTTTTTGCTTTAGTCGTGTTTACGCTGCTGTTAGTGGTTCTTAAGCGGACGCGTCTGGGCTTGAAGTTACGCGCTGTTGCGCAAAACCGCTCAATGGCACGCGCTGTTGGCGTTCGCGCAGACTGGATTGATGCCATGACCTTTGGTTTGGGTTCGGGTATCGCGGGTATTGCAGGCGTCGCGTTATCGCAGCTAACCAATGTTGGTCCCAACTTAGGCCAGGCCTACATTATTGATTCTTTTTTAGTGGTGGTATTTGGCGGTGTCGGTAATTTGTGGGGGACATTGGTTGGAGCCTTTGGCTTAGGTATTGCCAACAAATTCCTAGAGCCATATGCCGGCGCAGTCTTGGCAAAAATTCTGGTGTTGGTCTTTATCATCCTCTTTATTCAAAAGCGTCCACGCGGCTTGTTTCCGCAAAAAGGCCGTGCGGTGGAGTCTTAATCATGCTGATACAACGTTTATTAACGAGTGATAAAGGCGGCATGGTGATGTTGGCTTTGTTAGCGTTATTGGCTGTGGTAGTACCCACGCTTAATTTGCTGGTCCCTGTGGAATCGGCATGGCACTTATCCAGTTATACCGTCACTTTATTAGGCAAGTTTTTGTGTTATGCCTTATTGGCCTTGTCGCTCGATTTAATTTGGGGCTATTGCGGGATTTTGTCGTTAGGGCATGGTGCCTTTTTTACCCTTGGCGGTTACTGCATGGGGATGTATTTAATGCGCCAGATTGGCACTAGAGGCACTTATGGAAATGCTGAGCTTCCTGATTTTATGGTGTTTTTGAACTGGCATGAGTTGCCTTGGTATTGGTATGGCTTTAGCAATTTTTCTTTTGCCATGTTGATGGTTGTGGTGGTTCCGGCGTTATTGGCGTTTGTGTTTGGTTGGTTGGCATTTCGTTCACGCGTCACAGGAGTTTATTTATCTATTATCACCCAGGCACTGACTTTTGCTTTGCTATTAGCTTTTTTTCGGAATGAAATGGGTTTTGGTGGCAATAATGGCCTCACCGATTTCAAAGAGATTTTGGGATTTCCTTTAGCGCATGATGGTGTGCGTATTGTCCTATTTTTGACCTCAATCTTGAGCTTGGCCTGTGCTTATTTGGCGTGTCGTTTTATCGTCACCTCTCGTTTTGGTCGTGTGATTACCGCCATTCGTGATGCTGAAAGTCGTACCCGTTTTTGTGGTTATGCTGTTGAATCCTACAAACTATGGTTATTCGTTTTTTCGGCGATGCTGGCAGGAATCGCGGGGGCGTTATTTGTCCCGCAAGTGGGCATCATCAACCCGAGTGAGTTCTCTCCGCTCAACTCAATCGAACAAGTCGTGTGGGTTGCGGTGGGTGGCCGTGGTACGTTGTTTGGTGCAATTGCAGGGGCATTTGCGGTCAATTACAGTAAAACATGGCTAACATCAGTGTATCCCGAAGCGTGGTTATTTGCCCTCGGTGCGTTGTTTGTGCTGGTGACGCTGTTTTTGCCGCAAGGTTTGGTCGGTTTGGCAAAACAACTGAGGGATAAGGCGAGAACACCCAAACCCACCAGCGAAACATTAGCGAAGGGGGTCAAGGCATGAGCTTTTTTTCTACTACCAAACTAACGACACGTCGCAAAGCGGTCAATATGGCTTCGGGCTTAGTCAGCCCGTTAGTCCTAGATACTACTCACGGCTCGGTCTTGTATTTGGAAGATGTTTCGGTCAGTTTTGATGGTTTTAAAGCGTTAAATAACTTGTCCCTGGATATTAGCGAAGGCGAATTACGCTGCATTATCGGCCCGAATGGCGCAGGCAAAACGACGATGATGGATGTGATTACGGGTAAAACACGTCCAGATGCTGGCTCGGTGTTTTTTGGCCAACACATTGACTTGTTAAGCTTGAATGAACAGCAAATTGCTAACGCAGGAATAGGTCGTAAATTTCAAAAGCCCACCGTTTTTGAAGCATTAACCGTGTTTGAAAATCTTGAATTAGCAATGTCTTCAAACAAAAGCGTCTGGGCGAGTTTGTTTTATAAATTATCGGGCGAGCAACACGATCATATTGATGAAGTATTGGCATTGATTCGTTTGGGCGAATTGCGTCATCAATTGGCGGGCATTTTATCGCATGGGCAAAAACAATGGCTGGAAATTGGCATGTTACTGATGCAAAACCCGCGAGTATTGTTGGTTGATGAGCCTGTTGCCGGTATGACCAGCGAGGAAACAGAACGTACCGCCGAGCTGTTGCTGTCGTTGGCTGGGCATCATTCGGTGATTGTCGTTGAGCATGATATGGCCTTTGTCCGTTCTATTGCCCAAAAAGTGACGGTTTTACATCAAGGCTCGGTATTGGCAGAGGGGACGATGGACGAAATCCAAGCCAATCCGAAGGTTATTGAAGTGTATTTGGGGGAGTAAATAACCATGTTGCGAGTCGAAAAACTCAACCAGTTTTATGGCCAAAGCCATATTTTGTGGGACTTGGAGTTCAATATCAAGGAAGGCTCATGTGCCTGTTTAATGGGGCGTAATGGTGTTGGTAAAACGACGTTTTTAAAGTGTTTGATGGGTCTGTTACCCAGCAAAAGTGGTGATATTTTGTTTAATGGCCGCTCGTTGGCAGGCGTATCCACCGAGCAACGTGCGCGCCAAGGGTTAGGTTATGTGCCGCAAGGCCGTGAGATTTTTCCATTACTCACGGTAGAGGAAAACCTGAAAATTTCTTTAGGGGCGCGTAAAGATAAAGCCAAACAGGTGCCGAATCATATTTACGACTTATTTCCGGTTTTAAAAGAAATGCGCCAACGGCGCGGCGGTGATTTGTCCGGGGGACAACAACAACAGCTAGCGATTGGTCGTGCGTTGGTTTTGGAACCTAAGTTATTGATTTTAGATGAGCCAACCGAAGGTATTCAACCCAATATTGTTCGTGATATTGGTGGTGTGATTCGCAAGTTAAATAGTGAACTTGGTATTACCGTGTTGTTGGTTGAACAAAAGCTACCATTTGCGCGCGCCTTTGCTACTGATTTCCATATTTTGAATAAAGGTCGTTTGGTGGCCGAAGGGGAAATTGGCGAATTGAATGATGATCTTGTGAAAGAGTATTTGAGTGTGTGACGTTCGGGAAGTATTTGTTTGCTGGCGGCGTTAACGGCTATAAGGCCAATAATTTCGCCCCTACGGTGTTATTTGGCCAACGCTGTCTTCACCGCGGCCAACGTTTCTTTTGTCGCGGCAATATCCAGAACCTGCACCGCGTGCTCGGCAAAAGGCAGCGCTTCGCGTGCGCGTCCCTGGCGAAGCAATAAGTCGGCTAAGTTATTCAAGCCCGCCCCTTCATCGGGAAAACGCTGTATGAGTTGTCGAAAAGCTATTTCAGCCTTTGCCATATCGCCTAAGGTAACCGAGCTATTACCCAAACCTAACCATGCCGCTTTTTCGTTGGGCCAGTATTGCGTAGCTTGCGCGTAGCCAACTTGTGCGGCGGTTGCCGAACCATGTTTTTCGAGAATACTGAGCTGTTGCAGTGTTTTATCGGCTTCTAACCACGACGGTAATTGTGCCGGATCAATAATCAATGTGGCCCAATAATGGCTGCGCGCCCACGTGTATTCAAAGGTCGAAAATGGCAACACTAAGCGCTTGTCGTGACCCGAGCGCAAGATCAATTGTTGCTGGGCATAATCGACTCCGACCACCACCGCAAAGTGCCAAACAGGATAAATCGCGAGACCATTATTTTGTAGCACCAAGACCGGAAAGCCAGCATCCAGAGCCGTAAAAATGGCATTGAGATTAGGGGCCAGCGGATACGCTAAACGACCATGTTGGCGAGCGCTGGCAATCATCTCAAGGCTAAAACTCCCTTTGCGCTTAGGTACATATACTTCGGCGACAAGCTGTTCGGGCAAGATATTGACGCCCGTGTGCTGGAGCATCGTGGCCAAGGCTGCGGGACCACATTGATGCGTGTCTTGAGCAAAAAAAGGTACGGCTTGCAGTTCAACAGCAGGACGTTGCTTTAACGTAGCTTGTTGTTGATGCAGGGCGCGGGTTTGTGGTGCCGTACAAGCCATCATCAGTAATGACAAAACAACGCAGAGCAGATAACGAGTGATCATAATAATAAGCAATAAGACGGGAGGTGACTTGAGTTCACCTCCTGAGTGTTTAAATATGACGAGTGAACGGAAAAACTTTCGTTAAGCCTAACAAGTCAGTAATTAACAACAGCACAAAAATAAAGACTAATGTCCCTAGAATATCGCCACCCGCAGGCAGACTTTGCATTTTACCGTACAGTTGTTGCACTTCATCATCGGAAAGTGCGGCAACACGGGAAGCGGCCTGACTACCGTCAACACCTAAACTGACCAACTGGGTTTGTACGTCAGCACGACTTAAAAATGTCGTCAGTTCACTACGTTGATGAGCCAAATCAAGTGCCGTTGATTGGGCAATAATGGCATCCGTTGGAATCACGGAGGCTGAGGCTTGCATAGGAATGCTGAGGCTGGTGCAACTAACAACGAGTACGGCTGCCGTACGTTTAATCCACAAGCTTTTCATGATTATGTTTCCTTCTAACTAAAGTTTTAATATAAACCGCATCAGCTATTGTCACAGGTTTTCTCTTGTTGAGAACACGTAACCTGCGTATTAAGCGCGTTGATACATCGTATAAATAACATCTAAATAGCGATAGTTATGTCTGTTGGCCCACATAGAGCAATTTTATTAACGGCTGTTACGTGACATCTAAATTGCCTCGAACCTGTTGAAAATCACTTTAATTAGCGGTGCTTAGTAGAAAAACGGCCTAGATTTTATCGTTGACTAACGCTATCGCCTAATTGCATTGGCAAATTAAAGCAATTAATTGGCACCATAGTCATTGGTTTTTTCATAACCTGTTTATATAATGCCGCGCCCATCTAACAATGACATTACTAATATTACGACATCACTTAAGTGATGCAGTTAGCTAGGGCTTTTTCCACATTTTTAGGACTTACACGGATAGTTGGCCACCATTCTTACTTGAGATGATTTTGTCTTAAGGCACCGGAGTGCATCAAATACCCGTTTTTACTCATAAGTCCTAATATTCAAACAAAAAACTAGGAGCATGAGTATGAGCATCATCATTGGCGATCAAGATTCATCCAATTTGAATGATTTATTACAGGGTACTGGCGAAGCCGACACTATTTATGGAGGCAGTGGAAACGATATTTTGTCTGGCGGTGGTAATGACGGTTCTGCACCGGATGTCTTTATTGGTGGCGATGGCAATGACGTATTAAACGGTGAAGGTGCCGATAGTCGCTATGAGTTTGATACCGATTTTGGCGTTGATAAGATTGTCACCGGCAATACGGGCACTCATACCATTCAATTTAATTTTAATCAGCCTAGTGGTGTGACGTTTGAGCGCCATCGCTATGACTTATTTGTTCATGTAGGTAGTAATTGGCTCGAAGTCAAAGACTACTTTAAAGAAAATAACAGCAACAATGCCCAAATTGACATTAATTTTGTTGATCAAAGTTATAGCGCAGCCGACTTACGCGCTCTCATCCTGCAAGGCAATGCCGATGACAATTGGATGTTGGTTGATGGCAAAGAATATGTTGAGGACGGTAACACCCCTACGTACACCATGACGGGTGGTGTGGGTGATGATTATATTGCTTTTGGCAAAGCAGTCAGCAACTCACCTAATCCAAATGTCCATGCTATTTTGGATGGAGGCACAGGTAACGATATTATCGCTAGTTATGCCACAGAAACTGAAGTCTTATTTGGTCGCAATAGTGGGCATGACCAACTGATTATTAACGACACGACTATTTCCGTGCAAATTACCATTGACCCAACCCAAAATATTAACGCTAGTGATTTATTTGTTGGCAATGATGGCTTGAACTTTTATTTGGGGATTCAAGGAAGTGAAGCACGTCTAGGCTTTATTCAGAGTTTGGATGCGTTTACAGGTGGCACGAATACGTGGCAAGTCAACGTTGGCGGGCAAAATATTAGCTTACAGTCACTGTTTAATGCCAATGCTGACGTCGCTTCTGGCCATATAATTGCTGTCGCTGCTAATGCGACTTACGATGGTCAGACAAATAGCACGAATGAAATTGTTTTTTTACAGTCGAACTCTACCTTTATGTCGGGTAGCGATGACGAATCGATTATAATCAATGAGGCAACGACAGCGAACGTCGATCTCAATACAGGGTTTGGTCATGACAAATTAACGGGCAATGCCCATGTCGTTTTTGATGGCTATATCGCAGACTATCAATTTTCGCGTCAAAACGGTGCGTTGATTATTAGTGACAATAATGGCGATATCCTAACTATACTGAACGCCTCCAGCAATACGAATAGTACCTTTCGCTTTGCCGATGTCATTGAAACAACAACCTATCAGCAAACGGTCTTTAATGGCCAAACGTTGACCATGCCTGTAGTGACTTATACGCCCCTGACGCTTAATTACGATGCCGTACTACAAAAAGTCGCGGATACCTCAACGAATGAACTGATTTTTTTAACAAAAGGCAGTGTTCGTGATTTTGATCTCAACAGTGAAAGTGCCATTCAAACTTATTATGCTGATACTGCGTCCTATGGCAATAATAATAGTATTCGTGTTAACGGTGGATCGGGTGACAACAATATCCGCATAGCAGGATACACCACAATTATTCATGACACGCAGTACGGTGGCCATGACCATATTGTTAGCCCTATTAGTAATATCGGCATGATTTCCACTAGCAAAGTAGAAATCCATACTACCGATGCTTCTCAGTTACATGCGTATATTTCCGATGATGGTGTTATCTCGATTACCGATTTAGCAACAGGTAGTACCCTTGATGGTTCGGGTTTGAAATTACCACAACTGATTAATATTAAAGTTTATGAGAATGGTGTTGATACCAACTTTAGCTTAATCAATCAGTTGCGCGCTGATAATCCTAATCATTTATTCGCGCTGCCTGAAATGGCTGGCACGAGTGAGGTCATTGATGCGTCGATCTCTGGTTTTGGTGAGTGGTTAAAGGGTGATGGTCTAGGCGGCAGTGATACTTATCGTGGTGGTGCGGGCAACGAAACCTTTGTCATTAGCAGTGTGAATACGGGTGACCACGTCTTGGTTCAGGGTGTTGACCAAGATGCGTTAGCTACTCTTGGCTACGATGAAGTCGATGTCGGTGCACTTGGCCTTAACAGTAGTGCGCTAACGACAAGTGCCGTGCGACGTCAGGATGATGATTTAATTATTAACGTCAATGGCGGTGATATTCGCGTTAATGATTTTTTCTTGCAGTCCTCTATGGTAGAAGCCATGGAGTCATTTGGCCAAAACTACACTAATTTAGATGCCGTCCCTTTGCACCATTTTTATGAGTATCTGATTGGTGGTTTAGCCAATATTGCCACCAATGATACGCCTGTTAACGTGACCCATGTCATTGACAGTATTCGCTTTGCTGATCGTACCGTCAGCTATGCCGAAATTGCTGCACTATTCCCAGAAATGCACAACAATCCCACCGAAGGCGACGACATTATCTACGGTGACCAGGATCCATCAAATTACGCCGACACCATTGATGCTCTAGGTGGTAACGACATTGTTTATGGTTTAACTGAAAGCGATGTGTTAATTGGTGGCAGTGGTAATGACCAATTATACGGCGCAGAAGGTGATGACTTCCTCGATGGCGGCACGGGCGTTGATAGTTTGTATGGTGGCGTCGGTGATGATGAGTATGTGGTCGATGACAGTGCTGACCTAGTGGTTGAGTTGGCCAATGAAGGCCATGATGTTGTTCAGGCTAGCGTCTCCTATGTGTTGTCAGCCAATGTAGAAGATATTTATCTTAACGGTACCGATAATATCAATGCGACTGGCAATAACCTCACCAATACCTTAACAGGCAACAGTGGCAATAACGTGCTCAATGGCGGTACAGGCATTGACGCCATGCTCGGTGGTGCCGGTAATGATACCTATATCGTTGATAACACGCTGGATGGAGTCACTGAAAGCGCTAATGCTGGGACAGATACCGTCTTGGCGACAGCAACCTACACTTTGAGCGGCAATATCGAAAATCTGACCTTGCAGGGTGCGGCAAATATCAATGGTACGGGTAATGCCCTGAATAACGTTATTACGGGTAATACCGGCAATAATAACTTGCTTGGCGCGGCGGGCAACGACACGCTCAGTGGCGGGGCAGGTAACGATACTCTCAGTGGTGGAGCTGGTAATGATAGCCTGACGGGTGGCATTGGCAACGACACACTCAGTGGTGATTTAGGTAGTGATATTCTCATTGGTGGTGCAGGCAATGATATCTATTACATCAATGGTGGCGACACTATTACTGAGTTGGCCAACGAAGGCACTGATCTGGTGATGTCAACCGTTGCCTATACCTTAGTAAATAATCTGGAAAACCTGACGTTACAGGGCACGGCCGATATTAATGGTACGGGTAATACTCTCGATAACATTCTGATTGGTAACACCGGCAATAATGTCTTGAGTGGTAGCACAGGTAATGACACGCTGAATGGTGGTGCAGGCAATGACACCTTAAGCGGTGGCACTGGTAACGATAGCCTGACCGGTGGTACAGGTGATGACAGCCTAAATGGTGATGCAGGTAATGACACGCTGATTGGAGGCGCAGGTAATGATATCTATACCGTTAATGGCGGTGATACGGTTACTGAGCTAGGCAATGAGGGTATAGATACGGTGCTATCGACCGTCACTTACACGCTCGGTGCCAATGTCGAGAACCTGGCCTTGCAAGGCGTTGCAGTGATCAATGGAACTGGTAATGCGCTTAATAATGTCATTATTGGTAATGCGGCCAATAATACCTTAAGTGGCGGTGCAGGCAATGATAACTTGACCGGTAATGCTGGCGCTGATTCGTTAATTGGTGGCGCAGGCATTGATACCTTGAATGGCGGTACAGGTGATGATGTCTTGAATGGTGGTACAGGTAACGATACTTACCAGTTTAATCGTGGCTACGGCAACGATATCATTCTTGATAGCGATAGTACGGCCGGAAATAAAGATGTCTTGTTGTTCGGTAGTGACGTTGCCAATGATCAGTTATGGTTTACCCGTTCAGGCAATGATTTGGATGTGCAAATTATTGGCACGAACGATCATGTTGTTGTCAGTAGCTGGTTTGCGGGCCCACAATTCCATGTTGAAGAGCTGCGTTCGGGTAACGGTAAAGTCTTAACCGATACTCATGTACAAAGTCTGGTTAATGCGATGGCGTCATTGACGCCACCGCCATTAGGCCAAACATCATTAACGACGGCTGAGCATACAGCCCTTGACCCAGTGCTTGTTGCCAACTGGAGCTAACTGTCCCTAAGGAGGATAGGCTTGCTTTAGGCCTATCCTCATCCCCCCCCTCAAAAAACTTCTTCAAACGCATCAATGCCCAAATAAAATCTGGATTAGAAACGCAATTCTTTTAATTTTAGACTCACACCTTGTCAGCACTACAGCAACCTGCTACTACTTATGATGATATAAAGCTGTTGAAAACAATAATTCTGCTTCTGCCGATCGTGGCCACGTAAAGGATGATTACCTATGTTCCTCTCCCTCAACAAACAATTGGCTGGTATAGCTGTTTGTGGTTTGCTGTTAGCTGGCCAATCTGCCCAGTCTGCCGATTTACTTAATTTAGCCAAAGACCTCCAGCCGAATGCCAAAGGTTTGCCCGCAGCGTTCGTGAAACCAATGAAGGTGTCGATCTGTTTTTTTGATATGCAAGGAACATCGGGTGAGTTTTATAGTCGTGCCAAGGACTTGGGTGTCATTGCCCGTCGCTGGAATATTATTGCCGATTTTAAAGT
The DNA here is from genome assembly GCA_947373945.1 of Moraxellaceae bacterium. Classification (GTDB taxonomy): domain Bacteria; phylum Pseudomonadota; class Gammaproteobacteria; order Pseudomonadales; family Moraxellaceae; genus Agitococcus. Next base: position 11,018 of record CANBZV010000067.1, read on the forward strand.
GATGCCTGATGAAAACAAAGTCGCTGAAAGCTTTAGAGACGGTAAGTGTGAGGCGGCGGTAATGTCAACTTTACATGCCCGCGATTTTAACAAGTTTATGGGCAGTGTGGACGCCATTGGCGCTATTCCAACCTATCAGCACATGCGTTTAGTGTTAAAAACATTGTTTGATCCCAAGTTGGAGCCGTTTGCCATTACTGAACCGTATCAGGTGGTCAGTATTTTCCCCGTTGGCGCGCAATACTTACATGTACGTGACCGGAGCCATGAAACGATTGACAGTATGCCCAACAAAAAAGCGGCGGTATTGGATTGGAGTAGCTCAGTGGCTACGGCGATACAGCAATTAGGGGCGCAACCTGTTGCCGCGGATATTAATAACTTTGCCCGCCCGTTTAACAAGGGCGAGTTGGATATGCTGGTCGCACCAGCGATGCTTTATTGGCCTTACGAGTTAAAGCAGGGCTTGGGTGATAATGGGGGTATTTACAGCACGCCTTTAATGCAAACAACGGCTACCTTGTTGATTAATCGTGATTTATTGAAAAAGAAATCACCGGATTTGGATAGTCGTGTTGCCGCGTTCCATGCCATTACCTCCGAGTTTTTGGATGATATGCTGACCAATATTTTCGCCACTATCGAAAAAACTGAGAAGGAAGTGCC
>CANBZV010000068.1 GCA_947373945.1 Moraxellaceae bacterium
AATGCGTGGTTTGACTGGCTGGCTGCCGATGCGCGTAAAACGTTACTGCTGAGTCAACAAAGCAGTATTGAAGATAATGTCGCTGTCGTCGGCAAACGAGTCAAAAGTGGTGATGCCGCCGTGCTGGAACAACGTCTGGCGAGTGCGGAGTTAATTGCTATTCAGCGACAAGTCAGCGAAGCCAAGAATGCCGAAGCCACGGCATGGACGTTTTTAGCCGCTCGTTATCAAGCCACGGAAGAAGCTAAAACGACGGCACTGCCAGAGCCAATTGCCGTGCCACAAGATTTATCGTGGTGGCAAACGCGGATGCTCGCGGTGAACGATCAACTGACGTTAGCGCAAGCCCAAGTCGCCAGTGCCGAAGCCTTAGCGCAACGTGCCAAAGCGGAACAACGGCCTGATCCGACTTTTGGTGTGTTTACAGGCAGGGAAGCGTATGGCAGTGAAAAGTTGATTGGTGTAACGGCCAGTATTCCCATCGCCAGTAAACGTCGATCACTGGAATTGGAGCGGCAGCAAGCTCAAGTAAGCGTCGCCCGCCAAAACTTAACCTTAACTGAACGCGAACAACGGGCGGCTATTCAAGCCAGTTATACGGCGGCTACGGGTTATTTTGAACGCTGGCAACTTGCGCAACAAGCAGCAACCACTTTGTTTGATAATGCCAAACTGACACAAAAAGCGTATCAATTAGGGGAGGGGGATGTGCAATTACTGCTGCTGGCACGACGACAAGCGTTAATAGCCGCTGAGGATGCCACCAGTGCCAAAGTTGCGGCTTTACGTTCGTATTACCGTTTAGTGCTGAATGCCAAATTACTGTGGCCTGACTGGTTGAATGGGACTATCGACTAATCCGTTGATTTGCTGTTATGTGCTGGCGTTAAGTCGGCGCATAACAGCAATATTACCAGTTTGTTGATATTTCAAAAAACCAACTCTTTGCACCTGTGTCATAACCAATATTTATTATTTGAGCTCATATTTAACGCTATAAGTGTTGTACTTCATACTTTTGATGCACTCACAAAAAATGGCAATGTAATAGAAAAGCTGGCTCCACCACCTTGTCGGTCATGGGCTTCGATAGTGCCACCATGTTGTTTAATTAAACTCTTAACGACGGCTAACCCCAAACCACTGCCGCCTGTGGCTCGTGAACGGGAGTTATCAAAACGGAAGAAGGGATCAAAAATACGTTCTTTCATCTCGTCTGGTAGACCAGGCCCTCGGTCACTAATTTCTAACAAGGCATTGTCTTTATCACGAGATACTCGGATTTGTAATAATTCGCCACTCGCCGCATAGCGAATGGCATTTTCGATTAAATTAACCAGTACCTGACGGATTCTGTCGCGATCAGCCATAATAATGACTTCGGTAGCATCAACTTCTATATTGATACCGTATTGGGCAGCACGATCATGATAAACAGGGACGAACTCATAAATAAACGCGGCTAAATCGAATTTAGTCAAATGCAATGATAAACATTTGGCTTCAATCATCGACACAGTGTTCAAGTCTTCAACAAGCCTGACTAAATGTTCGGTATGTTCAAGTAGTTTACGATGTTCTGTTTCTGTGCTCGAAAGAACGCCATCGCATAATGCGTGTAATCGCCCGCGTAAAATAGTTAAAGGTGTACGCAATTCGTGTGAAATGGAGGCAATCATTTCTTTTCGTTCATGTTCTAGTCGTTCAAGCGAGTTAGCCATAACATTAAAATTGCGGATTAGCTCGCTAATTTCATCAACACTATTCAATGATTGGGCTCGCACCGTTAAATCGCCTTGTGCAATACGAATAGCCGTTTCTGCTAATGAAGCGATAGGACGCATAAATATTTTCGCGGATAAAAGAGCGGCTATACCGCCTAAAATAATGCCGAAAATTAAACTTAAAATAACGATCGTGGGGGTTCCTGGCCCTTCATCTGGCCAGTATTTATCGTAAATATCATCAATTCGTTCGTGGTTTAACGATTTGTTGGTTTCTAGTTGTGTGAGCTCTGTATGTACATCAATGGGGAGTATGGAGTAAAAATGCTCACGTTCCAGATGTTCTTCCCACAGTAATCCACAGGCAAACATACTCGCTGTGATGAGCACAGCCGCAAAAATAGATAATCCAAAACGAATCCAAATGCTTTTTAGAGGGCGGGCCACAAACGATATCCTATGCCACGAACGGTTTCTATTTTGTCGAGACAACCTGCTTGTTCCAGTTTTTGTCGCAGCTTACTCAAATGTGAGTCAATCACGCGATCTAGAGCCTCACTTTCAGGAAGACAGGACTCAATCAAATCAAAGCGGCTAAAGCAACGCTTAGGCTGACGCGCTAAAAACGCAAGAAGCCTAAATTCTGTGAGCGTCAACGCTAAAGGGTGTTTAATGCCATCTTGAGCAACAACCATAACCCCATACATATCGTAATCAATGAGTAATTGCCCCACCTGAAAAGGGGCAGTCACAGGTTGTGTGTTTACACCTGTACGACGCAATACGGCATGAATACGCGCGATGACTTCTGCTGGGTTGAATGGTTTAGAAATGTAGTCATCCGCGCCTAAACGAAGGCTGAGTAATTTATTAAGGTCATCCGTCAAAGCAGTGAGCATAATGACAGGAACGGGTACTGTTCCTTCGGCTCGAATCGTTTGCAGAATATCAATGCCATTTTGACCTGGCAGACGAATATCTAGTATCACTAGTGCTGGACGTTGTCGTCGAAATAACTGCATCCCTAGCTGGCCATCACCTGCATATTGACTACGAAAACCTTCTCTTTTTAAGTAGATTTCCAAAATTTCTGCAATGTCAGGCTCATCTTCAATCAGTAAAATCAGTGGACCCGTATTGGTGTGCAGGGTATCAGAATGCATATAAACCCCGTTATTGAATGATGAGGGCGATTATACATAGGCCAACGCAAATACGGCGGATCTACACACAATCTCCATAAAAGCTTAACTATTACCCAATCTTGCCTGACTACTATGAAAAGCTGAGAGGTTTTTCTATGTCTTCTATGTCAGTGGGTAAACGGTTTTTGCACTGCTATAGTCTCGCTTTGTTTGGGCTATTGGCAGGCTGTGCTGGCTATACAACAACGCCTACATTGTTTAAATCTATGCCAGAAGCGTGGAGTCGTACACTACCAGAAGCCACAATTGTTGACCCCGCACTCAATTCACAGAGCTGGTGGCACACATTTAAAGACCCGATATTAAATGATTTAGTCAGTAAAGCCGTTGCCGACAATATAGAGCTACAAGAGGCTAAAGAACGCATCCTGCACGCGCGTATTATTGTTGGCAATATCGACCCTGCCTTTTTGCCAGAATTACACGCTCGTGGACAATCAGTACAAGCCGCCAATGGTATTGACTCATTCTTTCAATATGGCTTTGACGCGACGTGGGAGCTTGGATTATTTGGTCGTCGTGAAGGGGAGGAGCGTATTGCGAGTGCTCATCTACAGGCGGCGGATAGCAGTGCCCAATCCATTCGTGTTTCAGTCGTAGCAGAGGTCGTGAGAGCCTATATTGAATTACGAACGGCTCAGGCGCAGCTAGCGTTATTGGAAAAAATGCAAACGCTAGGTCTTAAAAAAATCGACCTCGTTGAAAAGCGTGTCAGTTTAGGCTTGTCATCTACTGATGAGGTGTCACGTCTTCGTATTATCCTAAATCAAGAAATGGTTGGTTTGCCACTTCGTCGTCAAGATATTGAAAAAGCAGCTATTCGGTTAGCGTTACTATTAGGACAAACGAAACCAGATGCGCAATGGTTCGTCAATTCGACACAACCAACACTCAGCGCATTTTCAATATCTACTATGCCTGTGGAGTTACTGCATACGCGTCCAGAAATTCGTAGCGCAGAGGCTGCGGTATGGGAAGCGGGTGGCGCATTGGGTGTAGCAAAAGCAGACCTTTATCCCTATGTATCTCTTGGCAGTAGTTATTATTTCTCAGAAAACGTCACCCGTAATATTTCAGAAGATGGCGATTTACACTCTAGTCCTGCACTTGCACCCATTATTGACATTCCCCTATTTGACTGGGGGCGACGCAGAGCCGTGGTAAAAGCACATCAAAGTCTGCTTGATGCCGCCGTATTACGTTATCAGCAAGCCGTATTAGAGGGTATTGCGGAAGTTGAGTCGGCATTGTCCACATTAAATGGCCAGTATTTACGCCTACAGCAAAACCAACAGTTGATAGAAAGTGAGCAAGTCAGTCTGAATAACCATCAAATATTGATTGGCTTAGGGCTATCTAGTCCATTGCAAGCTTTGGAAGACGAACATCAAGTGCTACAAGGACAATTGGAATTGGCAGAGGCGCAGGCAGGGCATGATTTAGCATTTGTTGCGTTATATAAAGCCTTAGGTGGTGCCTCGATGCCCATAGCTCATCACGCGGATGGCGGCTCATTATGATTGCGCTCGCCCGTAAAACGCTAATACACGACTGGCGACGGTTTTTGCCCGCCGTATTAGCGATTTGTTTTGCAGGTATGTTGCTGGTAGTACAAGCGGCACTGGTGCTAGGTATTTTTGGCAGTGCGGCAGTGTATGTCACTGCGTCATCGGCGGATTTGTGGGTAGGTTATGCGGGGACACAAAGTGTCAATCTTGGGCGATCAATCAATCGTGATCTGGAAATGATGTTACGTATGAGTCCAGAGGTAACAGCGGTAGAGCCGTTACTTTGGTTAGATGCCGATTGGCGCAGTGAGCAGGGCAAAGGCGGTGTTTCCGTGTTTGTAACGGGGATTAATCCTAATGCCAATGGTCTAATGTTTGATCGTGTTTTATCGCCTGCATTGCGGCAGGTATTGATGCAGCCAATGGCAGTGATTGTTGATCGTGCTGACCTTGAGCAATTGGGTGTGGAGTTGGGTAATACCGCTTTTATTGATGGTAAGCGCGTGAGAGTGGTCGCTGCTGTTAGTGGGCTACGCGCATTGGGCGGAGTTAATGTGTTGACTTCCTTAGATAGTGCCAAAGCACTAAATAGCAATGTTCACGACGCAGGACGGGTGACCTATTTAGTCGCTAAAGTCCACAATCCTAAACAAGCAGCCACTGTCGCTGCGAGTGTTAGTCACAAACAAGCATTTGGTGCCTATGAAGTGTGGACAGCCGCCAATTTCGCGAGTCGTTCACAATGGTTTTGGATGTTTGACACAGGCGCAGGTATCGCCGTTATTTTTATGGCGGGTATTGTTTTACTGGTTGGCATTGTAATTTCTAGCCAAGCATTGATGGCGGTGGTCATGGGCTCAGTGAATGAGTACGCAACACTAAATGCGTTGGGTGCAGGGTTGGCTGCGTTACGTTGGGTAGTGTTAGAACAATCGGCTTGGGTGGGCGGCATTGGTTTGGTGTTGAGTGGGGTGTTAAGTTTTTTTGTGTTGTTGCTGGCGAAAAGTCGCGACGTGCCTGTTGAAATGACACCTATTATTGCATTGATTTGTGCAGCACTGGTCATGGCGTTAGCACTGGTTTCTGGTCTATTTGCAATGCGGGGTTTGCTACGCGCAGATCCTGCTTTATTGCTGAGATAAATGATGAATCATTCTATAACGGCAGCCAAGGCTACTCAGGCTCAACCTAGTTTGGAAGCCAAGCTTATTAGCAAATCGTTTGTCTCGGGCATTATTCGTATTCAAGTGTTAAACCGACTATCCATCAGTATTATGCCTAGCGAATTAAGCCTGATTACAGGCCCGTCAGGGTGTGGAAAAAGCACCTTATTGTCTATTTTAAGTGGCTTGCAAAGTACCGATGAAGGCCGCGTTATTGCGCTTGGGCAAGAGTTGACACAAGCGACTCCTCGTGAGCTGGAAGCTTTCCGTTTGCAACATACAGGCTTTGTTTTTCAGGGGTTTAACCTGTTTTCGGCACTCACTGCTCAAGAACAGATAGAACTACCGCTAGGCTACCTAGGTTTATCGAAAACACAAAGCCGCGAGCGAGCATTTGCAGCATTGCAAGAAGTTGGCTTAGGCCATCGTGCCAATTTGCGGCCAGCGCAATTATCGGGTGGTGAAAAACAGCGTGTCGCTATTGCTAGGGCATTAGCTAAACAACCGAAATTGATTTTTGCCGATGAACCGACCAGTGCGCTGGATGCGATTAGTGGTCAAATTGTGATTGATACGCTGCATCGTATTGCACGTAATCATGGCACAACTGTGTTGTGTGTAAGCCATGATCCACGGTTGATTCGTCATGCTGATCGTGTGTTAGCAATGGAAGATGGTGTTATCCAGCGTGATTGGCGTAGTGGTTCATCAAGTTTGGATGATGTTGCAACACTGCTAACAGAAGGACAGCACTAATGGCAAAGTCTTGGTTTAGACGCAGTGGGTTAATCCTCTTCTGCCTAATGTTACAGGCGTGTTCTGAGCCTCAACCCCAAGTAAATTCCGCACTAAAGACACCTTATTTAGCGATGGCACGCGGTAAGGTTGATGTTGAAGGTGGGTTGCTGAATTTGCCAATTTTACGCGATGGTGTATTTGTACGAGTTAATGTCAGGCCCAACGACAAAGTGCATCACGGAGATGTATTAGCAGAGTTAGACAGCCATGTGGCCATGATGGCTGTTGGCTTGGCGACAGCAGAATTACATCACGCACAAGCAGAACTCTTGTCATTAAATACCCATCTGCCTGTTATGCAACAGACAGCAGCACGTTGGCAGGAAGCGGCAAAATCAGGCGTTGCCGAACAGCAACATGCCGATGAAGCAACGGAAGCCAGTCGTCAATTAATGGCTGATATTACGGTTGCACAGACGACAGTTGAAATGGCGCAGCAAAAGTTGATGCAAGCGCGGCATGAAATAGAACTACAACGCATCGTGTCGCCGATTGATGGAGAAGTGATTAACGTGCTGGTGCAGACGGGCAGCACGAATAGCGTACAGGATCATGCCGTCGCGTTTCAGCTATTACCCAATCACCCATTGATTATCCATGCCGAAGTTAATGAGAGTTATATCGCACTGATTCATGTAGGGCAAACGGCCTCGGTGGAGCTGGAGTCAAACCCTGATGTGGCGGCATTTAACGCAAGCGTAGTGCGGATTGGCCGTGTTCTCGAAGCCAGTCATCTAAATGAGGAATCACAACTGACGCGCATTATTGAGTGCACATTACAACTGGAGCAAGCCTCGTCGACAGCCGTGCAGAGCTTGCGTATTGGTCAAAATGTATTGGTGAAATTTCATGAATAAGCACAAGTTACAGGCCGTCAATTGGTATTCGCCCACGACTATATCTGTGTTGCCACATCCCGACCATATGGAGTCATGGAGTATTCTCTGTGATTTCGATGGCACAATCAGCCTTTGTGATGTCACTGATTGTTTGCTTGGCCTGTTTGGCCAGACAGGTTGTGACGACTTGGAAGATGACTGGAAAGCAGGGCGCATTGGTTCACGGGCGTGTATGACAGGTCAAATTGCGCTATTGGATATGAGTAAGGCTGAGTTGGATGCTCAGTTGGATCTCATCGACATTGATCCTGATTTTCCCGCATTTGTTGCCGCCGCTACTCGCCAAGGCATTCCGCTTAAAGTGGTCAGCGACGGTCTTGATTACGCCATTCACTATATTCTCAAGCGTTATGACCTAGACTATCTGCCCATCGAAGCGAATCGACTGATACAAATTGATGAGAGACGATGGCAGCTAGAGTTTCCCTATGCTCGCACAGAATGTCGTCCAGCCAGTGGTAACTGTAAATGTGCGTGTGTGGCTAATCAGCATCAAATTGGCCAAAAGGTACTGTTTGTTGGTGATGGCAGTTCCGATTTTTGCGCTGCGGGCGTAGCAGATTTCGTGCTGGCTAAAGACAAGTTGCAGGCATATTGCCAGCAAAATAGTATCGGCTACGCGGCTATTCACAATTTTCATGAGGCTCGCAACATACTGGAAAATATGCTCGAACCAGTGCCTGTTACGCCAGTTATTGCCACAGTCAACTCACACCACAAACGGATGTCAGCATGATTGAAAATGTCGAATTCTTTTTTGAAGGTGGTCGTGCGGGTGTATTGCTGATACATGGCCTGACGGGTACTCCCAATGAAATGCGTTTGCTGGGCAAAGGCCTGCATCGCGCAGGTTTTACTGTCTATGGCATGCAATTGGCGGGGCATTGTGGCGATGAACAGGATTTATTAGCCACAGACTGGCAAGACTGGTATCGCAGTGTGGAAGAGGCGGCGGCCAAGTTGATGGCTAAAGTTGACCATTTTTTTGTCGGTGGTCTGTCAATGGGCGCGTTGCTGGCGCTCAAGCTGGCGGCGGATCAACCCAATAAAGTCGCAGGTGTCGGCGTATATGGCCCGACCTTTTGTTATGACGGCTGGAGCATCCCTTTTTATGAGCGCCACTTATTTTTGCTGCTGCGAGTCTTCAACCTATTTTTTATACTGCGTATATTCAAAGCGTTAAATCTCTATAAAGGCAAGCGCTTCATTGAGCAACCACCATACGGACTTAAGGATGAGCGGCTGCGTGCGACGGTTTCTGCCAGTATGTTTTCAGGCGATAGCGCCAGTGCAGGATTGGCAGGTAATCCTTATGGCTCTTTGGCTGAAATGCTGTTTTTGGCATCACAAGTACAACGACAATTACCGCAAGTGCAAGCTCCCTGTTTAATCATGCATGCATTAGAGGACGATATTGCTAATATCAGTAATTCGCGTCTGGTTGAACAACGGGTGAGTGGCGCAACGCGTTTTGTCACTCTAGATGATAGTTACCACCTTATTACGATTGATAGGGAGCGCAAAGAAGTCGTGCGCCAGTCGGTACAGATGTTTCAGGAAATTGTTCAGCGTCGGTTGGTTATGGCGGCTAATAAACAAACGCTACTTGATGTCTTTCCTATGTTAGCCACGGCGGATGCTGAATGACATCCCAAGTGTTGGCATTATGGCTGGCTAATATCCTGTTTGATACCGTTGGCCAGTTGGCTTTTAAGGCGGGTGCGAGCGCCGCCAATGATGGGCAAGGTTTGGGCTATTGGCTGAATATTGCCCGTACGCCATGGATTTGGCTGGGCGTAGGCTGTTATGTGCTTGAGTTTCTACTGTGGCTGGCTTTTTTGTCGTTAGTGCCTTTGTCGGAAGGCGTGCTGCTTGGCTCTATCAATATCGTGGCGATCATGCTGGCAGGTCGATTGTTTTTTAACGAACAACTAACCCGCTTTCGCCTGTTAGGGATTCTGCTCGTAGCAACGGGTGTTGCGGTGGTTGGGGTTGGCTCATGATGCGTTTTTATGTCACTGGCTTTATGATTCTGATGGCTTTTGATACGCTGGCGCAAATCAGTTTTAAGTACACTGCGCTTCATGCCTTGCCGTTAATTATGGACACGGCCTGGTTATACCGAGTGTTCAGCCAGCCTTGGGTTTATGGGGCTTTTGTCGGCTACATGGGTTCTTTTTTTACTTGGATGACGTTACTGAAGCGTGTTCCTGTTGGCCCTGCGTTTGCTGCTTCACATCTGGAAGTGATTAGTGTGATGGTTGCCTCTGCTGTACTGTTTCACGAGCCGCTGGGCTGGTCAAAGTTGTGCGGCGCGGTACTGATTTTTATGGGCATTTGTTGTTTGGCTTATGCTGAAAGTGGTGCTGACGTTACCCAAAAAACCAGTGAATAGCCAGTCAATGATAGTGAGGCCAATATCAACACATATTACGAAGTGCCACCCACCGCAGGTTTGCCGATTCACTGGCGCGATTGGTGGCCACGCAGAGCTAGTCTTGCCCGAGTGGCGAGCCAAACGCTGGGTTTGCCTGAGCTGCAACTGGCGTGTTCTGGCACAGCAGCGTTAATTGTGACCTTAAAAACGATGCTCAGTTTAAGTCAGCGCCGTACGGTTATTTTGCCTGCTTTTACCTGCCCATTAGTCGTCTTGGCGGTTGCCCATTGTGGTTTAGTTGTGCTCCTGTGTGATTTGAAGCCTGACCATTTTGACCTAGATTTACAGCATCTCGCGAATTTGTTGAATGAAAATGTGCTGGCTGTTATTCCTACGCATTTAGGTGGGCGTGTGGCTGATGTAAAAAGCGTGCAGCAGTTAGCTCAACCACTTGGCGTTTATGTGATTGAAGATGCCGCGCAAGCGTTAGGTGCAACACGACATGGTCTGAGTGTGGGTTTAAACGGCGATGCAGGTTTTTTTAGTTTGGCCGTTGGTAAAGGGTTGAGTATTTTTGAGGGAGGGCTGTTACTGAGCAATGACGTGACATTGCGGTCAGCATTACAAACGACGCACCAGCAATTGATTCATGCCAATGCTCGTTGGGAGTGTCAACGTTTGCTACAGCTATTGGGATATACGGCGTTTTATCATCCCTTTGGACTTCATGCTGTGTATGGCCAGCCTTTGCGTCGGTCACTGGCGCAAGGTAATTGGATTGAAGCGGTCGGCGATGATTTTGACACCGAGATTCCGCTACACACGCTAGGAACATGGCGACAAAGTATCGGTTGTCAGGCATTGGCGCGTCTGCCAGATTTTCTGCATCAAACCAAACAGCAAGCACTCAGGCGCATTGAGCGTTTAGCTCAGATTGATGGCTTAACAGTGTTAACAGACGACTTACGAGGTGCGGAAGGCGTATGGCCATTTTTGATGGTGTTATTACCCAATGAAGTCCGCCGTAACGCGGCACTGGATCAGTTGTGGGGTAAAGGACTGGGCGTGACACGGCTGTTTATTCATGTGTTGCCTGACTATCACTATTTAAGTTACGTTGTCTCTTCAAGTGATACGCCGAATGCCCGTAATTTTGCTGCACGATTATTAACTATTTCGAATAGCCCGTGGTTGGACGATGAGCGTTTTGAGCATATTTGCCAAGTGCTAAGGGCTTACGCATCGCACCGCGATTAGCGTATTTTGCGAACATAATGCCGTTGAAAATGGCTGCAATGTGAACAAATAAAGCGATAACCGCGTAAGTCCTAATAGTGTGTGATGTTATGCCTGCGCCGAATTTGCCAGCGCCGTCAATAAGCGGCCATTTAATTGATGATGTTGCTGCTGCCACGCGTTTAAGTCGCTTTCGGGAATGTTGGGTTGTTCATCCATCGCACTGAGCTGACGTTTCCACCAACTGTGATAATGATAACTAGAGACTTCCCCCGTGATATCACTTCCTATCAGTTGACCATTAAGCGAATCAATCACTCCCAGCAAATGCCGTTCCAACATTTTCCCTTGATCCCAATTAGTTTTGGCTGCTTCGGGTGCTAAGACATCTTTATCAATGGTTAAATAAGTAGGGCATGACGGTGATTTTTCTGCCAAAAAAGCCGTTATCAAGGCATCAGGATTGTCAAAGCGGCGGAAAGCATGAGCTAAGCCAACTATTTTCGCCCAGCCGACATCGACATCCATACACCAATAGGTCAACTTTCCCTTCAGCAAGGGTCGCCAGTGATTTTCCCACGCGTGAGCCAG
>CANBZV010000069.1 GCA_947373945.1 Moraxellaceae bacterium
GTATTGTTGGGGTCAAGTTGACGTAAAGCCGCAATATGGTCACTGACCGCTGTGACTAGAGCGGAGTTTAATGGCCCTTGATTCGAGCCACTAGACGCAGCCGCATTATAAGGATAAGGCCCTGTCGCCGATGGTCGTCCCCAGAAATATTGTGGCTCCGTAAAGTTCTGGCCAATTAATGCCGAGCCGACAGTTTTGCCGTTTTCTGTGATCAATGAGCCAGCGACTTGATGTGGAAACAATACTTGGCCAATGCCTGTAGTCAGTAAAGGATAAGCCACACCTGTCACTAACGTCAGAGCGATAAATAGCACTAGCGCTGGGCGTAATGGTTGTATAAATGCGTTCATTATCTTCTCCTTAAACCAAATGCATGACGACTAACAGCCAGTCAATCAGCTTGATGCCAACAAAAGGCGCAACAATGCCACCCAAACCATAAATCATCAGGTTGCGACGCAATAATGTGGCCGCGCCGACAGCACGATATGGCACGCCTTGCAACGCTAATGGAATCAGCACGATGATAATCAGGGCATTAAAAATCACTGCCGATAAAATCGCCGACGCGGGACTATGCAAACCCATGACATTCAAAGCATTGAGTTGTGGATAGGTACTGGCGAAAGCCGCAGGAATAATTGCAAAATATTTGGCAATATCATTGGCGATACTAAACGTCGTTAACGAACCACGCGTCATCAACATTTGTTTGCCAGTTTCGACAATTTCAATCAATTTGGTCGGATTAGAGTCCAAATCGACCATATTGCCTGCTTCTTTCGCGGCTTGGGTGCCGCTATTCATCGCGACCGCAACATCGGCTTGGGCGAGTGCTGGGGCATCGTTAGTCCCGTCACCAGTCATGGCAACCATTTTGCCTTCGGCTTGATATTTACGGATGAGAGCCAGTTTGTCTTCGGGTGTAGCTTCGGCCAGAAAGTCATCAACACCGGCTTCGGCAGCAATGGCAGCAGCGGTGAGATGGTTGTCGCCAGTAATCATCACCGTGGTAATACCCATTTGCCGTAACTCAGCAAAGCGTTCTTTAATACCACCTTTGACGATATCTTTTAGCTCAATGACACCCAGTACCCGCGTTTTTTCGGCCACCACTAACGGCGTACTGCCACGACGTGCCACCTCATCAATCTGCCGATTAAGGCTGTCAGGAAAGTTGACGCCATTGTTGGCGAGATAACGTCGAATTGCTTCAGCCGAACCTTTACGGATTTCACGACTACCCAAATTAACGCCACTCATTCGTGTTTGCGCGGTGAACGGCACAAAGTGGGCATCCAGCGTTTTGATATCGCGTTCACGCAGATTAAATTGCTGTTTAGCGAGCACCACGATACTACGGCCTTCGGGAGTTTCGTCGGCGAGTGAAGATAACTGCGCGGCATCGGCTAACTCAGCTTCGGTGACACCAGTCGCAGGTAAAAACACCGACGCTTGGCGATTACCTAGGGTGATAGTGCCTGTTTTATCCAACAACAGCACATCCACGTCGCCTGCGGCTTCAACGGCACGGCCTGATGTTGCGATAACATTGGCTTGCATCATCCGGCTCATGCCCGCGACACCAATGGCGGATAATAAACCGGCAATAGTGGTTGGGATTAAACAGACCAGTAGGGCAACCAATACGGTAATACTCACGGCTTCTTTGGCATGAGCAACATTGACGCTAAACAAGGAGAACGGTAATAGCGTGACTGTGGCTAATAAAAAGACAATCGTTAATGCTACCAACAAAATCGTTAAAGCGATTTCATTCGGTGTTTTTTGCCGTTTTGCGCCTTCCACCATTGCAATCATGCGATCAATAAAGGTTTCACCAGGATTGACGTTAACACGAACAATAATCCAGTCCGACAGTACGCGTGTACCACCGGTTACCGAACTGAAATCCCCGCCAGACTCACGAATCACTGGCGCAGACTCCCCAGTAATAGCAGACTCATCTACCGAAGCCACACCTTCAATGACTTCACCATCAACAGGAATCAAATCACCCGCTTCGACCAGCACGACATCGTCTTTACGCAATTCGTGCGCTGGCACGGTATGTAATTGACTGCCGAACTGATAAGGGCTGTGCATCTTTTTCGCCCACGTCGCTTTTTTTAGATCGCGTAATGATGCGGCTTGCGCTTTGCTACGGCCTTCAGCTAATGCTTCGGCAAAGTTGGCAAAGAGCACGGTGAACCATAACCAAACGCTAATGCCCAGAATAAAGAGAGCAGGTGCATCGCCTTGGCCAGTAAAAGCTTGGGCGCATAATGCCGAGGTGAGCAGGCTGCCGATGTAGACGACAAACATCACAGGGTTACGCCATTGGCTGCGCGGTGATAGTTTTTTGACGGCATCTATCAAGGCAGGTTTAACTAAAGTCGGATCAAACAACGATAAAGTTTTGCTCATTACAGCACGCTCCCGCTGGTTAATAACAGGTGTTCAATGACAGGGCCAAGGGCTAAGGCAGGGACATAAGTCAGTGCGCCAATCAGTAACACCGTGCCGATTAACAGAAAAATAAACAACACATCGTGGGTAGGCATCGTGCCGGAACTGGGCTGAAGTCGTTTCTTGGTGGCCAAAGAACCAGCAATAGCGAGCACAGGAATAATGATGCCAAAGCGGCCAAACCACATGGCAATCGCCAACATGAAGTTATAAAACGGGGTGTTAGCCGATAGGCCAGCAAAAGCACTGCCGTTATTGTTGGCGGCTGATGAAAACGCGTAGAGGATTTCACTAAAACCATGCGCCGCCGGATTGGCGATACCTGCTGTGCCTAAAGGCGAGACCACAGCAATAGCGGTGCCAGCCAATACCAGCAAGGGCGTCATCAAAATAATGACGGCGGTCATTTTCATTTCAAAGACTTCAATCTTTTTACCCAAGTATTCTGGTGTGCGACCAATCATCAACCCAGCAATAAACACCGCTAATAACGCGTAAACCAGCATGGTATATAAACCAGAACCCACGCCGCCAAATACCACTTCGCCCAACTGCATTAATACCATAGGCACTAAACCACCGATGGGCGTTAAGGAGTCGTGCATTGAGGTCACAGCACCGCAGGATGCCGCAGTAGTTATAGTGGTAAACAACGCAGAAGCGACAATACCAAAACGGGTTTCTTTACCTTCCATATTGCCACCTGTTTGGAAGGTGGATATGTGTTGGTCGGCACCAACAGCGGTCAGTAAAGGATTGCCTTGTTGTTCGGCGGCAATTTCAACAGTAAGAAAAACAACAAAGATCAGCATCATGGCACCAAAGATTGCCCAACCTTGACGGCGATCACCAACCATTACCCCAAAGGCATAACACAAACCTGCCGGAATTATGAAAATTGCCAGCATTTGTAAAAAGTTGACGAGTGGCGTTGGGTTTTCAAACGGGTGCGCGGAGTTGGCATTAAAAAAACCACCGCCATTGGTGCCGAGCATTTTGATGGCTTCTTGCGAAGCAACTGGCCCCATCGCGAGGGATTGCGTACCGTGCGCCAACGTATGTAGGTCTTTATAGCTATCAAAGTTTTGAATAACCCCCTGACTCATGAATACCACGGCCAGTAGCAACGACAACGGCAATAACAGATACAAGGTACTACGGGTGATATCCACCCAGAAATTACCAATGGTTTGCGCTGAATGGCGAGCAAAACCACGAATCAGCGCAATAACAGCGACAATACCGGTAGCAGCAGAAAAGAAATTTTGCACTGTCAATGCCAGCATTTGGGTGAAATAACTCATCGTTGTCTCGCCCGAATAACCTTGCCAATTGGTATTGGTGACAAAGCTAATCGCGGTATTAAATGATGAGTCGGCACTGATATTGGCGAACTGTTGTGGGTTAAGAGGCAGTTCCAATTGCAGGCGTTGCAACACATAAACAACAATGACGCCCAAAATATTGAAGCTCATTAGCGCTAAGGCGTATGCTTTCCAGTTCATTTCAGTGTTGGCATCAACACCCGCAAGACGATAGAACAGCCGCTCTAGCGGTTCACCTAGACGACTGAGTAAGTGTTTTTCGCCAGCCATTACCGTGTTTATCCACAAACCCATTGGTTTAGTGACAAGCAACAGTAACAATAGATACAAACCGACCTGAATAATGATATTGGTAGTCATTATTAAAAGTCCTCTGGGTTAAGTAAGGCATAGATGAGATAGACCAGCAGTAAAGTGGCCACGATGCCTGTCAGTAGATAAAGCGAATTCATAGCAATGACCTTGAGGATTGGTACTAATGCCAGCTTAAATAGCAGGGTGTAAAGATGGTGTATAAAGATCAGAGCGGGATGTAAAAAAGATATAAAGATAAAAAACTTTTTTCTAATTTTGGTGGCAAATAAGTTTTTACCCAGCAGAACAGGTCGACGTTTGGCTTATAGTAGGCATGATCTATAGTTGTGTATTGCTATTCAATATCCCTAATGGAAAAGGAATTAAATAATGTCTACTCCCATTAAATTACTCGGCATTTCGGGTAGCTTGCGCCGCCAGTCGTTTAACACGGCTTTATTGCGCGCAGCTCAATCTGCAGCAGGTGCTGGTGTTGATCTGGAGATTGTAACTCTACATGGTATTCCGCTGTACGATGGTGACGTAGAACAACAGGATGGTCAGCCCCAAGCAGTTACTGACCTCAAAGCCAAGATACTGGCCTGTGACGGCTTGTTATTGGCAACGCCTGAATATAACAATGGCATTCCTGGTGTGTTTAAAAATGCGATTGATTGGCTATCTCGCACGGATAGTGCCGTGGTCTTTGGTAATCGCCCAGTAGCAGTTATAGGCGCTTCGCCAGGAGGCTTTGGGACAATTTTGGCGCAAAATGCGTGGTTGCCCGTTTTAAGAACACTAGGCACACGGCATTGGGCAGGGGGACGATTGATGGTCTCGCGGGCACATCAACTAGTTGATGAAAATGGCATGATACACGACGAGGCCACCCTCAAACTGCTACAGGGTTTTCTACAAGGCTTTGCACAGTTTGTTCAAGCGAAGAGCGATTGATAGCATCAGTTCGTCACAGCGCAATTCCTGTGACGAACGAGTGTGGTTGATTGCCGGGTGATTAGAGCGCCAGTTTTTCAACTGTTTCGATGTGTGTAATTTTGCCTTCGGCGTCATGATGAACAACACATACCGAGGTATCTCGACCCAGACGGATTTGCTGCTCGGGTAATTCAAAGTGCCGCGCATAATCACGTAAGGTGCTTACTTGATGAGCGCTTTTAACCTGTTTTGATGGCAATAAAGACCACAGCAATAAGGTGCTAGATGTTCCTAGTAACGCAATAATTGAGCCTTCTAGTGATAGTGTAGGCGTATTACATAGTACTTTTGTGGCGGTCATTCTGAAACTTGCGCCCCAGCTATTTAGCAAAATTAACATTTGCATTAATGGACGCCATAAATAAAGCCAGCCTGCCCACATCATCGCGGTAGTAGCATCCGAGCCAAGACGTACATACCAAGTCAGGTTATGACGAGCGTTAATAATTAAACCATCATTCATGTTGCGAACTCTCAGTCTTACATTGAACTTACGCATCTCAGCGAGATAGGCACGTGTCGTGATAATTCAGTCGCAAAAAAAGCGGTCGAATTATAAGCAACTTAGCAATAACAGCGCAAGTCGGTTTAAGGACGAATACCACGATCAGGGCTAACCCAGCGTGCACGTTTACCTTCATGGCGAAACAATACTTTAGGAAAAGCGACAATCGTGGATGAAATATTGATAAGCCAAAACACCAAGGGATACCAAATCATCCAATAATAGTTACGACCTAAGCCCTTATCGTAACGGCTATCTAACCATTTGCTAATGGCGAACTGCATCAAACAGGTCGCACCTAATAATACGCCACTGGACTGTGGAATGATGGGTGAACCTACGGCAGGCAGGAATTTAATTGGACTCAGTGAACCAACTAGCCAAATGATCAACATTAGCAGCATGGCATAAGACCAAACTAAACTCAGGCACAATTCTAACATCAATGGCCACAAATGATTCTGACTTGGGTGACGAATGACGTTTAAATTTTTTAATAACACTTGTGCGCCACCCATTGCCCAGCGTAAACGCTGTTTCCATAGGCCAGAAATGGTTTCAGGCATTAAAATCCACACGAGGGCATGCGGCTCGAAACGGACATCCCAACCGTCACGTTGCAGTTTCCAGGTGATATCAATGTCTTCTGTGAGCATATCGGCACTCCAGTAGCCGACTTGATGCACTGCAGATTTACGAAAAGCGGTAATCACGCCTGATACGGTAAATAAGCGACCAAAACTCCGTTGAGCGCGTTTAATCATGCCGACAATTGACGAAAACTCGCCAACTTGAACTCGACCTAGTAATGTTGAGCGATTACGAATACGCGGATTTCCAGTCACGGCGGCGACTTCGGGGTCTTCGACAAAATGACGTACCATCCAGTGTGCCGCATGTTTGTCTAGCAGGGCATCACCATCAATACACAGTAGAATTTCGTGCTTGGCTAATAGACTTCCAGCTTGCAAGGCCATAGCTTTGCCTTGGTTTTGCGCTAAATGAACGACTCGCAAGCGCGGATAGAGGCTCGCCATACGATCCAAGACTTCAGCGGTATTGTCTTTGCTGCCATCGTTAATGGCAATGACTTCATAGTCAGGGTAATTCATCGCTAACGCGTGACTCAGTGTTTCCTCCGCGTTATCTCCTTCGTTGTAGCAAGGAATTAAAATGCTTACCGGCGGGGTATTAAGCAAGACTGTTGGCTGATAATAGAGGTTCTCGTTGCGCTCATAGCGCCAATAAAAAAGCGTAGCACCAAGCATCCACAAATAAGACATGAACAATGGGTAGTAATAAACAAAACCCAGCAGTCCATGCCATAGTGTTTTCAGCAGCGTAACTAACATGAACTACTCACCTAAGGGAGAACAGGCGTATTGGGTTTACTATTAAATACAGGTCTTAACACCGCAGGATCTGGATGTTCGTGGTGCATATTATCGGGGTAATAACCCACATGACGTACACCGGCATCATAAAGGCTGCGAATGGTTTCGGCTAATTCCTCACTAGGAATTAAATGGTCATTTCGCCAATCGGTTGCCTGCAATTCAAAAATGACTTTACCCATGGCATCCGGCTTTTCTTTGACCTTATCAATCAGGTCTTGATAAAAGGCTTTGGCATCCGTTTCATTTTCCATATAGGGCATAGCCATAATAGCGGTAAAGTCATAATTAGCTAGCGAGTTGTCTAGTGATTGCGAATACCAGGTCTCAGAACGCGGATTTAAAGCGACGCGTGCATAAAGATTACGTGCAGTTCTCATGTCGGGTTGTTCACGGCGGACAACGGCAGCTAATTCCATCGCAAAATTGTCGAGTGCATTGATTTTCAAAATGGTCCAGCGCCCTAATAAATCATCACTGTTACGAATATCGACCAACGAAACAGGTAAACCCCATTGTTGATAGGTTTTTAATGCCCACGGACTCGCATCTTCATAATCAGACAAGGTGACATCATCGTGAAAAAGAATGCCATCAAAGGTTGCTGAACGCGCCAAATCTTCATAAATCTCGCTAATGACCTTACGTGCTACAGGTGAAAACGGCGATAACCGTGGATAACCCATCGTAAAGTGGCCGTCTTGGTGAGCTTCTGTGGCTACCTTGTCATTCGCGGCAGCATTTGTGCTCGGCAATTGAAAGGCAATCATTGGCATCCACGCATAGACGCGTTTGACTCGTGTCCGTGTTTCAATTTGCCATGAGACACGATTAAACAAGTCAGCACGCATTGGCAGGTGACGATTCGGGAAATACAAGGCATCAGCAGCACCATTACCGTCGGGGTCGGCAAAAGCTTGCAAATACACGGTATTAACGCCCATGGCGACAATACGATCTAACAGGTGACTCAGGTTTTTTTCTTGCTGAATGGGATCGGGGTCATAGACATTATCGAGGTCAATATGCATGATTTTTGCTGGACGATCATTGTCCGATAAGTCGGCATTGCGAGTCGCAATTTCGGTGTTTAACTCACTCAATGACATTGCGCTTTCAACCAGAACGCGTCGTAAGCCATAAAGGGGGGTATTGATACTATTAGCACCATCATCCAGCGTTAAACCAATAGGCATTCCAAGTTGAATGGCGGCATCGCGTACTGTGGTGTTGTAGCGGCCATAGGGCCAGACAATTATGCGGGGGCTATTACCCGTATGTTGGCGTAATACGGCATTGTTCGTTTTTAAATCAGCAATAATACGTTTGCGATAGCTAATTTCATCTTCATATTTTTGGCTGTCCGTTAAATAGCGGCGAGCCGTGGCGGCGGGTTCTTTGTTGCCTTGCGGATTCGCTATAATGCCCTGATGCAACGAGTGAGTATGACTCGCAATTTCAATTAAGCCACTGTTGGTCATTTCGTGAATATCTGACCACGACAATAAATCGGAACGCGGAATGGTTCGGCCATCAAAATCTACCGTACCTTTTTCTTCAAGCCAACTACCGACTAAGGCGATGACTGCGGGTGCCTGAAACATTTTAAGTATAGGGAAAGCATAGGTATAAACCGAGCGATAGCCATCATCAAAGGTAATTAATACTGCTTTTTCGGGTAGGTGACTTTTTCCAGCACGGTCTGCAAGGACATCATTCATACTGACAAAGTGATAACCATTGTTTTTGAGCCAGTCCATTTGCCGAATGAAATTGGTTGGAGTAACAGCGTATTCTGGCACTAAGGCGTCTTTGCGCTCGGCAATTTCATGGTAACTGAGAATGGTTAAATTTGCGGGAGCAGATGCTTGACCGGATGTGCTGAAAAGGCACAACAAAAACATCCCAAACAAGGCAGGAAATCGAATAGTCATGATGGTTGATGTACTACCAGAGTAAAACTCATGTTACAGGAGGGCTTGATGTTATATTGTAACATGGTCGCTCCGTTGAAGAGTAGTGGAAAATGACGTTGCTGCGATGAAGTCTTGTCTAAAGTGCCATTGAAAAAGTCAGAAGGGCTATAAACAGAAGTTATCCGGCCAACTTCTTCAGCAGTTCACCGACAAAGGCCAAGCGCTTTTTGGGGTCTGTCAAATCACTTATAAAACGCAATTTATCCGCGCCATCCAATTTATATTGTGCAGGTTGCGTTTGTACTAATTTGACAATTGTCATTGGTTGCACTTTCGTGTCTTTGCTAAATTCGACGCGGCCACCTTGCGCGCCAGCATCTATCTTACGGATGCCTAATTCAGCGGCTTGTAACTTCAATTGATGGCTGGCAAACAGGTTTTTGGTCGGTTCAGGCAATAGGCCAAAACGATCAATCATTTCTACTTGTAACTCATCTAGTGCGTCAAAACTGTCGGCATGGCTAATACGTTTGTACATCAATAATCGGTTGTGGACGTCAGGCAAATAATCATCAGGAATCAATGCCGAGAAGCGTAAATTGATTTCTGCTGTTAACGCCAGCGGTTGTTCCAAATTAGGTGTTTTACCTGATTTAATGGCTTTAACGGCGCGTTCAAGCATTTCCATATACAAGGTAAAACCAACGGTTTGCATATTGCCGCTTTGTTCTTCGCCCAATAATTCTCCGGCGCCGCGAATCTCCAAATCCTGACTAGCGAGGGCGAAGCCTGCGCCTAACTCATCGGCTTTAGCAATCGCTTCTAGGCGTTTTTCGGCATCGCCAGTCAGTCCTTTTTTATTCGGTACTAATAAATAAGCATACGCTTGATGGTGCGAACGACCGACACGACCACGCAATTGGTGCATTTGCGCCAAGCCAAATTTGTCGGCGCGATCCATGATAATGGTATTGGCCGAGGGAATATCAATCCCCGTTTCAATAATGGTACTACAAACTAAGATATTGAATTGCTTATGATAAAACTGCTGCATAACGTGTTCGAGATCACGCTCACGCATTTGGCCATGA
Source organism: Moraxellaceae bacterium (assembly GCA_947373945.1). GTDB lineage: Bacteria > Pseudomonadota > Gammaproteobacteria > Pseudomonadales > Moraxellaceae > Agitococcus. The sequence goes on from CANBZV010000069.1 coordinate 9,991, forward strand.
GCAATACCGACGCGTGCTTCAGGAATCAATGCTTGCAAATCGGCCGCACATTTTTCGATGGTGGCGACATCATTATGCAAATAATAGGCTTGGCCACCACGTAACAGTTCCCGCAAAATGGCTTCTTTGATTACTGCTGGTTGGCTTTCGCAAACAAAGGTTTTGACCGCTAATCGTTTGGCGGGCGGGGTGGCGATAATCGACAAGTCGCGTAAGCCCGATAACGCCATATTTAATGTGCGCGGAATAGGGGTGGCGGTTAGAGTGAGCATATCGACATCAGCGCGACGATTTTTGAGCGCCTCTTTGTGACGGACACCAAAACGATGTTCTTCATCAACAATCATCAAACCCAAGTTTTTGAATTCGACGCTATCCTGCAATAATTTGTGGGTGCCAATAATAATGTCGATTTTGCCATCGGCGAGGCCATCGAGCGCAACTTGCTGTTCTTTGGCGGTTCTAAAGCGTGATAACACTTCAATGCGTACTGGCCAGTCGGCAAAGCGGTCACGAAAGTTTTCATAATGCTGTTGTGCCAACAGTGTTGTCGGTACTAATACCGCCACTTGCATACCTTCGTGTATCGCGACAAAAGCAGCTCGCATCGCTACTTCGGTTTTACCAAAGCCAACATCGCCGCAGACCAGCCTGTCCATTGGTCGTGGCGCACGCATATCTGCTAACGTTGATAATATGGCGTTGGCTTGGTCGGCCGTTTCTTCAAAGGCAAAACCACCAGAAAATTTGCTGTATTCCAGTTCATCCAGCTTAAAGGCATAGCCTGCGCGCGCAGCACGGCGTGCATTGATACTCAACAGTTCAGCCGCGACGTCATAGACTTGTTCAGCGGCTTTTTTGCGTGCTTTTTGCCAGCTTTCAGTGCCGAGTTTATGCAATGGCGCGCTGGAGTCTTCAGCGCCGGAGTAGCGGGCAATTAAATGTAAGTTAGCGACAGGGACGTAGAGCTTGGCGCTGTCGGCATAAGTGAGTTGCAGAAACTCTTGCGTTTCGCCATCAATTTCCAGTGTTACTAAACCTTGATAACGGCCCACACCATAATCAATATGCACCACAGGGACGCCGATATTTAATTCACTGAGGCTGCGAATCGCCAGTTCAGCAGCACCTTCACCACTAGTCGCTTTACGGCGACGACGTTGCATCACCCGTTGGCCAAACAGTTGCGACTCGGCAATAACGGTAACATTAGGTAGGCATAAACCACGTTCCAGTGGCGCAATGGTTAAGGCAAATTTGCTGTCAGTGGCCAAAAACTCCGACCAGTTATGAACAATTATCGGTGTTAAACCTGCGCCTTGTAATAAAGACAGCAAGCTTTCGCGGCGGCCAGCACTTTCGGCACAGAGTAATACACGCTGTTTGGCAGCTTTCAAATAGCTAGTCAGTGCGGCAAGAGGCGCTTCGCTACGCGAGTCAATCGGTAATAACGGCGGTGTGGTAAA
>CANBZV010000070.1 GCA_947373945.1 Moraxellaceae bacterium
ATTGATTAGCGCGGCTGCATACGAATGCCGCCGTCTACGCGGATACACTCGCCGTTGACATAGCCGTTTTCGACGATATAAACCGCCGTATGAGCAATTTCATCAGGGCGACCCAAACGTTGTGGATTCAAGACGGTTGCCGATAATGCCGCAATAACATTCGGCTCCAGACTGTCGAACATCGGCGTGTGGATTAAACCAGGAACAATAGTATTGACACGAATACCATACGACGCCAAATCACGAGCAATCGGCAACGTCATGCCCACTACGCCACCTTTCGAGGCGCTATACGCCGCTTGGCCGATCTGCCCTTCATACGCTGCCACCGAAGCCGTATTGATAATCACCCCACGCTCGCCATCAACCAACTCATTTTTGGCCATTTGTTCAGCAGCAAGACGCAAGACATTGAAGGTGCCAACCAGATTGACCTGTAGCACTTTATTAAAATCAGCGAGCGGCAGTACGCCTTTTTTACCCAGCGTTTTACCCGCATTGCCAATGCCTGCGTAGTTGATACAGATATGAATCGCGCCAAAATGTGCCATTGTTTGGTCAATCGCAGCCTGTACGGAGTCTTCATCGGCAACGTTGACCTTCGCGAACATCACTTGCGCTCCTAAGCGTTCGGCAACCGCCAAACCCTGAGCTTCGTTGAAGTCGAAAATGGCCACTTTCGCGCCTAAACGCACAAATTTTTCCACGGTAGCCAAACCCAAACCTGACGCACCACCAGTAATGACCGCTACGCTCTGTTCAATTTTCATCGCAAACTCCAGTTAGTATGTTGATAAGAAATAAATTAACCGTTACAGCAGCCGCAAACGAATAGGCAACTCGTCCTTGGGTGACGGCAACGAGGTAAAGTTGATCGGCATGGTGTAATTCATCGGCACACTCCAGCGATAACGCAACAGCACCTGATGCAGAATCGCCTTAACCTGCATTTCGGCAAAATGAAGACCGATACACATATGCGCACCGCCACCAAAAGGAATGTACTGGTAGGGATGTTTCTTGTGTTCGGCGCGTGCCTCGCTGAAGCGTTCGGGATCAAAATGCTCGGGCTCTGGCCACCATTGACTCATATGATGTGTGACAATGGGGCTGACAATAATGAACGTTCCTGCCGGAATACGATGGCCATTAAACTCAACGTCTTTCACCGTTTTACGCGGCAGACCATGCACGGGAGGAATCAGACGCAAAGACTCTTTCATTACCAGCCCCATCGCCTCCATTTTCGCTAGATCATCATAATCGAGATACGACTTGCCTAAAGCCAGCGACTCCTGACGCAGCCGCCCCTGCCACTCTGGATACTTGGCAAGAAAATAAAACATCGCCGACAGGGTGATCGTTGACGTGTCATGTGCGGCCATCATCAGGAAAATCATGTGATTGACAACGTCTTCATCGCTAAAACGTTGACCATTTTCGTCTTCCGCCAAACACAAACGACTAAACAAATCATCACCGGGACTTTGGCGTTTGTCGGCGATACGGGTACGGAAAAATTGCTCCAGCACCTGACGCGCCTGTAACCCACGTTGCCAGCGCCCACCCGGTACGGGATAACGCACCAGCGCTGTCCCCGCGCGCACACAATCCACAAATGCCTGATTGATAATGTCGGCTTCTGGCCCAAGCTGCTCCCCCATAAAAACATGGGTGGCAATATCCAGTGTCAATTGTTTGATGTGGGGCAAAACATGGAATGTTGGACTGGTACTCCATTGAGCAATACCCTGACTGATGGCCGGACTCATGCGCGTTAAATAGTGTACTAAATTTGGTTTCTTAAACGCAGCCTGCATGATGCCGCGATGAAAGCGATGCTCTTCAAAATCAAGCAGCATAATGCCGCGCTTGAAAAACTTACCGATGAAAAAATCCCAGCCTTGATGATTGGAAAAGACATTATCCTGATTACGCAGCACCAGTTGATTGGCTTCTGGCCCTACCAACATCGCCGCCGTCAAACCAAATATCGACACCCGAAAAACTGGGCCATATCTAGCCTCCAAGCGTAGCGCCATTTCAACAGGACGATAGAGAAACTCCAGACTATGCCCTACGATTAGCAAACCCGACTCTCCCGGTAAAGACTGTTTCAGATGACGTACCGCAGTTGACTCGAATACCGAAAGTAGCGCCATGACAGTCTTCTCCTAGTCGGCAACAACGGTTTAAATGAGGGCAATCAGCTGTTGTAAACGCTTAACTCAGCTAATGTTAGTAGGCGCACAGTGCCGATGTTATTGGGCGGACAAAATTCGTAGCTGCACCATAGTACGAATATTGATTCGCATTCAATTCGCGTTTTATTGAATATGCAGGAAAGGATCAGAAAAACCCCAAAAGACAGACAGCAAAAAGCCTAAGCCATTGGCTCAAGCTCACTACTTTTAAACATCATTAGTGCGTCAAGAGATAATTGCCGATTCAGCCAATAGCCTCCAGATACTCGACCATCAGCTGCACACGACTTTCACCGCGAAAAGTGTTTACATCCAAACGGTAGGCCAACAGCACTTTTGGCGGACTAGTTGGCCAATTAGCAATATCAACATTAAAGGCAATGGCCTCCAGTGGCTGACCCGTTAACGGATGTTTTAATTGTAATTTGAGATGTTTTTCTTTCAATACGCGCTGATCTAGGCAAACAAACTCGCCGGCAAATAACGGCTCAGGGAAAGCCTGCCCCCACGGACCACTACTGCGTAACAACTGCGCTAACTCCAACGAAAAATATTGCGCTTCCAACTCGCCATCGGTTGCGAGTGCAGCCGTCAAATGCTCTTCGGTCGCGATCTTTTTGATAACGCGGGTTAACGCTTGCTGAAAGATGTCAAAATTGGCGCGTGGAATGGTCATTCCTGCCGCCATCGCATGGCCACCAAAATGGGTAATCAAGCCAGGATATTGCGTCGCCACCATCTCAATAGCATCGCGAATATGAATACCACTGATCGACCGCGCCGAACCCTTAATGACATCCCCACTCTCATCGGCAGATGCAAAAACGACACTAGGCCGATGAAACTTTTCCTTCAGTCGCCCCGCTACAATACCAATGACGCCTTGATGCCAATCCTGATTATATAACACTAAAGCTGGTGGCAAGTTTTCAGCGGTCAGTTCCAAATTTGCCATCAGTTGCAAAGCTTCTTGCTGCATCTCCGCTTCAATACTACGCCGCTCAATATTCATGCTATTCAGCTCTTCGGCATACTGTTGCGCTAACCCTTCAGAGTTAGTAAGCAGACATTCAATACCATGCGACATATCATCCAGACGCCCCGCCGCATTCAAGCGCGGCGCAATACTAAAACCTAAATCAACGGCCTGTAACGTCGCCAAATCGCGGCCCGCGACTTTAAACAACGCCTTAATGCCCGCTCGACATTTACCGGCACGAATGCGCTCCAAACCCTGGGCGACCAAAATGCGATTGTTATAATCCAGCTGCACCACATCAGCGACGGTTCCCAAAGCGACCAAGTCCAGAAAATCCGTCATTACCGGCGCAGGTTTGTCAGCAAACCAACCGATAGACTTTAGATGAGATGACAACGCCGCCATGACATAAAACGCCACGCCCACACCCGCCAAATTTTTACTGGGAAAAGAGCAATCAGGCTGATTAGGATTAATGATGGCATCGGCAGTTGGCAGATTTTTGCCGGTCAGATGGTGGTCGGTAATCAGCACTTTCACACCCGCTTGTTGCGCGCGCTCCACGCCTTCGCGGCTGGAAATGCCGTTATCGACAGTAATAATCAACTCAGGATTTTTTTCGACTAATGCAACATCAACAATTTCGGGCGTTAGACCATAGCCAAACTTAAAGCGGTTAGGTACCAAATAATCTACATATAGCGCACCCATTGCTCGTAACGCCAACACTACCAATGCCGTGCTGGTGGCGCCATCGGCATCAAAGTCACCAACAACGACAATACGCTGTTGCTGTTGTAATGCTTCTGTCAGCAAAGCAATCGCTTGTGGCATACCTAAAAACTGTTGAGGTAAAGCTAACTTTTTCAGTAAATATTGAACTTCATCAGATGACTGCACACCACGTGCCGCGTAAATACGGGCTAAGACAGGATGAAGTGCATGTAAATCCGCAGGAATCACAGAAACTACACGCGCTTTTAATTGTTTGGCTGTCATGACAAAAATAACTACAATATTAAAAATAAGACAGCTAGTGTAGCGATAGTTCAAGAGTGCAGAAAGAAAGATTTATTTCATTGGCGACAGCTTTAGTCGCTAGGCTCTGTTGACGCTTACTTAATTAATATAGTCATCCGACTCCGCTCAGAGCGCATTTTTCTGCCGGCTGAGCAGCGTCGAAGCCAAGCCTCTTTTTAAGTTTTTTAGCGAAAAAACTAAAGCTCAAAACGTCAACAGCCCACCTACAGACATTACATGCCTAAGTCACTCAAACTTTCTATCACTTTCTTCAATCGCTAAATCATTAATACTGGCATAACGGCGTTTGAGGGTGACATTAGTAAATCGAACCACGCGTTTTGCCCGTGTAACCGATACAGGACTCGTAAACAGCACTATAAATGAGCGAACAATCACACAATTAATCTGATGTATGTTACAAATGCATATGGAATACATGAATGCCATCAAAGGGTCACTAAGAATAATAATCGCGTAGCACAATACTGCTAGCATCAAAATCTAGCCCTGTTCAAAACCCATAAGCTGAGTTGTGGTGTGCGTGTACAGAACTTGAAACGGAGAAAGTTCATGAGGTCGAGGCACTCACCACTCACCAGTCTATTGCTCACTGGCTTACTGGCCGCACCAGTACTCAGTGCCGCTCAAGAAGCGCAAGATTTCGAGGGAATATTGTCTCTGTCGCTGGAAGACTTGCTACAAATACCCATATACTCTTCCACACTCAGCGATGAAACCCTTAAAACAGTACCATCAAGCGTCACTGTATTTACGCAACAACAAATTCAGTCTTTAGGGATTGATTACCTGCACGAGCTCATCAATTACGTGCCTGGCTTTCAATCTTTTCGACAAGAAGAAAGCAGTGACGAGTATTATCACAGCAGCCGCGGACATCGTTCCAGTACATCCAGTCGTGAAGTATTGATTCTTATCGATGGCCAACGCTTTAACCGCGAATTTGATAACGCAATAGGCGCGCCGATGCTTGCGTTAGGAAATATCGAAAAAGTGGAGTTTATTCGGGGTCCGGGTTCTTCAATCTATGGTTCCAATGCCTTTACTGGCGTGATAAGTGTCACCACCACAAAAAACAAAAATGAAACACGCCTGAGTTATGGCACTAATAACAATACCCATGGACAAATACTCGCCAGTACCCACTTCAATGCGCTAAGCGTTGATGCCTATATCAATACCTACAGCGACAAAGGCGAGCCTTATCAACTTCAAGATATCGCAACCCATATTCCTCACGATGCCAATGACCCACGCAAAGGTTATGATCTTAATTTAAAATTGGGTTGGGACAAAGCTCAAATCAATCTGCTGCATTTCGAACGACAAGCCAACGATTTTTATGTACTCGGACAAATATCCAATAATGTTAATGAAACTCGGAATGAATATTCTAGTATTCAATTTCTAAATTCATTTTATGTGTCTAGCCATCTAAAAACCAATTACAGCTTTCGCTATTATCAAGATGATTATCAGGCGGAGGCCGTTTCTTTCGAGCTAGGACAGGTAGACTTCTATCAGAAAGAGCAAAATTTAGAATTTAAATTACACAATGACTGGAGCATCAACGCAACACAAAACATGATCATTGGTTTTGAGTACCGACAAAGTAAATCAGATGACGTTAATATTAATGCAGCGGCTCTCGGATCAGACATTCTGTATAAAAAACAAACTAGCAATATCTTAGGATTGTACACGCAATATCAACATCAACTGCTCGATAGCACTGAGCTAACCTTAGGGCTCCGCTTCGACGACTATTCTCACATTGGTTCAGCTCTTAGCCCTCGTTTTGGCTTGGTGCATCAAATATCTGCCACGCAAACGATCAAACTTCTCTATGGTGAAGCGTTTCGCGCACCTACCATCAACGAGCTAAAGCTGAATAACATATTTGGCATAGCGAGCTTAGTGGGAAATTCAAATCTAAACCCAGAAACCATCAAAACCTATGAGCTAGTATGGATGGGCAACTGGCAGCAACACTCACTGGCGATAAGTGTATTTAACAACACTATAGAAAACGCGATTGTACGCACAGAAACATCGTCTCCCGCCACGTTTGTTAATACCTCCGATATTGAAGCTTCTCATGGCGCAGAAATAGAATACATGGTGCAACTCTCTAACGATTGGCAACTACGCAGCAATTACAGCTGGTTTGATAATCTTTCCCGTAGCGACATTCGACAAGCGGACATACTCGCCACCATGATACTTAATTATCACCAACAGCAATGGAATGTTAATATTTCTTCCAACTACACGGCCGCACGTAGCATGCAAATGGGAACAAAAGAGGCCAAGCTGGATGATTATTGGCTATTGAATGGCAAGCTGCAATACGACTTTAACAACAAACAGACGATTTACCTGCAAGCTAAAAATTTACTAGATACCCACTATGAAACACCCACCCAAAGATCAGCTTTCACTGAGGGCACTCCTAATCGTGGCCGTGAAATAGAAATGGGGCTACGCTGGAGTTTTGATTAGCCGCGAATGTGGTGTGCCGTGCGCGGCCACGCATGCGATTGCTGCCTTAGAAAAACGCTTGAGAACATTTAAATAAAATCTCCCCCTATTTCAGAGGGAGATAACTAGGCAGTCAGTTTTTACAACTTAAGCACCCATCGCCTGCAAAATGCTGTCACGCACTTGTGGCAAGGTCGCATCAATGGTCAACAACGTCGCGCTGTTGTTGCATTGCTGAATGGCCGTGTCTGGGTCTTTTAAGCCATTGCCCGTTAAGGTGCAAACAATGGTCGAACCTTCAGGAATACGGCCATTTTTGATGTCGCGCAACGCACCACCTAACGATGCAGCAGACGCAGGCTCACAGAAAATGCCTTCGTACATTGACAACATCCGTTGAGCATCCAGAATTTCTTGGTCGTCCAACTCATCAAACCAACCGCCCGACTCTTCTTTCACTTTCCATGCTTGCTCCCAACTTTGTGGGTTGCCAATTCGAATAGCCGTCGCCACTGTTTCGGGATTCGCTACCGCACCGCCACGCATAAACGGCGCAGAACCTGATGCTTGATAACCAATCATTTTTGGACGGCTGCCAATCATCGGGCCACCCGCATAACGGCAATGGCCATTACAGAACGAACAAGAATCGGTCACTTTATGGCCCGCAGGCGTGGAGTATTCACAATAGCCAATCCAATGGGCAGTGATATTACCGGCATTGCCCACTGGTAAGCAGTGGTAATCAGGCGCACGACCTAACTCTTCGATAATCTCAAAAGCAGCTGTCTTTTGGCCTTGCAAGCGATAGGGATTAACCGAATTGACGATGGTCACAGGTGCTTCTTTAGCAACTTGTTTTACCAACTCCATACCGTCATCGAAGTTACCCCGGATTTGTAAGGTAATTGCCCCGTACATCATGGCTTGTGCCAATTTGCCCATGGCAATTTTGCCTTCGGGAATCAACACAAACGCTTTAATGCCCGCGCGCGCAGCATAAGCAGCGGCAGCGGCAGAGGTATTACCCGTAGACGCACAAATAACCGCTTGGCTACCCGCTTCAACTGCTTTGGTCACAGCCATGGTCATGCCACGATCTTTGAACGAACCTGTAGGGTTCAAGCCTTCATACTTGATATAAATATCAACATCTTTACCAACTAAACGTGGAATATTCTTCAAGCGAATCAATGGCGTGTTGCCTTCACCCAAGGAAATGATGCGCGTGTCATCAGACACTGGTAAATAATCACGGTATTTATTGATCAGGCCAGTATAACGATTGCCAAGAGTCATGGTTTTTCTCTCTAAACAGATTTTCTTAATCCTTCTCCACATTAATGGTGGAGAAGGTCTATCAAAATTAAGCGTCCAAGGTTTCCAAACGGATACGAACAACCGCGGCAACGATATCTGCCAGCGCCTCCAAGCTACCAATAGCCCGATTCATCTCACGCTCAACCACAGGCTTGGTCAGAATGATGACTGGCACTGTACCCGCTTCATGTGCTGGTTTTTGCAGAATGGCTTCAATACTAATGCCATTCTCGCTCAGAATGCGGGTAACATCTGCGAGCACGCCGGGTTTGTCATTGGCTTGCAGACGTAAGTAATATGCCGTTGTAATCGCTTCAACGGGTAAAATTGGTGTATCCGCCAACGAGTCTGGCTGGAACGCCAAATGAGGAACCGCACTCGCGTTTTCAACGGTCAGCGCCCGCACAATATCAACAATATCAGCAACAATCGCGGAGCCGGTTGCGCCAGCGCCAGCGCCAGCGCCATAATACAACGTTGAACCCACAGCATCAGATTGAACTAACACGGCATTTTTTACACCATTGACATTGGCAATCAAACGCTCTTGCGGAATCAATGTCGGGTGAACGCGCAACTCAATGCCATCTGGCGTGCGGCGAGCGACACCCAAATGTTTAATACGAAAACCTAACTCTTCAGCATAACTAACATCAGCACGCGTTAACTTGGTAATGCCTTCGGTGTACACTTTGTCAAATTGCAGCGGAATACCAAACGCCAACGACGCCAAAATAGTGAGCTTGTGTGCTGCATCAATACCTTCAACATCAAAGGTTGGGTCGGCTTCGGCATAACCTAATGCTTGGGCTTCTTGCAGCACATCGGCAAAGTCACGGCCTTTTTCACGCATTTCCGTGAGAATGAAATTACCTGTACCGTTGATAATGCCCGCTAACCAGTCAATGCGGTTGGCTGATAAGCCTTCACGCAACACTTTAATAATCGGTACACCACCGGCAACGGCGGCTTCAAACGCCACAAACACGCCTTTAGCTTCTGCTGCGGCAAAGATTTCATTGCCAAATTGTGCTAACAACGCTTTATTAGCAGTAACGACGTGTTTGCCATTGGCAATCGCTTGCAAAACCAGCTCGCGCGCCGTGGTCGTACCGCCAATGACTTCGACAACAATATCAATTTCGGGATCATTAACAACCGCAAAAATATCACGGCTTACTGTTACCCCAGCCAAATTGAATTGCGGATATTCGCGACGTGCGCCGACGTGGGTGACAACAATATCACGACCAGTACGACGACTGATTTCTGCCGCGTTTGCTTGCAGCAAGTTAAATGCACCGCCACCGACTGTTCCCAGTCCAACAATGCCGATTTTGACCGATTTCACCCTATCACCTATGTTTTCAAGCCCACAAGCAGCGATTTGCCACGTATTTTTGGAAAGGTGCGATGATATAACGGTTTGAAGAGAAAATGTACCTCGCTGTTGCGCAAAAGCGACTGACGTCCGACTTTCCTGACGATTTCAAAACAAACAAAAACAACATCCTTGTCAATGGTGTGAAAAATCCCTGTTTTGTTTATGTTATGACCTTACGACGTCCTTCCAGCCATGCAGCTAATCCCGCCAACACCATATACGTCATCAATAACGAGGCCATCATCGCCGACACATTCGGCGGCGGCGGACTAAAAATGGCATATAACTGCACAATGACCAATACAGCCGCCAACTGCAATGCGACCACACCTTGCCTCAAATCACTATTTCTAAATTGAAAAAACCATAAGCTACACGCGAGAACAATCAGCTCCAAGGCGTTCGCCAGCAACGGATGATTCCATAGCTCAGTGCCTAATTTAGGCTCGTTACCCCATAAAGTCATGTCATGGCGATGAATCATCACATCTAGAAACCAGTGCGATAACACAGTCAGCGCGACAATCAAGGCCAACCGTCTATCCATTTTCAGTAAGCGCAACAGTGCGAACGCAACCACCGCCCAACATAGATTACCCAATAAGCTATGGGTAAAAGGTACATACTCAATCACCAAAGGATTTGAAGGCAATGTAAAATCCAGCGACAATTTTTCTACACCCACAAACACCAGCACATTTAACATGATATCGACAGCCTGAGCCGCCAGAAACAGCAACCAAAATGGCAATCGTGGCTCAATCGCTTTGGCGGTATAAGCCGCCGCATAATGCCCTACTAACATCTCGCTCTCCCGTTAATGCAAATCGTTACGCATAGCCAATACCGTTTTGACTAGACGTACAATCGTCGCCGGACGACGGACACTGACATCCCGCAACAACTGTTTAAAAATCGTCAAGCTGTCGAAGTAAACACGCTCACAGACTAAACGCTCACCATCAAAGATAAAAAACGCCGTCATTTGACACTCAAATGTTTGACCTGTCGCCAGCAAACTACGAAATGCTCCTCTATGAGTTCCACGCAACCAAAACTCGACAATCACGGCATCATCACTATGACGTAAGGAAATAATTTCATTCCGCTGATCAGGAAAAGCATGACGAGAATCGGAGTAATAAGCACTGACATCGTTACGACCATCGTATAACGCACCGGTAGGGATAATTTCATAATGAGGATGGGGAAAAGTAGCCAGCACATCATCAAATGCTAAGGTGTTTTCATCGGCCATATGATTACGAACAAGGGTTTCGCGGAAGTCGCGCAGATTAGTAGTCATGGTTGGTCTCTCGCTGGGTATCTGTAAATGATTGGGCTATTATCAAGACAGTGCGCATACGAATATTGACTGGAGATACGATGACATTGACCGCAGATACCCATGAACCCACGGTTGCGGTGCACTTTGCTCGTCTGGTCACGGATTATTGTGAACAGCACCATCTCAATCAGCCACAATTATTAGCCGCAGCGGGACTGACAGCGCCGTGTTTACAAGAGCTTGATAGCCGTTTGCTCTTTACCCAGTTTGTGCAACTTTGCGACACGGCCTCGGAACAACTACAAGACCCACTCTTGGGCTTACATTTAGGCCAACACATTAAACCCGGCTATTTTGGTTCACACGGCTTTGCGCTGATTAGCTGCCAAACGGTCGATGAGCTATTGCAGCAGTCAATGCGTTACTCCAGCTTAGTGATGGATGCCTGTCGCAATGAAATTGAAGTGCAGGAAGAAAACACGATACGACTTTGGCGAAGTAATTTAGCGAATAATGCGCCTATCGGCCGCTTGCAAGATGAATTGAACATGGCGGCGTGGCTGACACTCGCCCGCTGGACAACAGGTATCAATAATGCCAACCCTGCATGGGTTGCTTTTCGTCATGCCGAGCCCTCACTGAAACTACTCGGCGAGTATCAGGCATTATTTCGTTGTCCCATTCACTTCAATGCACCAGAAACGGCTATTGCCTTTGCCAGCCACTATCTCCACATGCCACTGCCGCAAGCGAAT
>CANBZV010000071.1 GCA_947373945.1 Moraxellaceae bacterium
ACTTCGGATCGTATTAGACATCATAGGGCTAGGAAGTTCCATGGGCGTAATCTAAGGCAACAGTTTTAATTATACGTGCCGAACTTAGCACATTATTTAGTCAGTGAGATTTAAAGCTTAAATAAATGATGCATGTTTTACGCCATCAATTCGCACTACTAACAGAGATATGAACATGTCGCTATCTCGAAGTATCAGTATTTCAGATGATTTGACGTATGAGAGGATGAGTGGTGAGCTAAATACTTGACTGGAAGTCCAGTAACTTAATGCCATAGTCGGGTTGGGTCACGCTTGACTCTTTTTCCTCCGCCATGATTATTAAAAATCTGGTGGCTAAAGATAATGCAGAACAATGTGCGAAGAAGGTTATTAACCATAACCTTCTTCGCACGAGGAACGATTAGTCCGTTAAGCCCAACTCCGCAACTAATTTCATAATGGCAGTGACCGCCGCTTTACGTGGGAAAGGATGATCCAAATTAGGTGAGGTCATGCGAATGGCACGTGGGAATGGCGGATACGAAATATCCCAATGATGACCATGTAGCATCGCCGCATGAGCAGCCATCGGGATTTTTAATTTCGCTTGTTCTTGCGTCACTTGCATGTCGTTATTGCCATCATAACGCGTTAAGCCCAGGCAGTCGGCCATTTGAAAGGTTGGTACTTCAAGGGCAGTGGTGGCGGCGGTAATATTGATGATGGGAATATTCAACTCATCAATAACACCATGATATTGCTTGAAAAATTCGGCGCGTGCTTTGGTCGTTAAACTTTCGACACCTGCTTTAATGTCATATTCACTTAAACGACGTAGTGGCCCTTTGCGAGTCAAACTAGGTACGAGCAGCTGCAAAAAGTCATGCAGGCGATTGGTTAATAACTCAGTGTCGGCGTTTTTAATCAGCTCATGGAAGTTATCGGCCATATACGAGCCACCGATAGCCCCTGCCCAAGTGACCACACATTTGACTTTGTTGTCGAGCTTGTCGTGGTGATGAGCGAGCGTCGATAAAATATCCGGCGCACCTTTGCTATAGCCCATCAACACCACACTGTCAGGCGCAACAGGATCGCGGAACTGGTCACTAGCGGCACCGGGGTCGGCTTTAAAGCCTTTGCCTTCTAAAATAGCGCGTAACAAATCGTCTTGATTGGCTTCGCAACCGCGCATCGGGTGGGCATCGGCCTGAAAAATATCCCAACCATATTCTTGCACTAACTGTGGAAACTCTTGCGAGAAGGCGTGAGCAGGCAATAAGCCATTAATAAAGCCCGGACAAAAAATCAGGCTAGTAGCAATTTTGTGGCTCGCTTGCGCTTCGGGCATGGTAATCGCCCATTCGGTCAGCTGATCACCTTTTAAAAAACGCTCGGCAATTTTTTGTTCGGCGGAGCGTTTGTCTTTGCCCAAAGTTAAGGTTTTAGTGGCCACTTTCAGTGCTTTTTTGTCGTGAACCGCTTCTTGAATAAACAGATTGCGCCAGCGTTTACCGACCCATTCTTTAACATAGGGGTCAGCAAAAGTACGTTTATTTTGTTGCATATGCGCTTTCAGCACGCTAATCAATTCAACATAATGTCCTTGTTGTTCAAGGTGTTTGAGTTCTTTGGCGAGGGGGCTGAGAGCGTAGGGCATTAAAGTTCTCGTAAGCGTGTTATTAATAAGTGATAGCTTAGACTAGCCTAGAGTTTTGGTCTGTGGAAATAACGACAGTCCGTTGTCTTTAGTGGTCATCTTTGTTGTTAGTTCACGCCACACTGTTAGGGGTTGATGCGCTGACGATAGGCTCTAAATGGGTCAACACTTGGCTACCGTGCAGATTTTTTTCGATATCGGCTTCTAATACGTCCAATAAATCATGGCCACGCTGCACTGTCCAATCGGCAGGGACGAGAATATGTACCGAGACAAATTTACGTGAGCCTGCTTGACGTGTTTTCAACGAGTTATAAACGATGCCTTCCTGTGTCACATAACGCGCCAGAATGTCGTGAATGATCGCCAGTTCAGTCGCAGGTAAGGCAGCATCCATCAAGCCATCGACCGAACGCCGTAATAACTGAAAACCTGTCCACACAATATTGATGGCGACAGCAATTGCAATTACTGGATCAAGGCGGTACCAGCCCGTCAGTGCCACGGCAACAATAGCAATCAACACACCAACAGATGTCCAAACATCGGTCAACAAATGGTGAGCATCTGCCTCTAAAGTAATGGAATGATGGGCCTTACCTACTTTTAATAAAATCATCGCCACGACAAAATTAATGCCTGAAGCGACAAAAGAAATCATTGCCCCCGCACCAATGTGTTCCAATGGCTGTGGGTGAGAAAAGCGTGGAATAGCGGCCCAAATAATACTAATGGCGGCCAACAGAATCAGCGCACCTTCAACACCGCTAGAAAAATACTCGGCTTTAGTATGGCCAAAAGCATGGTCTTCATCGGCCGGGCGGATAGCAATGGTGAGCATGGTTAACGCCATGACCGCTGCCGCGACATTGACAATTGACTCCATGGCATCCGACAACATCCCCACCGAGTTGGTCATCAAGTAAGCGACGGTTTTTAAGCCAAGAGTAATGAGCGCAGCGGCAATAGACAACCAAGCATAACGAGTCAGATTAGGTGATTCCATAAACAATGGCAGTTGGATAATAGGTTAGGTAGATAAGCATAACAGCATTAGCTTAGGATTCAATTAAAGGATAAGTCTGCCATAGGGTCGAAGTTGTCTCTATAATGAGTGAGTTGATGCATCACAAACGTACCGGCTGTGATGGTATTTATAAAAATAAAAGGTGTGACTCACAATGGCCAACGGCATGGGGATAAGGCGGATCTTAAAGCATATTATGCTGGGACTGTGCTTGTGTATTGCCTTGCCGATTTACGCGGATACCATTGCTATTGATGGCTCGACGACTCAACTTCCATTGGGCAAGCAACTGCTTTATTTTGCCGATCCGAGTTTGGAATATCAATTAAACGACGTGTTGACCGAAGAAAAGCGTGGTCAAAGCCACTGGCAACATGCCAATACGCTCTTTCCCAATTATGGTTTCACCGACGCGGCCTACTGGGTCAAATTACCGATAATTAATCACTCGATGCAGCAGCAATGGCTATTGCAGTTCAGTTATCCGCTGATGGATAACATCGAGTTATATCTGCCTGATGGTAAAGGCGGCTATCAGCAATACTTAAGTGGCGATAGTTATCCCTATTCGGCCAGATTAGTGAAGGATCGCGGCTTTGCCTTTGCAGTGACTTTACCGACGGATCAACCGCAAAACATTTACCTGCGCCTGCAAAGTCGCGACTCCATGATCATTCCGATATACCTGCTGACGCCTGAAGTGTTTCGTGATAATCAGCGTAGAGAAGGCTTTTTGTTTGGCATGTATTACGGTGCCATTTTAATTATTCTGATCTATAACACCTATTTATTTTGTGTGCTGCGCGACCGAAATCATTGGCATTATGTCATGGTACTCGGCTGTTATGCCGTCATAGAATTGAGTTTGAATGGTGTCGGCAGTATGTTTTTGTGGGGTGATTGGCCGGAGTTTGCCAAACGTATTCGCCCCTTTGCCATTAGTCTGTTGGCGCTGACGGGCTTTATTCTCACTAAGTCGTTTTTGCAGATTCCGCACATCAAAATTGCCAAATTTAATTTAGATCCGTGGCTGTGGGCTTTTATCATCATTACCACAATTGGCTCGTGGATTTTTCCGTTTACTTTCGCCATTCAATTGTCGATGCTGGCGGCCTTTATCTCGGCACCCGCAATGTATGGCACGGGGATTTATATTTGGCGGCATGGCGATCGGCTGGGTAAGTATTTTACCTTGGGCTGGTCAGGCTTGATCGTTGGCGGCATTGTCAATGTCTTGCGCGCTTTTGATATCTTGCCCGTCAATTTTTGGACAACCTATGGTTCGCAGCTAGGTTCAGTGACTACCTTGCTAATCTTAAATACCGCCTTAACCGACCGTTTGCGCTTTTTACAAAAAGAAAGTGATAGTGCGCAACAAGAAACGATTCGGCAGCAAGAAGAAACGAATCGGGTGCTGGATCAGAAGGTCAAAGAGCGTACCGAAGAGCTACAACTAAAAACTGAAGAGGCTGAAAAAGCCAAGTATCAAGCGGAAACCGCGGCCCAAGTAAAAAGTGCTTTTTTAGCCAATATGAGCCATGAAATTCGCACGCCCATGAACGGTATGATTGGCATGACCCAGTTACTCGCCGATACCCCACTCAATATTGAGCAAAAACACTATACCAATACTATTCACTCCTCTTGTGAGGCGTTATTACGCATCATTAATGACATTCTCGATTATTCAAAAATTGAGGCGGGCAAATTAGAAATCGAACAAGTGAACTTCGATTTACATGGTTTGGTTGCCGAATGCGCTTCGTTGTTTGCCTTACACGCGCAAGAGCGGGGCTTGCCGCTAAAAACAGAAGTGTTGATCAAGTCGCGTTGGATGAAAGGGGATTCAACGCGTATTCGCCAAATTATTATTAATTTATTGGGCAATGCCTATAAGTTTACGGAGCATGGTGCCGTGACTTTGCGTGTGTATCAACGCGACGATAAAGACGCACCACAAGGCTGTACGTTTGTGCAGTTTGAAGTCCAAGACACTGGCATTGGTATTACGAATGAACAACGGGAAAGGCTGTTTCAGTCGTTCTCGCAAGCCGACTCGTCAATTACCCGTCGTTATGGCGGGACGGGTTTGGGATTAGCGATTTGTCACTCACTGGTGCATTTGATGTCAGGGGAAATTGGCGTCAAAAGTGTGCCTAGCCAAGGATCAATTTTTTGGTTTTATGTCTTGATGCAACAGGGTGTGGAGCCTAAAACCATTGCTAATGCTCAGCGGGCGACACTTGCCCGTAGTGAGTATCCCGATTTAGCGGGTTTAAAAGTTTTGGTCGCTGAAGATAATCCGATCAATCAAATGGTGATTGTGGGGATGTTGAAAAAATTCAACATTATCCCGATCGTGGTTAATGATGGCTTGGATGCCGTGCAAGTATTGATGACATCCGATATCATTTTTGATGTGGTGTTAATGGATTGCGAAATGCCCAATATGGACGGTTATACCGCGACGCAACGAATTCGTGCGTGGGAGGTGGAGCGGCGGCTATCGCCCGTGTTGATTTATGGCGTCAGTGCTCATGCACTGGCGGAGTATCAAGAACAAGGCATGCGCGCAGGCATGGATGAGTTTTTGGTGAAACCATTAAAGCAGGAAGATTTGTCAAAAGCACTGACGCAAGTGATGGCGAAACGGATTGTCAAGAAATTGGCGCGGTAGTGTGTAGGATGGGTTGAGGCACGAAACTCATCATAAACCATGGGTTGTGCCAGCAACGATGGGTTTCCTTCGTCAACCCATCCTACTCCCTAGAAGTGCTTTTTAATCAAACAACTGCGATACAATATCCAAACTATAAAACTCGCTTAATTGCGCGGTTACACGTTCAGCTAAATAGCCAGACGACAACATATCTGCAACTACTGGTTGCGCAAAAAGCGTAATTTCTTGCACTAGCGTTTCGCGGCTAATATTCAAATCGGCCAATAATGTTAAGCCATCTTTGTTGGCAAAATTGCTAAACCAGACACCAATCAGCTCCTTTAACAATGCTTGGGCATAAGGCGTTTGGCGAATATGATTCCAAATATCAATACCTACCTGCGAACCAAAATCAATATCGGCATCGCTCATATATTGTTGGGCGGTCGATAACGGCGCAGCTTTGACTTTGTGCCAAATTTGATCCGCAACATGATGAATTTGCTTGGCATCCAAGGTGCGTAGCAGCACTTTTTCGCTCAATTCAACAATGCTTTGCATGTTTTTGTGCAAATAACTGCGAATTGCCGACTCAATAGCGCCATTACCGCCAGCGCTATCCATCAACCCTTTGCCCATTTTCATCAACGAGGACATACCAGGGACTTTTTTCGCCAACGGATTTTCGTGGAGCAAATAATCGCTCAGGGCATGAAACACGACATCAGACAACAGTTTGGCGTAAACAGGATTACCAACTGCCGCATGGATAATATCTTTCTTAAGTTGTTCATGGCTGGCCACTTTGTCAACAATGGCAGAAAACGTTTTATGTTCAACCAATTGATGAATATAAGTTGTGCTATTGAGCGGGCTATTAAATGCAGCCTTGGCAATCGTGATGATTTGTTGACGTAAACCTTCGCTCGGTGCTTGGTTTAGCAAATATTGGACAGCGAAGTCCTGAATACGTTCAACACCGATCACTTGCTGAATAGGTCGCTGGCTTGCCCAATCCAAAAAAGCGTTGACTTCACGTTCTAAGGTTGATGGCAACAGCTCAGGCGAAACTTGGCTAAGGATGTGGCGGCTATGGGCTTCAAGTAAAATGGCGGCTTTGGCGTGCATGAATAATTCCTTGAGCAAATTTATGGTTTAGGCGCGGTAGCAGTTGGGGTGGGCGCAAATTTATTAGGCATGGCCTGTGTTTTGGCGAGAAAGGCTAAATAAGCCTCACTCACTGGATAATCAGCTTCTAGGATGGGGGTGTGACCCACATCCTTCAAGACCAAATACTCGCCATATTTGAGATGTTGTTTGATTTCGTCAACCGCTTCTACACCAATAATGGCATCTTTATCACCCCAAACCACTAAAGTCGGCGCTTCAATACTGTGTAAGCCAATTTGAAAGGTCTCAGGCGTCATGAATTTGGTACTTTCAATTAGCGTCGCCATCAGTTTTTCTTGTTCGGGCAGGTGGCGCAAATGCAGCTTCTCATAGCCATCCATCAATTCGCGCGGCACAAATGGCGTATCGTAGGTCGCGATTTTGGTGACGATGTGTTCGAAGTCACCCGATTTACGCGCTAATAAATTATTCAACTCTTGGGGTTTGTTGATTAATGAGTCGCCTGCATGGGCATAAACGCCCGCAGTATCAACCAGCATTAAACTTTTAACTTCTAGGAAATATAATGCGGTATAAAGCACCGAAATCCCGCCGCCGAGTGAATGGCCAGCAATATGCAGGTCTTTTTGAATGCCGAGCGCCAACACGAATTTACGCACAGCATCAGATAAATTCGCCAAAGTGTAGTCAAAATTCGCGGGAGCAATCGTGTCGCCATGACCGGGTAAGTCGACGGCAATCACATGATATTTTCTCGTCAGTTTATGGGCAACACGATTCCAGTTATCACGCGAGCCGGAAAAACCATGAATCAGTAACACGGTGGGCGCATTTTTAGGGCCACCTTCGCTGTAGGCAAAGGTAATGTCTTCGGTTTTGATGGTTTTGCTTTCCAAACCTGCCCATGTGCGTTCTTGCGCGAGTACCGATTGCATGAGTGCGGTGGTATCGCTAACGAGCGGTGCGGCGGCGTAGCTAGTGGTACACGCTAAGGCGAGCGGTAAACAAAGGCTTAGAGCAAGTTTTTTTAACATAGTTATTGTCCTGACTAAATGTAAATAATGACACCTTAGCGCCAGCAAGCAGCGAAAATAGAATCAGTATTGTCGCAGTATAAAGAAGCAAGCTAACGCAAAGCATTGACACTTGTCACTCGTTTGCAGGACTTTGGGCAAATTTTAGCAGTACGTGTTTTCATTAACAGATCAGAAGAGTGACTGGCGCACGTTGTTTATGGCGCGCCAAGACCCCTAGAAGCGATAGCCGACACTCAAGGCAATCACCGGATAGATATTACTAAATTCCGTATCATCAATTTCTTGTTCTATGGAGCGTTCTTCGTTGGCGAGTTCTTTCTGAAAGGCTGGGTTACTGGTGTTGACGGGAATAATTTTGCCTTGTTCTTTAAACGTACCAGAAGCGGTTAAATTGACATTAGGTGTGTCTTGAAACAGCACGCCAACGTCTAGTTGGCTATACCAGCGGCCGCCTTGCATGGCATTACCCCAGCCTATGCCTAAATAAGGCGCAAAGCTTTTAAAGTCGACATGGGCATTGACTTGGCCGTCAGGAAAGCTTTGGTAGGAGTGGCCGTCAATATCACAACTTTGTGGGCAAGTGGCCTTTAACTTGACTTCATTGCCGTTATTGACGGCGCCCGCGCTCACAAAAAAGCTGCCGCTAAATGGATGCCAGTCGCCTAGTACGCCGTAAGTGGCAAAATCCAGATCGCCCTGATAGTTAATACCACTTTCCTCAAAATTGCTGCTGTCACTAAAGGCATTGGCCGTGACTCGGACATTGAATTGTGAGGAGACAGGAAAAGTCGCTTGGATGCCATAACCCAAGGTGCTGATACTGGCGCTCAACGCGACATCGGCGTAGCTGGTGCTACAGGCGCAGGCGATCACAATTGCGGTAAGTATTTTTCTCATGATTAAATCCTTGTGGAAAGCGCAGTTATCGACGAATTTTTTAATTGGAATAACAATCGTCTACTTAAACCTAGCGTCTAAAGGGGATATAGTCAAAATCATAATATGGTCAAAATTTGTGAATGATAAAAAATGAATAAACCGACTGTTTCTTATCGTATTGATACGCGTTGGTGTTTGGATGAGTTGCTAAAAGAAGGGCGCATTAGCCAGCGTGATGCGAATTTGGCAGGTACGACGCCACGTAGTCGTGAACAACTGCATTGGCATCCACTACAAATGATAGCCCAGTTTGACTTTGTTGACCTTGGCAAGCTTGACGGCAAGTTAACATTGGACGTTCTGGTGTCATGGCTGGCTGAAAAGGCAGGCCAACCGCTATTTCATATCGATCCCCTCAAAATCAATGCCGCAATTGTGACCTCGGTAATGTCTTATCCCTTTGCCGAGCGTCATGGCATTTTGGCCGTGCAAGTCCTCAAAGATGAAGTCGTCATTGCC
Organism: Moraxellaceae bacterium; assembly: GCA_947373945.1. GTDB lineage: Bacteria > Pseudomonadota > Gammaproteobacteria > Pseudomonadales > Moraxellaceae > Agitococcus. The sequence continues at coordinate 8,895 of CANBZV010000071.1, forward strand.
AGCGCCCAGCCATTTCACAATGAATGGGAAGAAAATCTCAAACATACATTAAAAGGCAAAAGCATTAAGCGGGTCATGGTGAATCCGGCCGCGTTGCATCGCTATAGTATTGAGTTTTATAAGCTGGCCCGCGCGATTGAAGGTGCTAATAACAGCGATGCCGTAGCGGGCAATGTTAATAGAGTCGGTAACTTTGAACAGCTATTGGATTTAGGCACGAACCAGAATCCTGATGCCAATGATCAGCATGTCGTCAATATTGTCGATTGGTTGTTGCAGTATGCCTTTGATCAGCGCGCCAGTGATATTCACTTGGAGCCGCGACGCGATTCGGGACGAGTTCGTTTTCGTATTGATGGTGTCTTACACAATATTTATGAATTTCCTGGCTTGATCATGAACGCGGTGTTATCGCGGATCAAAATTCTAGGGCGGATGAATGTTGCCGAAAAGCGTAAGCCCCAAGATGGACGATTAAAAACACGTAGTCCTAAAGGCCAAGAGATTGAGTTGCGCTTAGCGACGTTACCAACAGTGTTTGGTGAAAAGCTAGTGATGCGGATTTTTGACCCAGACGTACTGGTGCGCGGCTTTAAAGACTTGGGTTTGGTGGGTAGCGACTTCGAAAAATGGCAAAAAATGGTCAAACATCCTAACGGCATTATTCTCGTGACCGGGCCTACGGGTTCCGGCAAAACAACGACGTTGTATTCGACGTTAAAACAGCTGGCCACGGACGAAGTGAATGTCTGTACCGTCGAAGACCCCATTGAAATGGTGGAGCCGAGCTTTAATCAAATGCAGGTTCATCATGGCATTGATTTGAGTTTTGCTGAGGGTATTCGGGCGCTAATGCGTCAAGACCCCGATATTATTATGGTTGGCGAGGTGCGTGATTACGACACGGCGGATATGGCGATTCAAGCGGCACTCACCGGTCATTTGGTATTAACGACATTGCACACCAATGACGCCCCTTCGTCGATCACCCGTTTGATTGACTTAGGCGTCGCGCCATTTTTAATTACCGCTACTGTCGTTGGGGTCATGGCACAACGCTTGGTACGGACGTTATGCCCACATTGCAAAATTGAAGGCGAATGCTCCGAGGCGGCATGGTTAGAGTTAACTCAACCGTGGAAAGCTGCGATGCCGAGCAAAATCTGCGCACCCAAAGGATGCCTAGAATGCCGGGATACTGGCTATTTAGGGCGTTTAGGCTTGTACGAAATCATGCCCATGAGTAATGAAATCAAGCGCATACTAAATGATAATGCCTCGCTTAATGACGTTAAAAAACAAGCCTATCGAGATGGTTTATTGCCATTACGTTTGGCGGGGGCGCAAAAAATAGCGCAAGGATTAACGACGATGGAAGAGGTGTTGCGGGTGGTGCCATTGAATTAATGGTAGGTCAGTATGGCTGTAGTTCCTGCTATCTATGTGGTTGTTAAGACGGCTTTTATTTGAGACGACAAGGAGAAAACTGATGGTATTCATGCGCATATTTGCGTTGGTGTTACTGTGTCTGCAACTGAATGGCTGTGGTTACAATACGATTCAGGCCGAAGATGAACAAATCAAGGCATCCTGGTCGGAGGTCGTCAATCAATACCAACGTCGTGCCGATCTTATTCCCAATTTGGTGAATACGGTCAAAGGCTATGCAGCACAAGAGCAAGAAGTGCTGATTCGGGTCACTGAGGCCCGATCCCGCGTTGGCTCGATTCAAATAACCCCTGAGTTGGCAAATGACCCGCAAGCTTTTGCCAAATATCAAGCCGCTCAAGGTGAAATGTCCAGTGCATTGTCCCGCTTGATGGTCGTATCCGAAAACTACCCGCAATTAAAATCGGATGCGAATTTCCGTGATCTGCAAGCGCAATTGGAGGGGACGGAAAACCGGATTACCGTTGCCCGTAATCGCTACATCAAAGCGGTGGAAATGTATAACGTCACCGTGCGCTCCTTTCCATCAAATTTGACTGCCAAAGCCTTTGGTTTTAGTACCAAACCGAATTTCACCGTCGAGAACGAACAAGCCATTAGTACGGCTCCCAAAGTAGATTTTTCGACGCCTAAACCCGCAGGAGCGACTCAGTGAGTGCTGTGCTGATGCCATTTAGGATATGGCTACTCCTCTGTTTGGCCTTTTGTTCGTGGTTGGCAATTGCTGACGTGTCCGTGCCAGCATTAAGCAATCGGGTCACTGACCTCACGCACTCATTAACGTCCCAACAGCAGCAGCAAATAGAGCAAAGTTTACAGGCATTCGAAGCGCGCAAAGGTAGTCAGATAGCACTACTGATCGTGCCGAGTACAGTGCCGGAAACTATTGAGCAATACAGTATGCGCGTGGTCGAGCAATGGAAGTTGGGCCGCA
>CANBZV010000072.1 GCA_947373945.1 Moraxellaceae bacterium
TCGCAACCCTTGGAAACAAAATCGCTAATTGCCCGTTTCCTGCCTACACTGATCGTAATACAACGTTGGATATAGGCGAGGTAATGGGGCACACACTGAAATTGCGATGGGGCTGGTTAGGAGTCATCGCCACAACCTTGGCTTGGGGCAATCCTAATTGGGAAACCATTCGTCAAGCACATCAACGCGGTGAAGTCAGCAGTTATGTCCGTGATGTCGCGGGACATGACGTCAAATCATTTAAAGGCGTGGTTGAAACTTCGTTGCCAATGGCGGCGATATTGGCCGTTCTCGCCGATGTCAGCAATTTACCTAACTGGGTTTTCCAATGCGAGCGCGCACGACAAGAAGCTAGTTGGCCTGAAAGCATATACTACATGGAGTTTCATACGCCGTGGCCAGTCAACAATCGCGAAGCCGTCTTGAGCAATAACGCCAGCCAAGACCCACAGACATTGACCGTGACCATCAACACCGTCGCGGTCAATGGCTATGTCGGCGCGTCGCACGGTCGGGTACGCGTGCCTGAATTAAATAATCGTTTTCTTATTGAGCCATTGAAAGATGGCGGCACTCAAGTCAGTTTTGAAACCTTGGTAAATCCTGGTGGATCCATACCGGCATGGGTGGCAAACTGGATCGCTACCAGCGCCCCCAAAGACACACTCAACGGGTTACTGAAACAGGCGGCACTACCGAAGTACCGTAATACGGCCGTAGAAGCGATTCATTTAGCAGGGTTGACTACAATTAAGTTACCGGCGCCCTAGACGCTGCGAATCTCCCCTAGCCCCTCTTTGCTAAAGAGGGGAACTTTCACTGTCGCTATGTTCACCCTACAAATGTGAGTTATTTACTGCGATGCTCAAACACACCCATCCAATCATCAGGCAACAATTCATAACGCAACTCATCAATACGCTCTAAATACATATTGTAGAGTTTACGGTCGGGATCACCTTTGTGGAGTTCACGCATGATTTTTTCGGCTGCATCCCATTCGCGGCTGTAGTAATGCTCTAATGCGGTATTATATTGCTCGACACGCTGCAAACGACTTTCGCTGGCATCCTCCAAACGACACACAGGCTCATAAACACACACCGGCTCACGCTTACCTTTAACAATGATTTTATCGACTAAGCGATATAAAAACTGTGGTGCCAAATCGTAAGTTCCTTCGCCAACCAGCAATTTCACGCCGTAAAACTTGGTGATACTTTCTAAGCGTGACCCTAAATTCACCGCATCACCCAACACGGTATACGTCCGTCTATAGATCGAGCCCATGTCACCGACGTTCATGAAGCCGGTATTAATACCGACGCCAATATTGATTTCGGGCAAGCCCTTGGCCGCAAAGGTCACTTTTAACTCTTCGACTTTACGCAACATCATCAACGCGGCGTCGACTGCATGTTCGGCATGATTGGCGTCGAGTAACGGCGCATTCCAGAATGCCATCACCATATCACCGACATATTTATCAATCGTGCCGTTATTAGCGAAAATAATACCGGTAATAGGGGTAAAAAACTCATTGAGCATCAACTTGAGCTTAGTTGCTTTGAGGCCTTCAGAAATCGTGGTGAAGTTACGGATATCCGAGAACAGTACCGTCATGTGCCGCGACTCGCCATCCAAACCGGCAAGATGATGGTTATCCAACATTTGTTGTACGTGCGCAGGCGGCACATATTGACCAAACAAATTCTTCATTTCCCGCTTTTGGGTATTCGTACGTAAAAAGCCCGAACCAATGTTCAAAATCGCAATGCTAAATGTTGACAGCACCAAAATCGCTAACGGCAGGTCGTAATGTGCCGCCTTCCACGCCGCCAAATTGGTCAAAATCAACACGGTAAGCCAACCACCCGCTACTGCTAACATAAAGGCTGGCTCAAGTTTCGGCAAAATCCAAATAAACGCCAAGCCACTCAGTAACAACACGACAAAGGTTAAACCTGGCTCCCAATCAGGGCGATAATAGGTGTAATTATTAGCCCCTGTACTTTGAATAATCGAATCCAATAAGTTGGCATGTACCTCTACCCCCGGATATCCGGTCTCTAACGGCGTGGTTCGCAAGTCCGTTAAACCTAACGCTGACGTGCCTACTAGGACGATCGCATTTTTTAATAACGGAATGGCATTAGGATTATTTAATACATCAGTGGCGGAAATATAAGGGTATGTATGGCCTTTACCTTTATAAGGAATGAGCGCCAACCCCGACTCATCAGTATGAATAATATTTTTACCAACGGATAACGACTCGACGCGTAACTGATTGCCACTCTTCACCGTTTGTAATTCAACAAAGGGGGCATTCAAATATAGGCGCGCCATTTCCAACGACAAAGCGCTATATAAACCATTTTCATACCGCAAAATCAGTGGTGAGCGACGCATCAATCCATCGGCATCGGGTAAAGTACTGACAAACCCAGCACCTAATGCGTTTTTGGCAAAAATCGGTAGATTGCCCGTATAGTCAGGCATGAAGTTAATACTGAGTCGGCTCTTATCTTTTTCATCGACTTTCAGAAAGGGCGTCGGTAATGCCCCAACGTGAATACCGCCAGCATTATGCAAGAAGTAACCCAACACCGTATTATCGGAAACGGCTTGAGCAAACCGAGTGTCACCATCTAGCTTCTCAACCAAAGGCTGTAACAGTGTTGCTGTTTCTGGAGACACCTGACCACTGTTTAATACCTGGGTGACCGGATTAAGCTCGGCTTCAGAAAACACAACGTCGAAGCCGACCAATTTCACTTGTTGTCGTTGAAGCGACTCAATTAACTGTGCCAACTTGGCACGTGGCCAAGGCCAACGTCCTTCTCGTTTCAGGCTTAATTCATCGACATCGACAATGACTATCGGCACCATATCGGGACGCTTGGGCAGAAAAGCCTGAAATCGCCAGTCATAAATTAAATTATCAACACGCTTTAAGGTGTTATCGGCAGTGCCATTAGGCTTATTTAACGCAACAAGATCAAGGGTCAGAAAAAAACCGAGAATAACCAATCCCATCCAAATAGGGAAAAGTTGTAATTGTTGCTTCAGTGCGTTCCACATAATGGCTTGCATCCTGTCGTTATTTTTTGGCTATTCTGGACTGAGAAGACAATCGCTTTTACCGGGATTGCCAGCGCACTGAGCGACGACATCAACAATTATACTCATTGCCGCGCAACACTTGCGTCCTAATTATTGCCGAGAGTTTATCGCAATATTTCACTTGAGCTGAAATTAATAATAGCAACTTTTAGCATTGTGACGAGTAACTACGTCCTATACTGTCAAGATATGCTAGCCTTGAAATAACAACAAAGGCTCAATAAAAGGCTTTCGCGGCCATTAATAACTGTCATAAACCATTGTAATATGGCAAAAATCTGCGACTCGTGTCATAAAGTCAAGGATTGATGATAGCGCTGATTTTAGTCAAACGCACAGGAAGTTGCTCATTTAGCATCGATTATTTATTTGTTCTGCCCATAGGGATAGATCAGTAAGGCTTACTCACTATGCAGTTAGAAGGTTCTTGGGGAACAATGTTTGCGCTGGGATTTATTCTGGCGTTGAGCTTGTTGCCGTGGTTACTGCACTACCCGTTGGCATTACGTTGGCGTAGTAATTCTTTTGTTCTGACACAAGCACTACTCATTTTGGTGTGCTCTTTTGCACAACCCGATATGAGCGCACTCGTGCCATTACTTTGTGTTCTGCCGGTGATTAGTCTCAGTGAGCAAGTCCGCTTTTTGTGCCAACCCAAAGAAACAGATCGCAAGATTATGTTGAGCTATATGGCGGCCATATTTATTGGAACGCTGGCGTTATTATTGCTGAAGTCAGACTGGGCATTTTTACTCAGCGGGACACTGACTCTCTTGTGCTTAATTGCTGTCGTTGGCCTTATTTACTATAAAGATGTTTTTCAGCGCGCTCATATTCAATTATTACTGGTCTGTACGTTATTACTGTCTAGTAGCAACTTACTGTTATTAATGAAAGCGTATTGGCATTTGGATTCCGTGCTGGTTTATCACCTTGCACTACTAAGTATCTTGATAAGCGTCATTACCAATCAATGGGCGCTGCATCAGCATAGTGATTATCAGCAGGCGATTGACCAAGAAGAAAACAATCTCGCCACCAAAACCGAACATACGCAAGACGAGCAGCAAAAAACATTATTAGCACTTAGTCATGATATGCGCACGCCGTTGAGCGGCATTTTAGGGATGGCTGAATTACTGCTGGAAACACCGTTAAGTCCCGCTCAACGCGAATACGCACAGACAGTGCAAGCGTCAGGCAATGCCTTATTGCACCTCTTGAATGATCGTCTGGATGTCACCAATCATCAGGGACAAAGCCTGACGGTACTTGAAGAGGTTTTTGACGTTGCCGAAATATTAAACTACTGCCTCGACCTATTCAAAGGCCAAGCAGACGACAAAAACATTGAGTTAATTGGCTATTTAGACTCGGCATTACCCAAACAAGTCATGGGCGATGCCGTGCGTTTACGGCAAATTCTCTCGCGCTTATTACACAATGCAATACGCTTTACCCGAAGTGGTGAAGTTGTTATCAGCATTAAAAGTACTATTTGGCACAATGATCTGGGCATTCAATTTAGCGTACAAGACACGGGCATCGGCCTGAACACTCAGCAACAAGCCAGCCTATTCATCCCACAGATGAACGATGAAAATCCGAATGCTTGGCATGTAGGCCCAAATCTAGCGACTTGCGCACAATTGGTGAGTGCGATGTCGGGTGAACTGATTCTGGACAGCTCTCTGCACGAAGGCACGATGGCGTGGTTTGCGCTGCCCTTGCGTACTCCGAGCAGCGTCTTCACTGACTCGACCACGGAATTTGTCTCTTCATTTGCTGGCAAACGCTTGCTGGTGGTTGATGATAACCGCACTGTGAGTCGAGTCTTGGCCGAACAAGCGACTCAATGGGGCATGCGCGTCAGCTCCGCCGAAAGTGGCACTGAAGCGCTCGCCGTTGCCCGTAATGCCGCTAATTTGGGCCAAGCTTTTGATGTCATCATAATGGACTATCAAATGCCCGGCATGAGCGGTTTACAACTGGGGGCACGCCTGAAAGAAGACTCGTTAATCACCAACGATGTCATTCTGATTATGCTCACAGGCTTACGTCAAAACAACATTCAAACCCTAGCCAGAAATGCCGGCATTCATCGAGTAATTAGCAAACCCGTGACCAGTAAGCAATTGCGCAACACCATTAGCCAGGAATTAAAACGACTTCAAGGTGTTAGCCGTCCGTCATTAAATGTCGAAAGCTCTCAGCTTGGCCGCATTAAAGTGTTGATTGCCGAAGACAATCAACTGAGCCAGAAAGTGGTGCGCGGCATGATGCAAAAACTCGGCATCAACCACACGATCGTCAGTAATGGCCGCGAAGCCGTGCAAGCGGTGATGCGCGAAAACTATGACATCGTGCTGATGGATTGCGATATGCCATTTGTCGATGGCTATACCGCGACTCAAGAAATTCGACGCTGGGAAAAACAGGAACATCGTCAGCCATTGCCCATTTTAGCGCTGACAGCTCATATTCTTGAGGAGCAAAAACAGAAGGCCTTGAACTCAGGCATGAACGAACACTTAAGTAAGCCTATCGAACTCGGCGATTTGCAAAATGCGTTGCTTCGTTGGTGTTAGGGTATCACCCAAAAGCCCTGCCCTTCTGCCAAATTTTCCGGCAACAAGGTTTTTAGCTCCACCGCATCCGAACTCAACTCTGCAATTACGGCCATCGAACCACGTTTATATAATGTCATCGTCCCTTTAGCAAACGCCGTGCTCTTAACTACCGCCCGCTCACCTATAGTTTGTTCGGCGTGCCAACCTGCCCACGGCAACATTCGTGGATTACTGCCATTCACCTCAACATCCAGTCCATAATCCGCATTCATATAACTGATGCGCCAACGATAATTATCCAGTGCCTCTAATGTATGACGAAAGCTGTATTTAACCTCATTAAAGTTATACCAGCGGCCGCGTAATTTGAGTGACGCCATACTTAAATAAGGGGTTTTAAATAACTTACCGACGGCCAAACGCGTACTAAAGCCATAGAAAAACGCTCCAGTATCTTCGACAAAACGATTACATTGCGCGGCGGCAAACTCATAGGGATAACCATCGCCCCAATAATGATGATTCGTCCCTAAAAACTCCCCTGCCAAACTGATATCCGCAAACTGTATTTTGCCTTGGTACTTGATGAAGCAATCTCGCATCTGCACTTTATGGCGCGGCCAAGGCAGTTGATAACAAAGCTCTTGGGGAAATTGATGCAACACTTCATCACGCCGCTGCAAGCCCAAACTCCAACTGACAGAACCTTGTTCGGTATGCAATTTGCCACGCAAAACGTCGCGATTAATTTCAAAAAACGAACCTGATGCAAAGCTAAAGAGACAGCTTTCCCAATGCTCCGCTTTATTTAGTTGCTTTTCGTGGCTAGCGGATAGCTCTTCTTGTTCGGCAATACAGTAGGTTTTTGCTGTTTTGCGATCAAAACAAATTATCGCCACTTCAACAGACCCCTGAGCTAGCCAAGGCTTAAAAACCGTATGTTTTAATGTGAACGCATAACGACCATCCGCACTGACACCTCGAAAATCAAATGTTTCGTATAAACCACGCTTCGTTGTTTGCAGGTGCATTCGGACGGGTGAAACCATGCTTACGCTCTCAGGAAATTAGGACTGACACATTTCACAACGCAGGTACATTAAATGAGTTAACGCCATGTCCCATGATGACATCTGTACATCATTGGGCTAACCACCAAAATTGGCCTCTAGCCGAAAAACAATCGATGATTTGACATCCCAATTATGCTCACGATAACGCGTCAGATGCGGCTCAAGCTCATAATACAGCCACGAGCGCCAAAAAGATTGTCGATACAAGACAAAGATACTGTCGCTTTCCAGCCGCCAATTAGGTTGCTGCACACCTTCAAAAATAAAGCCATAGGAGATCGTTTTCTGTTGGCCCATCCGATGCAGAATGCTCCAGTCATTTGACCAACGTAAACCCACAGGCTCAGGCTCATTCTGCCAATACTGGAGCGCATTGCCCAAACGAAATACAGTTTTATCGTTCAACAGGCGCTCTACTTCAAGTTGGGTCAAACTCTTGGCTTCCTCCTTAACACCATAACGCAAGGTTTCAGTAAAATTAATAATGACACTATCACTAACCCGCCATGAGCGTTGACCGCGCGCCCGCGCATAGATATCAGGGGTTGAATGCAGGCCAATATCAAAAGTATATTTAACACGGGAGATATGATCAGGAATCCAGCGAATCGCTGCACTCGTTTTTGGCTCGGTTGCTGCTGCTAGTTGATCACGCTCCGGATGCAGTGTGTCTTCATCATCACTAATCACTAAGCGCAAGCGTTTTTTGGCATTGGGCAACACCGCCGAGGCACGAAAACGTATTTTTGAGCTTAGGCCTTCACTTTCAAACCAACCAATATCATTGGTCACCCTGAGCCTTAGCCTAGCTTCATTAAGATCATTCGCCCGGCCAAACAAGCCATCAAACCATTGTGCTGTCGTCGTCGTGCGGTTCGATAACATACAATGCTGAGTATCAACCCAACCAAGGAATCGACCTTCGGCATCACGACTAATGCAATCAATCATAGGTTCTGGCGCATTGGCTGGAGTCGTTGTGGTCACAGGTGCGGGCGTTTCTTCAACGACTAACGGGGCAACATCACTTGGACTAGTAGGCGTCGGGTCAGGCAATTGTAGATTGATGGATTCATCAGCCGCGTATAGTACTGGTGCTATTAGTGTCACTAAAGACAGTGCAAGTAATAACCGTTTGCCAATCTTACTATTCATCGAGAAAAAATACGTCACTCTTTACCTCTACGTTGAGGGCATGAGCATAACGACTAGAGCAGGGTTAAGGAATAGCCAAAAGAAAAAACCTACGCAACCATTACATTGCGTAGGTTTAGATGAGGCTAGATGACTGGCTTAGAAATAAGACATATCAAAGTTCATCACCGCATCAGAACCCGACTTTAACGACGCTAAACGCGAAGTCAATTCAGGTAACATACGCGTAGTGAAGAATTGTGCCAAACGCAGTTTGTCAGCGTAGAACACGTCATCTTTACCCACCGCTGCTTTAGACATTTTTGCCCACATATAGGTGTAGGACAGCAAACCAAAGGCATGCAGATAATCAACGGCTGCCGCGTTGATTTCATCTGGATTACGGTTTGCTTGTTCAATCACCCATTGTGTTGCTACTTCAATTTCTTTAGCCGCTTGTTCTAAGGCATTATGGATAAAGGCCAAGTTAGCATCGCCGGCCAACGTCGCATTAAAATCACGGATTTCAGCAATGAACGAAGCGACAAAAACACCATTATTTTTGGCAACTTTACGCCCCATCAAATCTTGTGCTTGTACGCCGTTAGTGCCTTCGTAAATCTGAGCAATACGCAAATCGCGGACAAATTGCTCCATGCCCCATTCACGAATAAAACCATGACCACCAAACACTTGTTGCGAGTCGATACAGGCATCAAAGGCTTTGTCGGTGACAAAAGCTTTTACTACCGGCGTCAACAAGGCAACACGATCAGCAGCGGCTTTACGCACAGCTGGATCTTCGCTGTATTTGGTTTGGTCAAGAATTTGCGCGGCATACATTGCCAAACAACGGCCGGCTTCATTATGAGCACGCGTGCGTAACAACATACGACGAACATCAGGATGCACTAACAAACTATCAGCCATTTTCTCCGGCATTTTAGCGCCAGTCGCCGAACGACCTTGCAAACGATCACGGGCATAAGCAGCCGCATTTTGGTACGCCACTTCCGATGCGCCGATGCCTTGAATACCCATCGACAAACGTTCGTAGTTCATCATCACGAACATCGCCGCCAAGCCTTCGTTGACTTTGCCAATCAAAAAGCCTTTAGCGCCGTCAAAGTTCATTACACACGTTGCCGAACCTTTGATACCCATTTTGTGTTCGATAGAACCGGCAGCCACGGGATTACGCGCGCCCAACGAACCATCTTCGTTAACCAAAAACTTCGGCACGAGGAACAGGGAAATACCACGCGAACCGGCAGGTGCGTCAGGCAATTTCGCCAAGACCAAATGGACGATGTTGCTGGTTAAATCGTGTTCGCCGCCAGTAATGAAAATCTTGGTGCCGGAAATGGCATAACTGCCATCCACTTGTGGCTCGGCTTTGGTACGAATGATACCCAAGTCTGTGCCTGCGTGTGGCTCGGTCAAGCACATGGTGCCTGCCCATTCGCCGCTGTACATTTTTGGCAAGTACATGGCATTGATTTCAGGCGTCGCGTGTTGTGCCATCGCCATGCCTGCGCCAATGGTCAACAACGGATAAAGCATGAACGATGGGTTAGCCGCGAAAATCATTTCGTCGGTCATCACGGTGACCATTTTAGGCATGCCTTGGCCGCCATACTGCTCATCAGCACCCAAACCAATCCAGCCTGCGTCAGCAAACTGTTTAAACGCTTCTTTAAAACCCTGAGGCGTAGTAACCACACCATTGTTGATGCTGCAGCCTTCTTCATCACCCGAACGATTGATTGGGGCTAACACGTTCTCGCTGACTTTCGCCATTTCTTCTAAAATTGCGCTGACGGTATCGCTATCTACATGGCTCAACGCAGGATTACTTTGCCAAAAGGCGTCGGCATTAAACACTTCATTTAAGACAAAACGCATATCACGGAGGGGGGCTTTATAAATAGGCATCGTCGTTCCTCTAAAAAAATTCGTAAAAAAGCCCGCAAACTTCGCGGGCTTTTTCTATTAAGCAATTATCTCATGCTTAACTTAGAATGCGAAAGCATCCGCTGTCATTTGCATCAATGTTTCTGCGCCACCGTCGATCATTTCAACATGACCTTTGGTGCGTGGCAGAATTTTCTTGAAGTAGAACTGGGCAGTTTGGATTTTTGCTTTGTAGAACTCAGCATCACCTTCGCCAGCAGCCAACTTGGTTTGCGCAACTTGTGCCATCCAAGCCCACAAGTAGGCCAGCGTCACATAACCCGAGTACATCATGTAATCGACCGCTGCGGCACCGGCTTCATCAGCATTACCCATGGCTTTCATGCCGATACGCATGGTGACATCGCCCCACTCTTTGTTCAGAGCGGCCAATGGAGCAACGAATTGCGCCATGTCAGCATTGCCTTCATGTGTTTGGCAGAACTTGTGCACAACTTTTGTGAAGTTACGCAACATGCCACCTTGGGTTTGCAAAACTTTACGGCCTAACAAGTCCAAGGCTTGGATTTGTGTTGTGCCTTCGTATAACAAGGCAATACGAGTATCACGAACGATTTGTTCCATGCCCCATTCACGAATAAAGCCATGACCACCAAATACCTGCACGCCATGGTTAGCTGCTTCGTAACCAACTTCAGTCAAGAAGGCTTTGGCGATTGGAGTCAAGAATGACATCATATCGTCAGCAGCTTTCTTTTCTTCGGCATTTTGTGTTGTCGACACGATATCATTGTAGCTCGACAACAAGTAAACCATTGCGCGGCCGCCTTCAGCGAAAGCTTTTTGTGTCAACAGCAATTGACGCACGGCAGGATGCACAATAATCGGGTCAGCTTCTTTCTCAGGGGCTTTAGGGCCTGTTAAAGCACGCATGGCCAAACGGTCACGAGCATACGCCAACGCGCCTTGGAAAGAACCTTCAGCAGCAGCCACACCTTGAATCGCCGTGCCGATACGAGCGGTATTCATAAAGGTGAACATGCAGTTCAAGCCTTTGTTTGGTGGGCCAATCAAAAAGCCTGTGGCTTCGTCAAAGTTAATGACGCAAGTAGAAGAGGCTTTGATACCCATTTTGTGTTCGATCGAACCACATTTCACGCCATTACGTTCGCCAGTCGGCATAAACTTAGGGACGATGAACAGGGAAATACCTTTAGTACCTTTAGGCGCATCAGGCAGACGAGCCAAAACGATATGGATGATGTTATCAGCCATATCATGCTCACCAGCGGAGATGAAAATTTTGGTACCAGAGATTTTGTAGCTACCGTC
>CANBZV010000073.1 GCA_947373945.1 Moraxellaceae bacterium
CAAACCCGAGTTGGACAGGATGGTACGCAATTATCGGGTGGCCAACGTCAACGTTTAGCGATTGCTCGTGCATTACTTAAAGATGCGCCTATTCTCATTTTGGATGAAGCCACGTCAGCGCTGGATAATGAGTCCGAATTTTATATTCAGGCAGCCTTAGAAACGGTGATGAAAAATCGGACAACACTGGTGATTGCCCATCGGTTATCGACGATTGAAAAAGCTGATTTAATTGTCGTTCTGGAAGCAGGTCATATTATTGAAACGGGCACTCACGATGAGTTGCTTGCTAAAGGTGGAGCTTATGCGCAATTACATAGCCGCCACTTTGAAGATGATAGCCACCCAACACCATGAGTGCGAAACTGGTTCAGGCATGGTATCGCGGTCATTGGGCGTTAACATTATTAGCGCCTTTATCAGGGTTGTATCGCTTTATTAGCGCACTACGGCGTATGGCATATCAGCGGCAATGGTTTGCAGTTGCAAAGTTCCCTGTTCCGGTGATTGTTGTTGGTAATATTACCGTGGGAGGCACGGGGAAAACACCATTAACCTTGGCCTTAGTTAAATATTTGCAAGCTCAAGGTTTAAGACCTGCTGTTATTAGTCGTGGTTATGGTGGCCACACAAGGTATCCAGCGTTAGTGACAGCGCACAGCCTAGCTTCTGAAGTAGGCGACGAGCCGCTGCTGATGTTTCAACAAGCACAAGTACCTGTTGTTGTTGCTCCTAAGCGCGCGCAAGCGGTGGCGTGGTTGTTGGAACAGCAGTTGTGTGATGTCGTGCTCTGTGATGATGGTTTACAGCATTATGCGTTGGCTCGTGATATCGAAATTGTCGTTATTGATGCTGAACGTGGTTTGGGCAACGAAAAATTGTTACCGCAAGGGCCATTACGCGAATTGAAAAGTCGTCTGCAGACGGTTGATTTTATGGTTATGAATGGGAAGGGTTATCATTACCCCAATGCCTATACGATGACCTTGGAGCCAGCTAGATGGCTGCCTGTGGGCCAACCATGTGGTGATGCCCCTTCAGCACCGCAAACGATTCATGCCGTTGCCGGTATTGGCAATCCTGAGCGTTTTTTTAATGCGTTGGAGCAACAAGGGTTTCAGGTGGTTCGACATCCTTTTCCCGATCACCACGCTTATCAAGCGAGTGATTTGGCGTTTGTGGATGACTTTGCCATTGTTATGACCGCCAAAGATGCGGTCAAGTGCCAAGCATTTGCATTAACAAAAGTCTGGCAAGTGCCGGTAATCGCGACATTAGCACCTGAATTCTATGTGCAGTTTGATCAACGATTAACTGCAGTGCGTCAGCATAAAAATTTGGTCACGTCTCTGGTTGAGTAGAGTGTATGTTAGATAAAAAATTATTAGCTATTTTGGTATGCCCGTTGTGCAAAGGAGCGTTGGAGTATCACCCCCAGCAGCAAGAGTTGGTATGTCGTGCTGACAGCTTGGCCTATCCTATTCGTGACGGCATTCCGGTCATGCTGGAAAACGAAGCGCGGACATTAACGCTGGACGAAAAATTAGGATGATGTCATGACTGCTTTTAAGGTCGTAATTCCAGCCCGCTATGGTTCAAGTCGCTTGCCAGCCAAGCCGCTACTTGATATTGCAGGGCAGCCGATGGTAGCGCATGTTTATCAACGAGCCTTGCTGAGTCAGGCGCAACAAGTCGTTATTGCCACCGATGATGAGCGTATTTTTCGGGTTGCTGAGCAGTTGGGCGCCCCTGTAGTGATGACATCTACCGACCATCCGTCAGGTACAGATCGTCTCCAAGAAGTCGCGGTAAAAATGGGTTGGGGTGCGGATGAGATTATTGTCAATGTCCAAGGCGATGAGCCATTAATTCCGGCTGCCGTTATTAATCAGGTTGCAGCTAACTTAGCGGCGAATCCTCAAGCTGGAATAGCAACCTTAGCCGAGCCATTGCATGACGTCGCGCAATTAACGAATCCGAATATTGTGAAACTAATACGTGACCATCAACAGATGGCGATGTACTTTAGCCGTGCGCCTATGCCATGGGCACGTGATGCATTTGTCCAGGGTATAGAAACATTACCTGTACCTGAGTTGTATTTACGCCATTTAGGTATTTATGCCTATCGGGTTAGTTTCTTGAATGCCTATGTACAATGGCCTCCAGCGTTGTTAGAACAAGTTGAGGCTTTAGAGCAATTGCGGGCATTGTATTACGGTGTAAAAATTCATGTTGATTTGGCCTGTGTCAATTTACCTGCGGGCGTTGATACCATGGCTGATTTGGAACGAGTACGTGCGCTTTTTGAGCAAGGTTTGACTAATGTCTGAGAAAATTAAAATCCTATTTGTTTGTTTAGGCAATATTTGCCGTTCACCAACCGCCGAAGGCGTGTTTAGAACCATGGTGGAAAAGTCGGGTTGGCAAGATATGTTTCATCTCGATTCTGCTGGCACGGCTGCTTACTATGTTGGTGAGCCGCCAGATCGTCGAGCGCAAAAACACGCCAAAGCTCGCGGCTATGATATTTCCAAATTACGTGCCCGTTATATTTCGCCACAAGACTTTAAAAAGTTCGATTATGTCTTGGTGATGGATGAACACAACTTTGCTGAAATGGAAAAAGTGCAGCAATATTGCAAAGACGCGACCGCGAAATTGCAATTGTTTTTAGACTATCACCCCGACAAAAAAGGGCAGGAAGTGCCTGATCCCTATAGTGGTGGTGAAGAGGGTTTTGAAGTCGTGCTCGACTTGGTAGAAGTCACGGCTGCTAATTTATTAAAAACGCTGTTAGCTGAGAAAGGCTTAACAAACTGTGGCTGTTAACATGTTTGTTGAAAATGCTCCCTTGCAGCAGCGTAATACCTTTGGTATTGCCGCTAAATGCCAGTTTTTGCTGGAAGTGCATAGTGAGTCCGAGTTAGTTGCTGCTTTAAACACGGCTACCGTAAAAAACTTACCGCTGCTGGTCTTAGGTGGTGGCAGTAATATCGTTTTCAGTCACGATTATGCGGGTTTGGTGTTATGCCCGATGTTAAAGGGTATTTCTTGTTTGGCCGACCAGGGCCAAGTAGTTGTGATTGAGGCCGCCGCCGGTGAAAACTGGCATATGTTTGTTCAGTATTGTTTGGGCAAAGGTTGGTATGGTTTAGAGAATTTATCTTTAATTCCAGGCACTGTCGGGGCGTCGCCGATTCAAAATATTGGTGCGTATGGGGTCGAAATTAAAGACTGTTTTCATAGCTTACGTGCCATTTGCCGACAAACAGGGCAGGCTCGCGAGTTTTCATTAACCGATTGTCAGTTTGGTTATCGCGATAGCATCTTTAAACGTGAACTCAAAGATGCCTATATCATTACCCACGTCCGTTTTACCTTATCAACAATCCCTGTGCTCAAGATGCAGTATGGTGATATCGCTCAAGAAATAACGCAGCGGGGCATTAGCCAGCCATCACCTATTGATATCGCTTGTGCTGTAGTTGCTATTCGTCAGCGTAAACTACCTGATCCTGCTGTGATTGGTAATGCTGGTAGCTTTTTCAAAAATCCCGTTATAAGTCAAAGTCAGTTCGATGATTTAAAAATACAGTTTCCACAAATCATTGCTTATCCTCAAGGTGAGCGCGTCAAATTGGCGGCAGGCTGGTTAATTGAGCAAACAGGCTGGAAAGGGAAGTCATTTGGGCAAGCGGGCGTCTATGAAAAGCAGGCGTTGGTGTTAGTTAATCGTGGTGGTGCCAGTGGCCAGGAAATTATGTTGTTAGCACAAACCATTCAGCAGGATGTTTTGAGCAAGTTTGGCGTAGCGTTAGAGATTGAGGCAAATATTATTTAATTAGCCGTTTTAATGCTTCAGTGATTATCGAGTGTTGCAGAGAATAAAAAGCCCCTGACCGTTAAACGGTCAGGGGCTTTTTAGTTAGGCAATTTAAGCCTGTTCTTCTACTGGTTTTGTTGCTAACGCTTCGGCAATTGCTTTTTGCTTTTTCTCAGCTAAGAAAAAGGCTGCAATCACTTCCGCACCAGTCACCGGTTTTTCATCAGGCAAGAATGCCGAGATGAATTCGCCCACAGTTTTCCAGGTAGCAGCAGGCATGACAGCAGGAACAGCTATTGCTACCGCAGCGGGTGCACGCGTTCTTTTGGCTTTTACCGGCGCAGCTTCAGCGGCAATAGTTTCGGCTTCTGCAGCAGGGCTAATTTCGGCCGTTGTTTCAGCGGGTGCTTCAATCGCTACTACTTCGTTAGTGTCTTCCTGAACAGCACTACTAATAACGGGTTCGTCCGCGACAGGTACTTCTTCATTAATGACGGCTTCAACAGTTGGAGCCACTTCCGTAACTACAACGTCAGCTTCAACAATGGCTACTTCGGCTTCAATAACAGGAGTATTAGCCGCTTGTTCGGCTGCAAGTTTTTCTGCTTCAGCAGCTTGTACTGCACGTTCAGCTTCTTCACGGGCAACTTGTTCAGCGGCAGCGCGTTCGGCGGCTTCCCGGCGGCGACGCTCACGCGGATCATTCGCAGCACGAACAGGGGCAGAAGGAATGGCAGGTTCTTCAGCGATAACCACAGGAGCAACAATTACTTCAGGCTCTGCTACAACGGCAACTTCCGGTTCAGCAACCACCGCAGTAGCGATGTCAGTAGGCGCTTCGTTATTGGCTTCGGTAGTCGTGTCAGCAGCAGGCGTAACACTGGTGTCGACAGTAGCGGCTTCAACGGTTTCGGCAACGATGTTAACAGCAGCATTTTCAACGGCTTCAGCTTGAGCAGTGGCTGCAACTTCAGCATCTACTTGAGCAATAAAGTCTTGCACTACTGCAGAGATAACGACTGCCTCAGTAGGTGTTTCGTTCAGGCCAGCTTCAACCAGTACTTGTGGATCACGTTCACGTGGTGGACGTTGACGACGATTAAAGCCATGACCATTTTGACGATCGCGACGTGGACGACGTTGATGTTGATCTTCACCACCCATTTCTGGGTTGGTTGATAAAGGGCTATCAATAGGCGCAACATTGGCAACCACATCAGCTTCTGGGCGAGCTGGACGAGGTTCACGTGGTGGCCGTGGCTCACGTTGAGGGCGTGGCGCTGGCTCATGACGATCTTGTTGCGGTACACGCGGTTCGCGATTGTCACGGGTTTCGTTATTACGGAACTCATTGTCTTGACGTGGCTGACGCTCGCGCGGTTGACGCGGCTCGCGTGCTTGGAAGTCACCCTCTTGACGTGGCTGGCGTTCACGCGGGTTGCGTGGTTCACGTGCTTGATAATCACCCTCTTGACGTGGTTGGCGCTCACGCGGCTGACGTGATGTTTCACGCACAGGCTCGGGTGCTGCTTCAATGACGGGAGTAGGTTGGAGCTTGCTTTCCACTTCTGCATGTACGCTTTGGTGTTGCTGGCCATTAAACAAGTTGGCAAACCAGGCAAAGAAGCCTTTCTGATTATCAGTGTCAGCAGGTTTTAAGCTTTCTTCTTTAATGATTGCAGTTGGTGTTTGTGAACCCGCACGTGGTGCTGGTGCGCGCGTTTCTGGCTGCACCATTTTTACTGCAGCTTCAGGGCGGCGGACCGTGGTTTTTTCTTCACGATTGTACAAGCCATTATCTTCAATCACAGGACGGAAGTTTTCGACTTGTTGGAAAGAGGGTGGAGCATCCTGATCATCATCCATTTGGTCGTCACGCAAACGTGAAACTTCGTAATGCGGTGTTTCCATGTGCGGATTAGGCAGAATAATAATGCGTACACCACTACGTGCTTCCAAAGCAGTAATCGCCGCACGTTTTTCATTGAGCAAGAATGCTGCAACAGTGACAGGAACTTGTGCCTGAATTTCGACGCTACGATCTTTTAACACTTCTTCTTCAATCACACGCATGATTGATAATGCCAATGAACGTACATCGCGGATCACGCCAGTGCCATTACAGCGTGGGCAGACTAAGCCTGTAGTTTCTTCTAGTGAAGGACGTAAGCGTTGGCGTGACAGTTCTAATAAACCAAAACGTGAAATACGGCCAATTTGTACCCGTGCTCTGTCCATCGACAACGATTCACGCAGCTTGTCTTCTACCATCCGTTGATGCTTTGGCGGAGTCATATCGATAAAGTCGATGACAATCAAACCACCAATATCACGCAAGCGTAATTGACGAGCAATTTCTTCAGCCGCTTCCATGTTGGTGTTAAGCGCTGTTTCCTCAATGTCGCTGCCTTTAGTGGAGCGTGAGGAGTTAATATCAATTGATACCAACGCTTCAGTCGGGTCAATAACAATGGAGCCGCCAGAAGGCAATTTGACTTCACGTTGATACGCGGTTTCGATTTGGCTTTCGATTTGATAGCGATTAAACAGCGGCACAGCATCGCGGTAGAGTTTGATTTTGTTTTGGTAGTGCGGCATGACCTGACGCACAAACTCAATAGCCTGATTATAAGCAGCTTCGCTATCAATCAGCACTTCGTTAATGTCGTCACGCAAATAGTCGCGAATCGCACGAATAATGACATTGGATTCTTGATAAATCAGGAACGGTGCCGTTTGTGAGGCTGCTTGGGTAATGGATTTCCACAAGGTCAACAAATAATCCAAATCCCACTGTAGTTCTTCAGGGCTACGACCTAAGCCAGCAGTACGAACAATGACGCCCATATCCGCAGGAATGCTGATCGAGTTCAGCGCTTCTTTGAGCTCTTCGCGTTCTTCGCCTTCGATACGACGAGAAATACCACCCGCACGTGGATTGTTCGGCATTAATACCAAATAACGGCCAGCTAACGAAATGAAGGTTGATAAAGCGGCGCCTTTGTTGCCTCGCTCTTCTTTTTCAACTTGCAGGATGATTTCTTGACCTTCTTGAATGGCTTCACGAATTGTTACCCGACCAACATCACGCGGGTTACGATTGAAGTATTCACGGGCAATTTCTTTTAAGGGGAGAAAACCATGACGGTCGCCGCCAAAGTCAACAAAAGCAGCTTCTAAACTCGGTTCGACACGCGTAACGCGGCCTTTATAGATATTTGCTTTTTTTTGAACACGGGAGTGATGCTCTAAGTCAAAGTCATACAGGCGCTGGCCGTCGACTAAAGCGACGCGGGTTTCTTCGGCGTGCGTCGCATTGATTAACATACGTTTCATTGATTGTTGTCACCTAAATAGTGACACACACGTAGAACATTAAGAAACGATGGCCACCTGTTTGGCCTGCCCAAACGGGTCAGTTTGGGTCAAAAATAAGGTCTTAGACGTTAGCCGCTATTATTTGTATAGATAGCAGGCTGAACGTGTAAAGAAAACCGCGCTGGCGGTGTTCTTGAAAATTCGTTTCTGACTGTCCACGACGGGTGTGCCAGTGGAGTAATGCAGCCTAAGCCGCCATATTTTTTGTGGTGCTATGGGCGCGGTATGAAAATGCAGGACTGACCTGTAAATCATTAAATCACTTACCGCTTCATAAAAGCCCGTACAAGCACCGTGTTTGCCTATATAATCCGTTCGCCATTTTACTAACACCGCGACGTTTAAGGTTCGAGGCTGTTAGACTGCACAACGCGAACGGTTGGCCGACGGGACTATATCAGACTCCAAGCAAAGCTCACACATTTTTTATGCTAGAGCGTCATCGAAGTTTGTTATTGTTTGTTTGTTAATCGAAAAACCCCTCTTTTAGACCAAGATTTGCATACTTTTATGACTGATAACGCCAGCACCCAAGTGGTTCGTCTTTTAACGATTACTGAAAACGAAGACGGACAACGTATTGATAATTTTTTGCTGACTAAATTAAAGGGCGCACCACGTACCTTGATTTATCGCATTGTTCGTACAGGGGAAGTGCGTGTTAATAAAGGTCGAATCAAGCCTGAATATCGTTTGCAAATTGGTGATGTGGTGCGCGTGCCCCCATTACGTTTGAGTGAGGAAAGTGCGCCGATTACGCCGAGTCCACAATTCGCCCAACAATTATCTGACCGTATCTTATATAAAGAACATGGCATTATTGTGTTGAATAAACCGTCTGGACTTGCGGTACATGGGGGGAGTGGTGTCGCTTTTGGTGCGATTGAAGCATTGCGTGGTTTATATCCAACCACTGAATTTTTAGAATTGGTTCATCGTCTGGATCGGGATACCTCTGGACTGTTATTGATCTCCGATAAGCGCAGTGTGCTGCGTCATTTGCACGAGCAACTACGCGAAGGCAAAATGCAAAAAGTTTATTTGGCATTGTTGGTAGGGCATTTGAAAGGCTCGACGCATAAAGTGACGGCGCCGCTTGATAAAACCAATTTGGCTTCTGGTGAGCGTATTGTCCGTGTGTCACGTGATGGCAAAGCCGCCGAAACCCATTTTAAAGTGCTGGAACGCTTTGATAATTGCACCTTGGTGGAAGCGCGTCCTTTAACGGGCCGTACCCATCAAATTCGTGTTCATGCCCAGTTTTTGGGCCATCCTATTTTAGGTGATGAAAAATACACCTCGAATGAAAATAACAAAGCAGCCAAAGAGTTTGGCTTAAACCGCTTGTTTTTACATGCGCGTGACCTCACCTTAAAGTTACCGAACCAAGAAGCGCCCTTGAAACTTCATTGTTCCTTAGCGCCTGAGCTAGAAAAAGTATTGGCAACATTGAGAAAAACCCATGCCCGCGTATAAGTTGGTTATTTTTGATTGGGATGGCACGTTAATGGACTCGGTTGCGCATATTGTTGACAGTATGCAGCAGGCGGCAGTTACCCTTGGTGAAGTCGTTCCAAGTGTTGCCGCGGTGCGTCACATTATTGGTTTGGGTTTGCCTGAAGCAATAGCGTTGTTATTTCCTCAAACGCCAGCTGCTCGTCGTGAGTTGATTAGACAACAGTATTCCCATCATTTTATTTTGGGCAGCCCAGACAAGATTCAACTATTTGATGGTGTACTGCCATTGTTAGAGCAATTGCGTGCAGACGGTGCTTTGTTGGCAGTCGCGACAGGCAAAAGCCGTCTGGGTTTGAATCGCGTTCTGGAACAAACAAATTTAGGTGACTATTTCATCGCCACTCGTTGCGCCGATGAAACGGCATCCAAGCCGCATCCGTTAATGTTGCAAGAGCTATTGGCTCATACCCAAATCGGTGCCCACGAAGCCGTGATGATTGGTGATACCAGTTATGACATGGAAATGGCCCAACAAATAGCGATGCCGCGTATTGCCGTCTCGTACGGTGTGCACAGTGTTGATGTATTGCAAGCGTATCAACCGCTGGCTGTCGCCAATAGCGTGTATCAATTGCACGATTATTTGTGGTAAAACTTTGTCGAAATAAAAACCGCTACACAGGATTGGAGACGTTATGAGTGACAATGGCCGCGAATGGCAAATTCTAGAAAAAGCAGTATTAGCCTCGGTAGATGAGCAGCGCAAAGCTCGTCGTTGGAGCATCGTCTTTAAGTTGCTGACTTTTTCCTATTTGTTGGTGTTGCTGGTGCTGTTTATGTCGCCAAGCAAACATGGTACATCGGGTACAGAGTCTTCGAGTGATCATATTGGTATTGTTGAGCTTAATGGTGAAATTGCCGATGGCAAAGATGCCAATGCCGACGATATTATTGCGGGCTTAACAGATGCCTTTGAGGCTAAAAATAGTAAAGCAGTCGTATTGCGGATCAATAGTCCTGGTGGTAGCCCAGTGCAATCAGCGTATGTTTATGATGCGATACGCCAGTTACGTACCAAGTATCCAAATAAAAAGCTTTATGCGGTAATTACCGATATTGGTGCTTCGGGTGCGTATTATATCGCGGCTTCCGCAGACCAGATTTATGTCAGCCCAGCCAGCTTGGTGGGGTCAATTGGTGTGATTATGCAAGGTTTTGGTGTGCAAAGTTTGGCGCAAAAAATCGGCATTGAAGACCGTACGATGACTGCTGGCGCGCATAAAGCGATTATGAATCCTATGGCGGCTATTAGCCCTGAAGAGAAAGCCCATGTGCAAAAATTGCTCGATACTATCCATCAGCAATTTATTACCGCGGTAAAACAAGGGCGCGGTCAGCGTCTAAAAGAAACGCCAGATATGTTTTCAGGCTTGTTTTGGACTGGTCAGCAGGCGGTTGAGCTAGGCTTGGCAGATGGTTTTGGTTCAGTCAAAACAGTGGGTAAACTCATTGGCACAGACGAGCAAGTGGATTACACCCAAAACAAAAACCCGATGGATAATCTCATCCGTAAATTGGGCGTGACGATGGGTGAAACTGTCGCTGCCAAATTGGATATTGGGTCAGAGTTAAAAGTACGGTAAGACTTAATGGGCGGATCATATCCGCCCATTTTTATAATTCAATCACCCTCCCATCAAATCACCCTCGTCGAAATTTTATTTGCATAAAAAGCCCAAGCTTCAAATCACCATCGTCATATCTATTAGTGTTGATCATTCGTGGTGTCGAAGTGAATACGTGAACTAGTTCGCAAAAAACCGACCTAATGACGAATTAATTCAACCTGCTGTAACAATTTCAATAAAGCACCATCCAAGTGGTGTTCATAGCGCGCGCACGAACAAATTACTCATTTTTCATGTTTTTCAAAGGATTAGATTATGCGAACTGCCCGTTTTATGCTGGGACTGGTTTCCTTTTGCGCGTTTTCAGTTGTGAATGCTGCCGAGTTAGAAATTCAAGTGCAAAACTTAATGCACGGAACTTATGTTGGTGGTTTGGTTGTTGCAGCACATGCAAGTGGAACAAAGATTTTTCAGGTTGGTATGCCTGCCAGTTTGTCGTTACAAAAACTGGCCGAAGGTGGTAATTTCGCTGATGTGTCTGCTGATTTGAAAGCCGCCGGCGCGAACGTCCTTGATAATCCTGCGGCGGGGCCGTTAGCACCAGGAAAACTCAGTAATAAATTTACGTTAATGACGACAGGAGGTAATAACTTTTTGTCCTTAGCGGGCATGATTGTGCCAACCAATGACGGTTTTTTGGCGGCCAATGC
>CANBZV010000074.1 GCA_947373945.1 Moraxellaceae bacterium
CATTTTGCATACAATCGCGCACCTTGCGAATTATCACCGTGGGCTTACATTCAAGCGTCACGGGCTTACGGAGTCGGTGAGTATTATGTACGCGGTTATTAAGAGTGGCGGTAAGCAGCATCGCGTTATTCAGGGCGAAACGCTTAAAGTAGAGCTGCTCAATGCAGAGCCTGGCCAAAGCATCATCATTGAAGATATTTTAATGGTGGTAAATGGCGATAACATCCAAATTGGTACACCAGTTGTTGCTGGTGCTACTGTAACTGCAGAAGTGCTTGGTCATGGTCGTCATGACAAGATTCGCATCGTTAAGATGCGTCGTCGTAAGCACTATCGTAAACAACAAGGTCACCGTCAATGGTATACCGAGTTGAAAATCACTGCTATCAGTGCTTAATGGGGGATATTCGTCATGGCACATAAGAAGGCGGGTGGTTCCACCCGCAACGGTCGCGATTCGGAATCGAAACGACTGGGTGTAAAAGTTTACGGCAGCCAAAAGATCATTGCTGGCAACATTATTGTTCGCCAACGTGGTACTCAATTTTGGCCGGGTGAGAATGTTGGCATTGGCCGCGATCACACTTTGTTTGCTAAGGCAGATGGTATATTGCGTTTCGTTGTCAAAGGCCCGTTCAATCGTCAATATGCTGTTGTTGACGTTGCTGCCTAAGGTTAGCGATTCTAAGAAGCCCCGTTAATCGGGGCTTTTTCTTTTGTTTTTTGATTTTGAAATAGGCGGGGCATCATGCGTTTTGTAGATGAAGCTATCATCCAAGTTGCAGCGGGTAATGGCGGTAATGGCTGCATGAGCTTCCGCCGTGAAAAGTTTATTCCCTTTGGTGGGCCTGACGGCGGCGATGGTGGTCGTGGTGGGAGCATCTTGGTCGAAGCCGATCCCGATGCCAACACGCTGGTCGACTATCGCTACACGCGTAAGTTTCAGGCGGCGCGTGGCAAAGGCGGTCGTGGTGCTAATTGTAGTGGCAAAAGCGGTGAAGATATTGTTTTGAAGGTTCCGGTCGGCACAACAGTGGTTGATGAAGAAACCAATGAAGTATTGGGTGATTTAGTTCAGCCATATCAGCAGCTGCTGGTTGCCAAAGGTGGTCATGGTGGCTTGGGAAACATTCACTTTAAAAGCTCAACCAACCGTTCGCCACAAAAAACAACACCTGGTCATGCCGGTGAAGCGCGTCAATTGCGCTTAGAGCTGAAAGTGTTGGCTGATGTCGGCTTGTTGGGTATGCCTAATGCGGGCAAATCGACCTTTATTCGCTCGGTGTCGGCGGCTAAACCGAAAGTGGCAGATTATCCATTTACGACGTTGGTGCCCAATTTGGGCGTGGTTGACGTTGATCGCCATCGCTCTTTTGTTATGGCGGATATTCCGGGGTTAATTGAAGGTGCATCCGAAGGCGCTGGTTTGGGTATTCGCTTCTTGAAGCATCTTGCCCGCACCCGTTTTTTACTGCATCTTGTTGACATCTCACCACTTGATGGTACTGATCCTGTTGAAAGTGTTCAGGCGATTGCGTCGGAGTTGAAAAAATTCTCGCCCGGATTGGCGGCCTTGCCGCGCTGGTTGGTGATTAATAAAATTGATTTGGTGTTGCCTGAAGAGCGTGAAGAAATTTGCCAAGACATTATTCGTCGTTTAGATTGGCAAGGGCCGGTATTTCAAACCTCGGGTTTAACTTCTGAGGGTGCCATGCAGGTTTGTTATAAGCTCATGGAAGCTATTGAAGCACAGCGTACGCTGGAGGCTGAAGATCCGGAGTTTGCTGAGGCTGAGGCTGAAAAACGCCGTCATCTTGAAGCAGAAGCGCGCAATCAAATCCAACATTTGCGTACCCAGCAACAAGCTTTATACCGAGCCAGAAAAGAGCAGGCTGGCGATGATGAAGATGATTGGGACGACGACGATGATGGTGAAATGGAAGTTATTTATCAGCGCTAATTAACGTGTGCTCAGGCTGTCTGAGCCTGAGTTTTATGACATAACATAGTAAGTAAATATGACTATTAATAATCGCCACAAGCTCAAACAGGCTCGTCGTTGGGTTGTTAAAATTGGGTCTGCGTTGTTAACAGCGAATGGCCAAGGCTTGGATCAGCTTGCCATGCGTTCTTGGGTAGCGCAAATGGTCGCCCTGACACAGCAGGGAATAGAGTTGATTTTGGTGTCTTCTGGTGCTGTTGCCGAAGGCATGGTAAGGATGAATATTACTCGCCGTCCTGATGCTCTGCATGATCTACAGGCCTGTGCGGCGATTGGTCAAATGGGGCTGGTGCAAGCGTACGAGACTCATTTCCGTGAGCATGGCTGTAAAGCTGCGCAAATTCTACTGACGCATGAAGATTTGTCGGATCGTCAGCGTTACCTCAATGCGCGTTCAACGTTGACTACCCTCATTGAGTGGCGCGTTATTCCTGTTATTAATGAAAATGATACGGTTGCTACCGATGAGATCCGTTTTGGCGATAATGACACCTTGGCGGCATTAGTTGCTAATCTGGTTGATGCCGAAGCACTTATTATTTTGACTGATCAAGAGGGTATGTTTGATCGTGATCCAAGGCATGATAGTGCGGCGATATTATTGCCGGAAGTCAGGGCGATGGATGAAGGGTTGTTTGCCATGGCTGGCGGTGGTGGAGTGTTGGGTCGTGGCGGTATGATTACCAAGGTCAGGGCGGCGCGTTTTGCGGCGCGTTCTGGATGTGCAACTGTTATTGCCAGTGGCCGTAGTGACAATGTCTTGCAGCGACTGGCGGCAGGTGAAGCATTGGGCACATTGTTATTGCCTGATGATGATCGTTTGACGGCACGTAAGCAGTGGCTCGCCTCGCATTTGCAAACGGCAGGTCGGGTGGTGCTGGATGTTGGTGCGGTAAAGGCGGTGACAGAACAGGGGCGCAGTTTGTTACCAGTAGGTGTTAAGGCTGTCGAGGGTCAATTTCGCCGTGGTGAAGTGGTTGCTTGTGTTGACGAGTCAGGTCGTCAGATTGCAGTTGGTTTAGTGAATTATAGTGCTGAAGATAGTAAGCGTATTATTGGCCAGGCATCAGATAAAATATCTGAAATATTGGGTTATATGAGTGATGAAGAGTTAATGCACCGAGATAATATGGCGCTGACATAATGTGATTATAATAATTATAAAAGATGGGTACAAAGCAACGATAGAAAATGGAGTTTTGGTTGGCAAAACTTTATAAGTATCTATGTAGATATCGAGGTGGGGAAATGGCGCGCCTGGAGAGATTCGAACTCCCGACCCTCTGGTTCGTAGCCAGATACTCTATCCAACTGAGCTACAGGCGCGCTGAGGCGGCGAATTGTATAGTCTTCGCCATGTTGCGTCAAGGTACATTCTATTTTTATTTTTAACTTGTGGATTGTTACAAAATAAAAATAGACCTGCGTGGCGGAGAGTGAGGGATTCGAACCCTCGATGGGCTTTTGGCCCATACTCCCTTAGCAGGGGAGCACCTTCGGCCACTCGGTCAACTCTCCACGCAGGGCGCGTATATTAGCACGCCATTTTTAAAATGAAAGAGTATTTGGCTTTTAAAAGTACAAGAAGTAGGCAAGTGAATAGGAATGCAGAGTAATGATTGATATTGGTGGTTGATTGTTAGGCAATCATTTGGGTTTGGCGGGGGAGTTGTGATATAAAGCATACCATGTTTATGCTCTATACAGATAATGTGAGTCAATGTTATAAATCTCCGAGGCTTCTGCCTAAGTGCGGAGGTGACTTTTAGTTTGGCATAGTGCTAGAATCTCGCCAGAAATTTGGCTGTGTGGCGATCAGAAAGTGTGAGTTTGTCTGAGCGCCTAAAGTTAACGCTTATTTGACCGTGTCTATCCGAGGGAAAAGTATGGAAAGCAAGAAAATTGTGGGTGTTTCCGGTTTAGGACTAGCCCTGTTATTAGGTGCACAAGGTGCAATGGCACAAGTTGCTGTACAACCACAGGCGATTCCATTTGGCTCCTTTGTATTGGTTCCATCGTTGATCGCTCAAACTGTATTAGATGATAATATTTATGGTCTGCATGATGGTGAAGTGAGCTCTTTTTCACAGATTTTAAACCCGTCATTGCAGTTCGTTGCTCAGGATCGTTTAAATGTCTATTCGGCTACATATAGCCTGAAAGCAGCTAGCTATGCCAATGATAGTAACGATAGCTACGCTGATCAAAATTTTGCATTAGGTGCTCATGTCGAGCCAAGTGGCCGTCTGCGTTTCGATGGTAGCTTGGGCTATAGCATGCTGCACGATGATCGCGGTACTGGTTCAACTTCCGGTTTCAGCTTGGTTGATATTCGTAAAATTGGTGAAGTGGATAAATATAATGTCACGTCGGTTGGCGGCGGCATAGAGTACGGTGCTCAGGATGCGCGTGGCTTGGCAGTATTAAATGCTTCTATGAGTCAAAAGCGTTATGACCGTGGTTTTGTTGCTACAGCGCGTGACAATGACATGTTAAACACTTTGGTGGGTTTGCGTGCTCGCGTTATGCCTAAAACAACAATTTTAGTTGATTATGAGCGCCAAGATACCAATTATAAAACTGACCCATTGGCGGGTGGTTATGCTGATGCATTAGATAACCGTTTGTTGGTTGGTGTGACATGGGAAAATACGGCTCAGACGACAGGTAAGTTACGTTTGGGTAACGGTAAGCGTAAGGTCGATGGCCAAAAAGAACTCACTAAGTTTACGTGGGATTTGATTGGTACTTGGAGCCCACAAGCGCGTGATGTGGTGAATGTAGATGCTGGTGCTCGTGCTGGCGATGCAAACTTACCGTATACCTCGGTTGAAAATACCCACTTTACAGCTTCATGGACTCATGATTGGCTGGATCGCGTTAATACAGTTGTGACATTAGGCACAGCAAAGGATGACTATAAAGGCAATCCTTTACCTGTAGATAATCGTAGTGATGATACTAAGACGTATGGCTTGGCTACTAATTACCAAATGCGTCGTTGGTTGGTATTGTCCGCTGGTGTTAGCGTCAATGACCGTAGTTCAGATATTAAGTCTTTTGATACAAAGCGTAGTGTGATGAGTGTTGGTGCACAAATCAGCTTGTAATTTTGGTTTGAGCGTCTTACTTATGCGAAACTTTGTTCGTTTGTTGTTGGTAACGCTGTCGATGTTTGCGTGGGCTATTAATGCCCACGCAGGCTTGTTAGATCAGCTATTTGGTGCAACACCAAATTCTTCCGTTGTTAATGCCCCCGCGCCTTCAAACGCTCCCGCTACCGCGGTGTCTCCATTGTTGGTTTATAGCCAGGTCTCTGACTATCGTTTGGGTGCAGGTGATAAATTGGGCATTACTGTTTTTAACGAGAAAGAACTGAGTATGGAGGTTCTTTTGAGTGATGCAGGCAGCTTCCTATATCCATTTCTAGGTGAAGTTGTCGCTAAAAATAAAACTATTGGTGATTTGCAGGCGCTACTTACGAATCAATTAAAAGATGGCTATTTAATTGATCCAAAAGTCTACGTCAGTATTCTTGAATATCGCCCATTCTTTGTTAATGGAGAGGTGGGCAAGCCTGGTGGTTATCCCTATCAGCCTGGATTAACTATTCGCAAGGCTATTTCCTTGGCGGGAGGTCTTACGCCTCGCGCATCTTTGACAAAGATTTATGTCATTCATGAAAATGATCCGCTTGGTCAGCCACGTTTGACCATGCTGGATGCAGTCATTGTGCCTGGTGACATTGTAACCGTTGATCAGAGCTTCTTCTAGTTTTAGGTATGTATGATGGAAATATTGGATAAGAACCTGTCATCTCAGCAGGAAGATGCTATTGACTTGCGCCACTATTGGAATGTTATTTCCCGTTATAAATGGGGCATTTTAGGCTTGGCGTTGGCGGTAACTATTGCTACTGTTTTTGTTGTTTCGGCGATGAGGCCTGTTTATACGGCTTCTGCGACGTTAATGATTGAACAGAAACAAGGTAAAACATTTACCTCTCTTGATGATGTTTATGGCTCGGATGTTGCTGGTAAAGAGTATTTGCAAACGCAGTTCGAGATTTTAAAATCAAGAGAGTTGGCTTCGCGTGTTGTTCGTGAGTTAAATATTGCCCAGCATCCTGATTATTTACCTACATTAGAGGTAGAAAAGGCATGGTGGCAGCAAATTGATTGGAAGCAGTATTTGCCTGCAGGTCATCAGCAAAATCCATTGCCGACTGAAGATGAAGTATTTACTAAATTAGTGGATAACTTTATGACTCATTTGACGATTGAGCCGGTACGTCAAACTCAGTTAGTGAAAATTAATTTTGAGTCATATGATCGTCAATTAACTGCTGCCGTCGCGAATGCGATGGCTAAAGCTTACATCAGTAGTCAAATGGAAGCCCGGGTCGCGTTGACTCAACAAGCGGCTGACTGGCTGTCTTCGCGTTTAGGGATATTGAAAACCAACGTCGAAATTTCCGAGAAAAAACTGCAGGATTACCGTGAAACTAACAATTTGGTTGATACGGGCTCTAATGATAGCGTTCTTGGATTAAGCTCCAGTCAGTTGTTGCAAATCAATCAGCAAGTTGTTGAGGCTCAATTTAAGGTTGCTGAGATTAGCAAGCGTTATGGTCCAAAACACCCCGCATCAATTCAGGCTGAGTTAGACTTAAGTGAAGCTAAAAAGTCTCTAGATCAAGCAAAAAATGATGCGTTAGTGTTATCTAAGCAAGAGTTTCGTTTTCAAGAGTTGCAGCGGGAAGTTGATACAAACCGTAATTTATATGACACTTTCTTTGCTCGTATTAAACAAGCAAACGACAGTCTGGAGTTAGATACTGCCAACGCGCGCGTTATTGATCCAGCTGTTACACCAACAGTGCCTGCTAAGCCACGCAAGAGCTTATTGGTTGGATTGGCCTTCGTGCTAAGTTTGATGTTTGCTGCTGTTTTGGCCTTCTTACTTGACTATTTAGACTCTACATTTAAGAGTGCGGAAGATGTCGAAGATAAACTAGGCGTTTCTATGCTTGGGATGGTGCCTTTAATTCAAAAGAAGAAAAAGGACAATTCTGCAATTTATTTCTTGGATAGCAATCAAAGCGGCTATGCAGAAGCAATGCGAACGGTTCGTACTAGTGTTGTATTGTCGGGCATTGATAAGCCTTTAAAACGTGTCATGCTGACATCAAGTGTGCCGAGTGAGGGTAAAAGTACATCGTCAATCAACTTGGCAGTTGCACTAGGGCAAATGGAGAAGGTGTTGTTGGTTGATGCTGATATGCGTAAACCAACGATTGCAAAAGTTTTGGGCTTGCCTCCTCATAGTCCGGGATTGTCAAATGTCGTTGCGGGTACCTCTACGCTTGAAGATTGTATCTTGCATGTTGAAGATGCCAATATTGACGTATTAACTGCGGGTCTGGTTCCGCCAAATCCATTAGAACTATTATCGTCGAAAAAATTTGCGGACTTACTAGAAACTTTATCTGGTATGTATGATCGTATCATTATCGACACACCGCCTACTTTGCTAGTCAGTGATTCTTTGGTGATGTCGAAAGCGGTTGATGCGGTTCTTTATGTGATTCGTTCAGATACTACTGCTCACCATACTGCTCGTTCGGGTATTAATCGGTTGCTTGCGGCTAAGGCACCTGTCATTGGTGTTATCTTGAATAAGGTTAACATGAAAAAAGCGGCTAGATACTATGGTACATACTCTGGCTACTACGCATATGGCGATGTTTATGGCACCAAGAAGAAGTCATAGTTATTAATGGTCTAATCCTGAAATGGGTTGACACTTGTTTCAGTCCAAACGCCCGATGTCTTGCATCGGGCGTTTTGTATTTTAAGGCGAATGCGGTCTAGATTGAGATTGTCCCTTTGTCATTCGATGCAACAAGCTGCGCCAAATTGCGTGGTCGGCTCAACCGCAGTTCTGCTTTCGAGATACCATTAACACCTAGTGTATTTTTGATTAAAAGGATAGCTATTTGTCAGTGTGCACTTTGTCATATACCGACCATATAACTACCGATAATAAGTAGTGCGATACTGGCTGTCGAGTGAGCAGGTGGAGCTGACCACTCATGACTTTAATCTTGGTGGCCATATTTGCGTAGCAAGGCATGAACTGTTGGGTATTATCGAGCGCCCTTATAACTCATTTTAACTAAACATACTCATTAATTTTAAAGGCAGTGTAGTCTTGTTACGTTCGCTTAGTATTGGGGCTCATCACCCGCACTAAAAAAATAAGCACTAGCTAAGGACGGGGCAGGGTAGGTGCTAAACCCTAAATTGGGGGTTATATTTCGTAGTGTAGGCTTGAGGAGATGGAGTTTGATTAAATCGTATTTTTATAAGGTATATAAGTGTTTATTAGCATTTAATAGGCGAAAAAAAGGGAGAGCATAAGCTCTCCCTTTTTTAAGTAATCGAAATTACTTAGCAGCAGGTGCTGGAGCAGCTTCAGGTGCTGGAGCAGCAGCTGGAGCAGCAGCAGCGTCAGCAGCAGGAGCGGCTGGAGCAGCAGCGTCAGCAGCAGGAGCTGGAGCAGCGGCTTCAGGAGCTGGAGCAGCGGCTTCTTCTTTCTTTGCACAGCCAGCGAAAGCTAAAGCGGCAACGATAGCAGCAGATACGGCGATATTCTTGATTTGCATGGTGTCTCTCTCAAGTTGCAAAATAATGCTGATTACAGTCCCGCCTTTTGAACGCTTACACAGGAACTGTGCAGGTAATAGCATCTCACTAAGCGGCGCATAAATAATATCACTTTAAATGTAGATGTGCATCTAGTTTGTAGGACAATTTGCAAAAGGATGTATTTTTGATCAGGGGGATGTGGCTTCTGGCATAGTGCTAGATAGCATTAAAGAGACAATTTCATGACAATATTGAAGGATCGGGCTTAGTTGCGGGGATGATAGCGTAGTTAACTAAGAGCTATTTCTGCTAATATCGACACCACAAAACTATATTTTACTATGGCTCTTATATATATGCGAGTGTTTCGTTTTCCTCGGCGCCTATTACTCGTTGGTAGTGTTAGTGCGGCGTTGTTAATATCGAGTTGTACTGTGATTATCGAAAAAAAAGCACAACAACTCGCGCATGATTTTTCCAGTACAATTTTAGAAAGTGATGATCCCGTGACCATCGAGCAGGGTATTCCTTCTTATTTGTTATTGCTGGATGTGTTGGTAAAGAATAATCCTGAGCAGATGGCTTTGCGTCAGGCAGATGCAAGTTTAACAAGTGCGTATGCCGGCAGTTTTGTCAAAGATGCGATTCGTAATAAAAATTTAAATAATAAAGCACTTCATGACGCCTTTATCGTCCTGTGCCAGCAAGATAAACGGCTATGCAAACCGCGTGAGCTAGCTTTGGATGATTTGCAGTTGTTGTTGAAGTCGATGACGATTAAGCAGATCCCTGTTTTATACATGACGGGTAGTGTTTGGGCTGGCTGGATTCAAGCTAACTCGGATGATTGGAATGCTATCGCTGATATGCCTCGAGTTGAAGCATTAATGAAACGAGTGATGGAGCTGGATGAAGGTTATCAGCAAGGTGCTGCCCATCTCTATTTGGGAGTGTTAGCAACTGTGTTGACTCCAGCATTGGGTGGACGGCCTGACGTTGGCAAGCAGCACTTTGAGCGCGCCATTACCTTGTCAAATGGCCGTAATTTAATGGCTAAACTCTATTATGCTAAAAATTATGCACGTGGGGTTTTTGATAGGGATTTACACGATAGGCTGCTGCATGAAGTGTTGGCCGCTGATGCTCATGCAGATGATTTAACATTAAGCAATATAATGGCTCAGCAGCAAGCAAAAGAATTATTGCAGTCCGCAGATGACTACTTCTGATTTGATGCTCCTTATTAGTTTTTAGCCGATACCAGTTTTGTATACATTAGTGTTGGGTAAAGCGTGAGGGTGATATTAGGTCTTGTTCCGGTTTTAACGTTTTAAGTTATTGAAGAGGGTTTATGATGAAACGCACACTGTTGATGGCAGGTTTGTTGATGTTAACGGCTCAAACCTATGCAATGACCTTAAAGGTGGCAACATTATCACCCGATGGTTCCGCGTGGATGACCAAGATGCGCGCAGGCGCAGCAGAAATACAAACACGGACTCAGCAACGCGTAACATTTAAGTTTTATACCGGCGGCACGATGGGGAATGATAAGGCCGTACTGAATAAAATAAAAATAGGTCAGCTGCAAGGTGGAGCGGTTACGGCAAGTAGTTTGTCCGATTTTAGTCGAGACATGCAAGTGTACTCGATGCCTTTATTATTCAAGAACTTTGCCGAAGTGGATTATGTTCGCTCAAAAATGGATAGTTCTTTATCTAAGGCACTAGAAGAAGGGGGAATGGTTAATTTTGGCTTTGCGGAAGCTGGTTTTGCTTATGCTATGTCGAAAACAGCACCAATTCCTTCCGTGACTGAATTGCGTAAGCATAAAGTATGGATTCCTGAAAATGATCCACAATCGGCGGAAACATTAAAGGCTTTTCAGGTAACGCCCATACCATTGTCTTTAGGGGATGTATTGCCAAGTCTGCAAACGGGCATTATTGATACAGTGGCATCATCCCCTATTGGTACGTTGGCGCTGCAGTGGCATACGCAGGTTAAATATCTAACAGAATTGCCCTTAAGTTATATTATTGGTGTGTTGGCGATAGATCAAAAGGCCTTCAGTAAAATGGATGCGCCCGATCAACAGGTAGTTCGTGAAGTGATGTTGCGTGTCTTTAAGGATATTGATAAACAAAATCGTCAAGATAATTTGGCTGCCTATAGTTCATTGCTGAAGCAGGGGATTAAGCCAGTTAAACCGAACACTCAAGAGCTGATTGAATGGGACAAAGACGGTGCGTTGGCCTCAGATCGGATTGAAAAGGCTGGAATTGTTTCCCCTGCGACCATTCAGCTTTTAGAGGGTCATCTGAAGGCTTTTCG
>CANBZV010000075.1 GCA_947373945.1 Moraxellaceae bacterium
AGCCAGCCGGGACGCGTAATTCAGGCCGATAATGCCGAACTGTCCAAAAATCGTGATACCGGCAAATTTAGTGGCAATATTTTATTAGCTGAGCCGGGCTTGGTGATGACTGGCGAACAAGCGGATATGGATTTCACTACCAATATCGCCCACATCGAACGCAGTGAGTTTGTCTCCACTTTTTTGAATGCTCATGGCCGTGCCAATCAAATCGTACGCTCGGCTGATAATGTGCTGACCATTGCGTCAGGCGAGTACTCGACTTGCGAACCTGACCATCGCGTGTGGTATTTTTCTGCTAAAGACTTACGCTTAGACCCTAATACCGGACGCGGCACCGTCAAACAGGCGACACTGCATATTCAAGATGTGCCCGTACTGTACGTACCGTATTTTAACTTTCCTATTGATAGCCGACGCATGACCGGCTTATTAGTACCCCGCTTCGGCAGCACCAATGATGGCGGCTTTGATTTTTCCCAGCCGATCTATTTGAATCTGGCGACTAACTACGATGCAACGCTCACTCCCCGTTTATTATCTAAACGCGGGCTAATGACGGAAGGTGAGTTTCGCTATTTAACGCCTCATGCTGGTGAAGGGGAATTAAATGGCGCCTTTTTACCTAATGATAATTTGTATAATGGCCAAGACCGTAAACGTGCCGCATGGCAGCATCGCTATAGACCATCGAACTGGCAACTGAGCAGTAACGTCAACTATGTTTCGGACAACACCTATTTTACCGACTTAGGTACTGATCTTGTCCAAAGTAATGCCACCCACCAGGAACGTAGTGCCGATTTCAGCTATTGGAGTACTTATTGGAGCGCCCTTGCCCGGGTGCAAGGTTATCAAACCATTGACCCGCTGCTAAAAGACATCGACAAACCTTATGCGCGCTTACCGCAATTGCTGCTTACCGCCAACACGCCCACCAGCACGCCATTACAAGCACATTTGCTGAGTGAGTTAACACACTTTCAACGTACTGTAGACGACAATAGTGGCCCTGAAATCAACACCTTGCGCTGGCGACTGGAGCCTGAATTAACTTACTCCGTCAAAAAGCCTTGGGGCTTCATCACACCGAGTATCGGTTTGCGCCAACTTGCCTATCGCTTAGAGGGAGACAAATCGACAGCAACAAGTATCAATGCAACAACGTTCAATATTGACAGTGGACTAGTTTTTGAACGCGAGACGCATGGTTTTTTGCAAACGTTGGAACCACGGTTGTTTTATCTGTTTTCGCCCTATCATGCCCAAGACCAATTGCCTAACTTTGATACCGCCGCGACGACCTTTAACTACGCCCAGATTTTTCGTCCCAGTCGTTTTTCCGGCGGCGATCGCATTGATGATGCCAACCAAATTTCTCTTGGTTTAACCTCACGCTGGCTAGACAAAGATGATGGAAGCGAACGTTTTCGTGCCTCGTTAGGGGAAATCGTCTATTTCCGTGATCGTAAAGTACAATTGAATGCGACCGACCCTATTGCCACGGCATCAACCTCCGGTTTAGCAGGCGAAGTCAACGCACAACTGACCCCCGCATGGTCGAGCTCGGCAGACTCACTATGGACAGCTGACGGCAAAAGCTCACAATTTGGTTTACAGCTGCATTATTTACCAGATGACCATCAACGTTTATTTAACTTGGGCTATAGCTATCGCCGCGACGTGCCTGCACTGAATCAAAAGGCACTGAGACAAACTAGCACCTCTTTTTTACAACCGTTAACAGTAAATTGGCGTTTACTTGGCTTGTGGCAATATGATTTGCGCAACAAAGAAACACCAGATTCGTTAGTGGGTTTGACTTATGATGCTTGCTGTTGGCAAGTTTCTTTATATAGACGGCAGTTTTTGGTTGATGTTGACAATAGTAGTGCTGCCGATCGCCGACGGAATGCGTTTTTTATTGAAGTCACCCTCAAAGGGCTTGCTGGTTTATCCAGTGGCGTCAATGACTTATTGACCAATAGGGTATTTGGTTACAACCAAATTCAAGAAAACTCAGTACCTACCATAGCTAGAGATTATCGTTAATGCGTCGTTATTTATTGTCTGTATTATTGGCCTGTCAACTTAGCTCGGTATGGGCAACGACTCCGTTAGACCGTGTTGCCGCGGTTGTCGATGAAGATGTGGTACTGGAAAGCGAAGTGGCGCAACACATCGCCGACATTCAATATCAATACCGCAATCAGCAGCAGACTTTGCCACCTGATGATATTCTTCGTACCCAAATTCTCGAACAATTGATCATCCAGCGCCTGCAATTAACGCAGGCCGAACGCGCCGGTGTGCGTATTGACGACAATAGCCTCAATGCCACGCTGACTGATATCGCTAGCCAAAATAATGCCACCCTAATTGAGTTTAGAAGCAAACTCGAAGCCGAAAAAGTCGGTAGTTATAATCAAGTGCGCGAACAAATTCGCCAAGAAATGATGACTAGCCGTCTGCGCAATAGCCGTGTTGGTAGTCGTGTTCACATTACCGAACAAGATGTCGATAACTTCTTAGCCTCACCTCAAGGCCAAACAGCTTTAGAAACGGAATATCATCTCGCTCATATTCTGATTGGCGTGCCTGATGAAGCAACACCTCAACAATGGGCGGCGGCTAAAGCCAAGGCAGAACAAGCATTAAGCAAGTTACAACAAGGTCAATCATTTTTTGCCGTTGCTGGCCAATTTTCCAAAGCTGAAGATGCCCTGCAAGGTGGCGACTTAGGCTGGAGAAAAGCCGCTCAATTACCGACGTTATTTGCTGAAAATGCCGACAAACTGGCGAAAGGTGAACTATCGCCAATTCTGCAAAGCCCAGCTGGTTACCATATTCTCACGGTCATTGATAAGCGCGGGAATCAACAAATGATGGTTGAACAGCATCATGTCCGCCATATTCTTGTTAAACCTTCAGAAATACTAAGCCTTGATGATGCCAAGCAAAAAGCCGACGACTTGCATGAGCGCCTTGTGAAAGGGGCCGACTTTGCTGAAATTGCTAAAACCTACTCCGACGATGTGGGTTCAGCGCGTAATGGTGGTGATTTAAATTGGGTTGCGTCCGGTGAAATGGTGCCTAGTTTTGAAGAGATGATGAAGAAAACGCCGGTCAATCAAATTAGTCCCGTCTTTGAAAGTCAGTTTGGTTGGCATATTTTGCAAGTGTTAGGTGAACGCAAACAGGATATGACGGATGCCTACCGCCGCAACCTCGCCCGCCAAGCGTTATATGCCCGTCAGTTTGACGAAGAAAAAATCAGTTGGTTACGGGAGTTGCGCGCAGAAGCGTTTGTCCAAATTAAAGGCGAGAAAAGTGACAGCAGTGCCACCGCCGAGATTAAAACGCCATGAAGCCGCTCTTGCTGACATCAGGTGAACCCGCGGGCATCGGTATTGACTTGTGTATTCAAATTGCCCAACTCGGCTTAACTATTCCTTATGTGGTTATGGCCGACCCAACCCTGCTGCTGCAACGTGCACATCGCCTAGGCCTACCACTAGAAATTCATTATTATGACCTCGGGGACGAACTCCCTGTTGTTGCTAAAGGTGAGTTGGCGGTTTGGCCCATTCCACTACGCGACAAAGTGATTACTGGTGAACTGAATGTCGCTAATAGTGACTATGTGCTTGAGATGCTGGAGCGCGCTACCTATGCCTGTCTCGACGGCTTGGCCGCAGGCATGGTCACAGCGCCAGTACAAAAGTCGATTATCAATGACGCTGGCATCCCCTTTAGTGGCCATACCGAATTTTTACAGGAACTCTGTGCGGTCGATAAAGTCGTGATGATGCTGGCCTGTCCTGATTTACGCGTTGCCTTAGCCACCACACACCTGCCGTTGCGCCAAGTACCCGACACGATCACCGTTGAGTTACTAACGCAAGTGATTCGAATTTTACATCACGATTTGATCTCCAAATTTGGCATTGCCAAACCCCGAATTTTAGTCACTGGTTTAAATCCCCATGCTGGCGAAGGTGGTTATTTAGGTAATGAAGAAATCACCATCATTAATCCTACGCTAGCTACTTTACGCGCCGAAGGCATTGATTTATCAGATGCTTTGCCTGCCGACACGCTGTTTACCGCACAAAACTTAGCGAATGCTGATGCTGTCTTAGCGATGTATCATGACCAAGGCTTACCAGTACTCAAAGCTAAAGGTTTTGGCGAAGCGGTGAATGTGACACTAGGTTTGCCGATTATTCGCACCTCGGTTGATCATGGCACAGCGTTAACGTTAGCTGGCACTGGCAAAGCCGATGCAGGCAGTTTGCTGGCGGCCTTGAAGATGGCGGCAGAGATGGCGGGCTATGGTCTGGTCTAGAGCGTCTTGACGCTTCACGACCATCGCCAAATAATTGGAATCCCCCTCACCCTCCCTTTTTCAAAGAGGAAAAACCTTCAAACAGCCCCTAGTACTTCGCCTTTAACGCCTTTTGCTGTGTCTGCGTTATCACTCGTATGACAAAATGCAACGGAGTTTTGGCGCAATCCTGCTACTATCGTCGGCAAATTACCGACCAACGCCCAGATTGCCATGACTGACTCCCTACAAGGCCACAAAGCCCGCAAGCGCTTTGGCCAAAACTTTTTGCAAGATGACACTATTATTCAGCGCATTATTCAGCTATTTGCGCCACAGGCAGGCCAAAACGTCGTTGAAATTGGCCCTGGCTTGGGTGCAATCACAAAATACCTTTTACCCGCACTGCAAAAACTCCATGTCGTGGAATTAGACCGCGATTTAGCAGCCCGCTTGCCCAAAACATTGGCAGGGCTTGGCGAACTAGACCTGCATCAAGCTGATGCATTAGGTTTTGACTATCGACAGTTCGCTCAAGATGGACAAAAGCTGCGGGTAATAGGCAACTTGCCTTACAATATTTCGACACCGCTGATTTTTCATCTGTTGAATCATGCAGATATCATCAGTGATATGGCGTTTATGTTGCAAAAAGAAGTCGTTGATCGTTTAGGCGCAGAACCTGATACCGCTGACTATGGTCGCCTGAGTGTTATGGTTCAATATCGCTGCCAAGTTGACTGGCTATTAGCTGTACCGCCGGAATCCTTTAATCCTGCACCAAAAGTACAATCAGCCGTAGTAAAACTGACACCGTGGGCAAAATCCCCCTATAATTGCACTAACGAATCACTGCTCCAGCAAGTCGTTAGCACCGCCTTTAATCAACGACGTAAAACACTACGTAATTGCCTGAAAGGTATGGCGACTGAAGAAGACTTTGCGGCCACTGGTATTAACCCCAGCTTACGCGCAGAAGTGTTGAGTGTGCAGGAATTTGTCCAACTTACTAATCAATTGAGTCGTCATGTCTGAACTCGAACATAATATTGCCGTTAACGTCAAAACCGAATACTTGCCAGAGCAATCTAGTCCGCAAGACAGTCGCTTTGTCTTTGCTTATCACATTAAAATCACCAATCAAGGCCAACACAATGCACGTCTGTTAACCCGTCATTGGGTGATTACCGATGGCGAAGCGCGCACCGAAGAAGTGCGTGGCGATGGCGTGATTGGCGAACAGCCCATTATTGCAGCAGGTAAAAGTTACCAATACAGCAGTGGTGCCGTGTTAAAAACACCCGTCGGCAGTATGCATGGCTCGTATGGCATGGTGGATGATGCAGGAGCACATTTTGATGCACTAATTCCTGCTTTTCGTTTAGCTGTACCGCGGATGTTACATTAACTCCCTAACGCTTTTCAGGTGACAATATGGCTGATTATGCCATTGGTGACGTTCAGGGATGCGCCGAAGCCTTAGATGAGCTTTTAGAAGTCATTAACTTTAACCCACAGCACGACTGCTTGTGGTTTGCTGGGGACTTGGTTGCTCGAGGCCCCGACTCATTGACCGTTTTGCGCCAAGTCAAAGCGATGGGTGATAGTGCGCGCGTCGTATTAGGCAATCATGACCTGCATTTAATCGCGTGTTTTTATGGTTATAGCCCAGCTAAGAAAAAAGACCGTACCGCCAACATTCTCACCGCGCCCGATGGTAAGGAGTTGATTGAATGGCTGCGTCGTCAACCATTATTTCTCGATATTCCTCATCAACATGCGGTGATTAGTCACGCGGGCATACCACCTTGCTGGAGTATCAAACAAACGCGTGAGCTGGCCGCAGAAGTGTCAGCCATTTTACAAGGTGAACAGTTACATCAGTTTTTAGGGGGCATGTACGGCAATTCACCGGCTTTGTGGCATGAGCAATTACGCGGCGCGAAACGCTGGCGTGTTATCACCAATTATCTGACTCGTATGCGTTTATGCAACTTTGCGGGTGAGCTGGAGTTTAGCCACAAAGAAGGCTTGAACGATTTACCAGATGGTTACTACCCTTGGTTTAACTTGCCTAATCCGAGCATTAAAGGCACGCGCATTTTATTTGGTCACTGGGCGGCACTGGAAGGCAATGGCCCACAAGCGCCGGTGATTGCGCTGGATGGCGGCTGTGTCTGGGGCGGTCAACTACTAGCGTATCGACTTGATGATGGCCAATTTTTTAGTGCGACCAAAGCCTGTGTCGATTGTAATTTAGTGGTCGCTAATTGACACAGATTTTCTGTGTCTTACTCTCCTCTCCTCCTCATGCTGCTTCTACTCACACAGTCAGCCCCTCTCAGCCCCTATACTCTGGCACAATATCTGCATAATAATTCTAGACTATATAATTTTCTGACACGTCACTTATTGTCCTTTTAAGCATAGGACTTTGAAATCAGCAAGATACTGGTACACGGCAGGAATGATTGTTTTCTGAGCGGCAATACAAAAAACGACAAAAACTTTTCTCCGAGCTAGTGATTTTGTGTCTAAGCTAAAAATAAGCGGGCATTGTTCACCGTAGAGCGCACAACGTAATACGGAGTAACAATGTTGCAGGGTGTCGGCCTAGTTTTTGTGAATATCATCTAGAGGTTTACCATGAGCCTGTTTAGTCACTATCAATCGCGGTTTGATCAAAGTCGTCCTGAAGAGTACACCTTAGAGCAATATCTCAATTTGTGTAAAACCGACCCTACGGTTTACGCAACCGCTGCCGAGCGTTTATTGCTCGCCATTGGTGAGCCAGAATTAGTCGATACCAGCAAAGACGCGCGTTTCTCACGGATTTTCTCTAATAAAATCATGCGCCGCTACCCTGCTTTTAGCGAATTTTATGGCATGGAAGAAGCGATCGAACAAATCGTCGCTTACTTCCGTCATGCCGCTCAAGGACTGGAAGAGAAAAAACAAATTCTCTACTTATTAGGGCCTGTCGGTGGCGGTAAAAGCTCGCTTGCTGAACGCCTAAAATCATTAATGGAAAAATCGCCGTTTTATGCCATTAAAGACTCGCCGATCAATGAGTCGCCGCTTGGTTTGTTTAGTATTGAAGAAGACGGCGATATTCTCGAACAAGACTACGGCATTCCTAAACGTTATCTGCGCGGCATTATGTCGCCGTGGGCAGTTAAACGCTTACAAGAGTTTGGTGGTGACATCAGCAAATTCAAAGTGGTGAAAATTGCGCCGAGCATTTTGCATCAACTAGCCATTTCTAAAACCGAACCCGGCGATGAGAACAATCAAGACATTTCCGCGTTGGTAGGCAAAGTCGATATTCGCAAACTAGAAGACTTTCCGCAAAACGATGCTGATGCCTACTCGTTTTCGGGAGGTTTATGTAAAGCCAATCGTGGCTTGATGGAATTTGTGGAGATGTTTAAAGCACCAATTAAAGTGCTGCATCCACTACTCACCGCCACCCAAGAAGGTAATTACAATGGGACAGAAGCCATTGGCCCTATTCCCTTTGATGGCGTGGTGTTAGCGCACTCGAACGAAGCGGAGTGGGTGAATTTCCGTAATAACAAACACAACGAAGCCTTTATTGACCGTATTTTTATTGTCAAAGTGCCTTACTGTTTACGTGTCACCGAAGAAATTCTGATTTATCAAAAACTGGTGGATAACTCGTCGTTAAAAAGCTCACCGTGCGCGCCCGACACCTTAAAAATGTTGGCGCAATTTACCGTGCTGTCACGCCTCAAAGACCCCGAAAACTCCAGCATTTATTCAAAAATGCGTATTTATGATGGCGAGAATCTCAAAGACACCGACCCACGCGCCAAGTCGCATCAAGAGTATCGCGATGCCGCAGGGGTCGATGAAGGCA
Organism: Moraxellaceae bacterium; assembly: GCA_947373945.1. Lineage (GTDB taxonomy): Bacteria > Pseudomonadota > Gammaproteobacteria > Pseudomonadales > Moraxellaceae > Agitococcus. The sequence continues at coordinate 8,208 of CANBZV010000075.1, forward strand.
TGATGGGCTTATCAACCCGCTTTGCCTTTAAAATTTTGTCGAAAGTGTTCAATTATGACCACTCGGAAATTGCCGCCAACCCTGTGCATCTTCTGCATATTCTGGAAAACCAGATTGAACAGGAGCAATTTGCTGCCGATACTCAAGCACGTTATTTACGCTTCTTGAAAGAGTTCCTTGCGCCGCGTTATGTCGAATTTATTGGCAAAGAAATCCAAACGGCGTACCTAGAGTCATATTCTGAATATGGTCAAAATATTTTTGATCGTTATGTGCAATATGCCGACTTCTGGATTCAAGATCAGGAATTCCGTGACCCTGATACCGGAGAGATTTTCAACCGTCAATCCTTAAACGAGGAGCTGGAGAAAATCGAAAAACCAGCGGGTATTTCTAATCCTAAAGATTTCCGTAATGAGGTCGTCAACTTTGTTCTGCGTGCGCGCGCCAATTACAACGGCAAAAATCCATCGTGGTTGTCTTATGAAAAACTGCGCGCAGTGATTGAGAAAAAAATGTTCTCCAACACCGAAGACTTGTTGCCTGTGATTTCCTTTAACCCTAAAGCATCGAAAAACGACCAACAAAAACACCAAGACTTTGTGCAACGGATGACCAACCGTGGTTATACCGAAAAACAAGTGCGCTTATTGTGTGAGTGGTATTTACGGTTTAGAAAAGCGCAGTAGAACCCTCACCCCAGCCCTCTCCCTCATGGAGAGGGAGCATTTAGTCCTCTCTCCCTTTGGGAAAGAGTTAAAGAGAGGGTTAAGGATTACCAAGCTGGAGACCTCATGAGCTATATCATCGACCGTCGTTTGAATGGCCGCCACAAAAGCATGGTCAATCGGCAACGCTTTTTAGACCGCTATAAGGCACAGATTCGTGAATCCGTTGCTGATGCGGCCAGTAAACGCAGCATTACCGATATGGAGCGCGGTGAATCCGTCACTCTGCCAACCAAAGATGTGTCAGAGCCCACCTTTCATCATGGTCAAGGTGGCTCGCGCGATATGGTTCATCCGGGCAACAAAGAGTTTATTTCCGGTGATAAAGTGCCACGTCCACAAGGGGGTGCGGGCGGTAAAGGCAACGGTAAAGCCAGTAACCAAGGCGATGGTGAAGATGAGTTCAGCTTTACCATTAGCCAAGAAGAGTTTTTGAATTTTCTCTTTGAAGATTTAGCGCTGCCCAATTTGGTGAAACGCCGTTTAGCGGGCATAGAAACGTGGGAATGGCAAAATGCGGGTATAACTACCGAAGGTAATCCAGCCAAAATCAATATCGTCCGCAGTTTACGTGCCGCGACTTCGCGCCGTATCGCGCTGAGCACTGGAAAGAAGCGCTCGATCAAAGTCATGGAGTTGGAATTACAGCAATTATTGGCAGAAGAAACATCTCCCTCCACCGTGTTAAGAATTGCCGAATTACGCGAAGCGATTGCCAAGCTCAAACAACGTCTAGAACGCATCCCGTTTATTGACACCTTTGATTTGCGTTATAACCACCATATCAAAGTAGCTAAACCGTCAGCCCAAGCGGTGATGTTCTGTGTCATGGACGTGTCCGGCTCGATGAGTCAAGCGACCAAGGACATGGCTAAGCGTTTCTTTTTACTACTATATTTATTTCTGAAGCGTAATTATCAAAAAATTGAAGTGGTGTTTATTCGCCATCACACCAGCGCCAAAGAAGTCGATGAGCAAGAGTTTTTCTACTCGCGGGAAACGGGCGGCACTATTGTCTCTAGTGCACTGAAACTGATGAACGAAATAATTAGCGCACGTTATCCTGCCGAGGAGTGGAATATCTATGGTGCGCAAGCATCCGATGGCGACAACTGGAGCGATGACTCGCCGTTATGTCAGCAAATTCTCTGTGAGCAACTGATTCCCGCCCTACAATACTTTGCTTATATCGAGATCACCCCACGTCAGCATCAGGCATTATGGGTCGCCTACGAAGAGGTACAAACGCAATTTCCTGAGCATTTTGCCATGCAGCAAATTGTTGAGCCGAGTGATATTTATCCCGTTTTCCGCCAACTTTTTGCGAGGAAGCTTGCATGAGGAATTATATTTCTACGGGGTCGGAATGGTCCTTTCCGCTGATTGCCGATTACGATGCCGCGATTAAAGAAATTGCTCATGGCGAGTTTGGGCTGGACACTTATCCCAATCAAATCGAAGTCATTTCCGCCGAACAAATGATGGACGCCTATGCCTCCGTCGGTATGCCGATTGGTTATCATCACTGGTCGTTTGGCAAACACTTCGTCAGTACCGAAAACGCTTATCAGCGCGGCCAAATGGGTTTGGCCTACGAAATTGTCATCAACTCCAATCCTTGCATTGCCTACCTCATGGAAGAAAACACCATGACGATGCAGGCATTGGTGATTGCTCACGCCTGTTATGGTCATAACTCCTTTTTCAAAGGCAACTATCTGTTCAAGACGTGGACCGATGCCAGCAGCATTATTGATTATTTGGTTTTTGCTCGAACCTATATTCGTAAGTGCGAAGAACGTTATGGCGTCGATGAAGTTGAAGCATTATTAGACTCGTGTCATGCGCTGATGAACTATGG
>CANBZV010000076.1 GCA_947373945.1 Moraxellaceae bacterium
GCTATTACATCGAGTTATCTCGCGCCCAAGCCGATAACGCGCCAGCGCATTTTATTCGGCGCCAAACATTAAAAAATGCCGAGCGTTTTATTACCCCTGAATTAAAAGTCTTTGAAGACAAAGCATTATCGGCAGCATCACGGGCATTAGCTCGTGAAAAGCTCTTGTATGAGCAGTTATTGGCCGATTTGCTACAACATCTAGCGCCCTTGCAGCAAATGAGTTTGGCCTTGGCTGAGCTAGATGTTTTAGTGGCGTTAACGGACAGAGCGCAACATCTTAATTGGGTGCAACCCCATTTGATTGATGATATTAGTGTCGATATTAAGCAAGGTCGTCATCCTGTGGTTGAGCAGGTGCTTAATGCCGCGTTTACTCCCAACGATACTTTGCTTAATCCTCGCCAACGCATGTTGATTATTACAGGCCCCAATATGGGTGGTAAATCGACGTTTATGCGCCAAACAGCATTAGTGGTGCTATTGGCGCACATTGGAAGTTTTGTGCCAGCGCAAGCGGCTACTATCGGCAATATTGACCGTATTTTTACCCGTATTGGTTCTGCTGATGATCTTGCCGGTGGTCGTTCGACGTTTATGGTGGAAATGACAGAAACGGCTAATATTTTGCAAAATGCCACTGCTCATAGTTTAGTGCTCATGGATGAAGTAGGGCGGGGTACGAGTACCTTTGATGGCTTGGCATTAGCCTGGGCAGCCGCAGTCCATTTGGCGCAGCAATTAAAATCATTAACCTTGTTCGCCACTCATTATTTTGAGCTCACCAGTTTGCCTGAGCACTATCAGGGGGTGGTGAACGTTCATGTTGCAGCCAGTGATTATGGCGACCATTTGGTCTTTCTTCATCGGATGACTGAAGGTGCGGCGAGCAAAAGTTTTGGCTTGCAAGTGGCTAAATTGGCAGGAGTGCCTATGGCAGTGATTCAGGCCGCGCAGCATAAACTGCATGAGTTAGAACAAAGCCCAGTGGCGAAAAAAGCAAAAAACAAACCTGCACCGATGCAGGCAGGGTTGTTTAGCGAGCCACTCATTGTGGAGAAAGTAGTTGAAAAACCTCGCGTTAGTGCGGTGGAGTCAGTACTTAAAGGGTTAGATGTTGACAGTTTGACACCACGGGCGGCATTACAGCACTTATATGAGTTACAAGCGTTATTGATAAGTCATAGCGAGATTAAAGCATGACAACAAAGGTCAATAACGCTTAGAATAGTCGTTATAGAATTCCGTTTTAATTGATTACGAGGCAGGACAACATGGCATTTGTCGTTACCGAAAACTGTATTAAGTGCAAATATCAAGATTGCATCGAGGTGTGCCCTGTAGATTGCTTCTACGAAGGCCCTAACTTTTTGGTTATTCATCCTGATGAATGTATTGATTGCGCATTGTGTGAACCAGAATGCCCGGCCAATGCTATTTTCTCCGAAGATGAAGTACCTAAAGGCCAAGAAAAGTTCATTAAATTGAATGCTGAGTTGGCCGATATTTGGCCCAATGTCACCGAAAAAGGCGATGCTCCTGCTGATGCAAAAGAGTGGGATGGTGTGGCCGATAAATTCCAGTATTTAGAACGCTAAACTCGTCTGTAAGTGATGTAAAAAAGCCGCTGATTGAAAGCGGTTTTTTTATGGCATAAATTCGGTTTTATCACGGTGGTAACGAGGAATGGGCACTAAGATAGTTTTTGAGTAGATACCGTCTCTCGGGTCAACACTTATCAGACTGGCAGGCCTAAAAAATTGCTTTGATAAGGCATCTGATTCTTCACAACGCCAAAGCACAAATGCACCAGTTTACGCATGGCGGCCCCCAAGGCCGCCATTTTGCATTTTCCACGTGCCAACAGCCGAGTATACAAGGCGTTGATATGTGGATTGTGTCGAGTGGCTACGACTGCCGCCATGTACAGCGTGGCACGAACCTGAGCGGGACCCGCTTTGGACAGGCGTGGACGTCCCAGCACCGAGGAACCTGATTGGCGCTCCACCGGAATTAAGCCGACATAGGCAGCCATTTGCTCGGCTGATTGGAATGTGTGACTGTGCATTAAGGCCAGCATTAGATTACCCACACGTTCGCCTACCGCCGGAATGCTTTGCAAGAGCTTCAGATCTTGTTTCAACTTGGGATGTTGGTCAATGTGATCATCAATTTTCTGCTGGAGTTGCTTTAGCTGTGCTTCCAGAAAAGCAATGGCTTGTTGAATGGATTGCTGGATGACTTCAGGCGAGTCGGCAACATGCGCCTTCTCCTGACGATTGCGTTCACGTTGTAAATCCTGGGCAACCGCATCACGACGGTTGAGCAAAGCTTGTAGCATCCGGGCTTCTGCTGGCGGAGGCGTCCAGCGGTCAGGCTGAACCAGCAAGCCGTAACGTGCCAATATCAGGCTATCCATCCCGTCATTCTTAGTACGAACAGCGAGCCCTTTGGCAAAGTCACGGACATAAGCCGGGTTAACAATGGATACCATGACATTGGCATCATGCAAGGCATAGGCGGCTTGCTCATGGTAAACCCCGGTACCTTCCATGATGACGTGTAATTCATGGAGTGCAACGTGCTGCCGTTGCAGCCAGCTCAGCAGCTCGTTAACGCCTTTGGTTGTATTCTCAAGCGTTTTGTTTTTACGTTTAAGTGCCTGCGGTTCAGTTAGTAAACAGCAATCGAGTTTGGCTTTGGCTACATCAATACCCAAGTAAATCATGTTATTGTCTCCTCATGCTCACCAGATCACCCACTTGCCTTGTTCATGCAGGGTCATGCCCTTGGTTACCGTTCAGTGTCGGACAGGTGATAAGAGACGTGAAGGGCTTTATCTACACAACAAGGTCATCGCCTTCAGGGTGCGCCCAAGCTGCCTTCACGTCAGGTAGTGAGAGCTAATCACTACTGGAAACAAGATACAAGCGGTGTATTGGCTAGAGGATTGATTGACGGGTGTAGTGATGATGATGATGTGCGGTGCTGAAAATGCTGACCCAGAAATACAAGCGGGGCAGATAATCTGCCCCGATTTGTATCCATCCCGCTGGTTCCTTACACATCCTAGTGTCTCCATTCCTTTCCTTCAATGCTTCGCAGCAAACAATCCCTTTCCTGTATCCGTTTACGCGTCCTGACGAATCCTTAGCATTATCCTAATGCTTCCTTTTGTGTATCCTACACGCTCGGCATCCTGCCAATCCTCTACGGCCTTGTTGCATTCTTCATGAATGGCTTGTCCAAAAATCCTGCAACAACCTTGTTGACGTAATAATAACAGAATTTTACTCAACTACAAGCTAGGCTAGTTGCTGTCCAAAAGCGTGTTGGTAAAATCGCGCATGTTTACTTTTTTATATATTCATTAAAATCAATATTTTAAGTTTTTTTGTTTTGGAGTTTTCCCTTTTTCAGCGGTGTTTTGTACGAAAAATCCTACAAGCAGTGTCTATTTTTTCCTACACGTCAATAGGAGAAAATAGAACTGACCGAGGGTGTGCATTTGGTAAATAAAGACAACACGCTATAACAAAAACCAACAGTGAAGAAAGGGTTTTACGCGTACTGTTATCCCTAAGTGAAGTGAACTGTGAAACTAAAATAATGATGAATCCAAAGCGAGGGTCAAAATGAGGTTAGGCCAGCATTTTTGTGGCGTAGTGGCCGTTGTATTCGCCTTTTGCGCGCAGAACACGCTTGCCGAAGAAATGAAACCTATCCAGCATCATTATTTGTTATCCATCAATTTAGCGCCTGCGGCCTGTGTGTTGCACCCTGAATGGCGAGAATTACGCCAGTGCCAAGAGGGTTATGCGTTAATAGTTCATGGCTTATGGACCGAAAAATCCCCGATGCAAAAATCGGATGTATGCTCTGAAACACCTCCCGAATTGTCACCTATTCAGCAACGTGTGTTAGAAAAACTTATGCCTGATGAGGATATGCGTAATAGTGCATGGCAAAAATATGGCGCGTGTATGGGGCTGTCAGCGCAAGAGTATTTTCGCGCAATTACCTCATATACAAATAAGCTGAAGTTGCCAGAAGTCTTCAAGGGCGAGGGGCGTGATAAAGAGGTTGGGCGCGACGAATTATTGTCAGAAATCCAAAAGTTGAATGTCGACTTGCCTGAAAAAGGTGTGTATTTGCGTTGTCAGAGCAATCAAGATAAAACGTTTTTAACCGAAATTCGTGTGTGCTATGACAAAATGGGACAGTTTGCGGCGTGTAAAAACATCAAGCCGAATTGTCCAGACAGTATTACCTTGCGAGCCATAAAGTAATGCCACATCGAATTAAAGTATTGCAGGGTGATATTACGCAGTTGGCTGTTGATGCGATTGTTAATGCGGCTAATAGTTCATTACTAGGCGGTGGCGGAGTTGATGGTGCTATTCATCGGCAAGCGGGAATCCAGTTGTTAGAGGCCTGTCAGCGATTAAAGGGCTGTATGACCGGGGAGGCCAAAATCACCAAAGGTTATTTATTGCCCGCTAAATATGTTATTCACACGGTCGGGCCTGTTTGGCAGGGCGGACGGCAGCGTGAACCACTTTTATTAAAGTCCTGCTATCGCCGTGTCTTTGCTGTGGCTGCTGAATATAACCTTCAAACCATTGCATTTCCGGCTATAAGCTGCGGTGTATATGGTTATCCTCATCAAGCGGCATGTGCTATTGCCATTAGCGAAACGTTATTGGCTTTAAAGCAATATCCTAATTTACAGCAAGTTATCTTCTCCTGCATTTCACCCGAGATGGCCTCTATTTACACCAATACCCTAATTCGCCTCAAAACGGCGGGCGTGGAGTAGGGTGCCATCAGTCCATGCGTTTTTAGCCAGTTTGGTCATATTGACGGCACTGAATGTTAGGCTTTCTTTTAGCTCTTGCCATTCACTGACTTGTCTCGGTAATTTAATCAGGTTGAAATTGGCCTGAAATACGCCTTCTTTGGCTGCGATTAAGCTTGGACTAGCGAGGGCGTGGGATTTAAACAGTAAAAAGCCCACATCACCAAAACTCATTAAACTGGGAATGGGTAGCGGTTTGAACTCAGCTAAAGTACGGCCTTTAAGTACCCGATATAGATTTTTGGCGATTAATGCCCCCATGGGTAAGGCGTGATAGGCTTGTTTATCCAGTGGTTTAGGAAAAGCAGCCGCATCTCCAGCGATCCAGATATGATCATTTTCGGCAGATTGCAGCGTTGTTTTGACGGGCGCGTATTGACGGGTCGGGGCTAGGCCCGCTTCCGTCAGCAATGGATGAGGGATGGCGCCCGCACACCATAATGTGACTCGGCTTGCTAACGTTTCGCCATTATCCAAAATAATGCTGTCTTTGGTCACTTCAGCGACGAAGCGTCCTGTATGCCATTGAATATCTAAATCGGCGACACGCTCTTTAAGATAGCTTTCCATTCCTTGAAATTTTGCCATGATGGTTGGTTGTGCTTCGATGACGTGCAGTTGAAAACGCCATTGGCGACGATAGCGCCGCAACATTTCGCCCAATACTTCGATACCTTCAATGCTGGCACCTACCAGCACGACAGGGCGCTGTGGCAGACTTAAGCTATCTAGGCGTTGAAGTTGCAAGGCGGCACGTTCAGCTTCGGCAATTGAGCCTAAAGGCAAGGCATATTGGCGTGCCCCTTTGACTCTGTCGATCATGCTGAGATTACCGACAGTGACGATAAGATCATCATAAGCCAGCCATTGACCAGTAGACAGTTGCACTCGCTGTTGCTGTTTGTCGATGGCGGTGACCGTTTCCTGCAAGAAGCGATGTCCCGCACGCGTCAGTAACACTTCTCGATTGTGCCGAAGCTGCTCGGCTTTTTTATGACGCGAAATCAGTTCATGGATATGGGGGAGCCATTCAAAATCAGATGAGGGGTCAATCACAGTAACTTGAAAGTATTTGGCGGATAATGAGCGTGCAGCACTCAAGCCAGCAAAGTTGCCACCAATAATAATGACTTGTCGACGTGATTGCATCGTCATGGTTCTGCTCCTACACTGTCCGTTCAAGATAAAAAATAAGTGCGATAAAAATGGCCACAGATTACTGTAAATATCATCCCTTAACTACCGCAACATGGCATTGCGCAGGTTGTCATATTAGTGTCTGTGACGACTGTACGCATATGACGGGTGAAGCGGAGACTGTGCCGCAATGTTTGCTCTGCAATCAGGCGCTGGTATCACTCAGCCATCAACAAGCAGCAGAACCTTATTGGTTGCATTATACCGATTTTATGCGCATGCCTCTTAATCCAATAGGGGTAGCATTGCTAGTATTGATGACATTACTGCCTGTTTTTGCTCCAGAAGGCATGTTGTTGCCGATTGCTGGTCTATCGTACGTTATCTTGGCGCTCTACGGTTGGGGGCTGTTGCAGCAAACAACGACGGGTAGTTTGGCGTTTCCCGAATTGGGAAATATCCTCAAGTCAATCTCGACGCTGGCTGTGCAAGTCAGTATGGCGATAGCGGTCATTTTCATTGGCATGGGTTTGTTGGCAGCAAAATTGGGCGGCAGCATTTTGATTGTTGGTGTTTTATTGATGGTGTTTGCGCCATTACTATTAATGGCGGTAGTGGTCGATAAGTCTATAAGTTCGTTGTGGCAGTATCAGTCTTGGAAAAGTGTATTAGAAGCGCTAGGTCTATATTATTGGCCATTGGCGGGAATGGTATTTGTTGTATTCACAGTAGCTTATGCGATTATTCACTTGATGGCAGATGTGCTGCCCGCTTCCATGTTGCAGGGATTAGAGCAAGGATTTTATGGCTATGCTATGTGGGGCACTATGGCGTTGGTTGGCTATACCCTGTTCCAGTTTCATAAATCACTGCACTTTGAAATTGTCGGTGAAAGAAAGACCAAAAAACGTATTGTTTCGCGTAAATTGGATAATCAAGCTGTTCGTTTGGAAGTGTACTTAAAAGAAGGCTTGTATGATCGGGCGATGGCTTTATTAAAAGTGCTGTCGGAAAAAGAAAAGAAAAACCCGGAAATTCAGGAACGTTATTATAATTTTTTGGTGTTTATGCATGATAAAGAACAAATTCCCTATCAGGCAACAAACTATTTAGAGGCGTTAATCGAAACGAATCAGTCTTCAAGGGCATTGGAGGCATTGATAAAGTTACAGTATCTAATTCCTGATTTTCGTCCTCAAACGCCTGATATGTGTTTTGATTTGGCCAAAGCCTGTTCCGAGCTCAATGACTATCCGCGTGCAGTGAGTTTGTTGCGTAATTTGCATAAAGATTATCCTCTATACACCAATATGGCCGATGCATATTTCATGCTGGCCATGCTGCTAAATGAAAAGTTGCAAGAGAAGCATGAAGCATTAGAAGTAATGGATTACATTATGGCGCGCTTCAAAAAACATCCACGTTTTGAATTAATGAGAAGTTACTGGCATCAATTGGGCGGCAAGCAAAAAACGGACTTTGATGCCAACTATTAGTTATTTCAAGTTATCTGTTGCGGCGGCCATACGCTGATAGTATTGAGCTCGTTGTTCTTGACTATGAGTCGCAAACGCCTGACTTAGTGTCATCGCTGCTTTTTTCAGGAGCGGCGAAGGGCGCTTGGACTCTAGTCCACGTTTAAACACTTCTTCTGCTTCTTTCAAGGCATTGATTCGGCTAAAGCGCATCGCTAATTGCAGGCAGGTGTCAGCGTCAAGGGCGACAAAACTCTTACTGCGCTTTTTGTAGTCGTTATAAATCATTAACACCAAATGGTTGGATGCTTTTTGATTAGGTAACGCAAACAAGCCGCATGCCATTTCTTCAAACTCCAATTCGGCGGGTTTACTTTTTAACAGGTGATAGAGGTGTTCAAGAATTCGTTTGTCGTGCGGATATTTTTCGCTCAGTTCGCGTAGCTGTTTCTCGGCAGCAACAAACTGCATTTGGCTGATTTTTAGTAAGGCGTGATGCAGTTCATGTCGGTAAAGTTCATCGGCAGGCATCTCATCATGGGTAATAATATCTTCTTCTTCGTTCTCTGGTTGATTAGCTCGATCAAACCAGCGGTGATGAGCCAGGCAAACAATAATGCCACTCATAAAAGACAACGTGAGGCTGATTAATATCCCCAAATCAAAGTGATGATTTAAAAAAGTCATGCCTGCAAAGGCAACAAATAAAGCTAAAAAAAGCCAACCACTCAATAAAATGCGGGTGTTATAAACCGTCAAACTTCGAGCGTGTCTGAAATTCATAAACGCTAAACCCAAGACGCCAGATATCGCGGCACTACCGCCAATAAACGGGGTAACACTATGGATGTGATACAAGCTATAGCTTATACCCGCTGAAAGGCTACCAATTAACCACGCGCTCAGTAATACATCACTTCCCATGGCCCACTCAACCGCCATTCCTGCCAGCAATAGCAGCAGAACGGTTGCTAAAACACTATAAGAGTTGTCATCAATAAATGAATAAGTGAAAAAAGTAATAGGGCGGAAACGTTGCGGGTCTAGGCCTAAAACCTGACTACTTAAATGGTCGCGCTCTTTATTGTATTGTTGACGATCTTGTCGCCACTGAGAGAAGACATCAGGTTCTAAAAAAGCCTCTCCATTGGCCGTGATGCTTTGACTGAATTGTCGGTCAAAACCCAGTTGCTGGCTAAGTACATGATAGTCGTGTTGCTCGTAGGCAATTTTTAGATCATCCAATTTAGCAGACTGTTGACTTTGCATCAGGTGTGTTGGGTAAAGCGGCCATTCTACCTTGAGCAAATGGTGTTGATAAAAATCATCCAGAAATAGCTGTCGCTCATAGTCGATAGGACATAACCATGCGAACAGCACCAATAGCAAGGCGGCCAACCCTAAACTTAATCTGGGCGGCTGACGATAATCAAATGGTTTGTCTGTTGGTGCGAGTAGCATAGTCGTTATTCTTTCTATAATGAGGCTGACGATTTTGATGGCTGGTTGTCGCGCTAGAACTTAGTTTGCACCAGCACTAGTTTAATGACCAACGATAAATACAATTCCAACCAAGACCAATAAACAGGCGAACATTTTTTTCAGTATATCTGCCGGTAAGCGGTGTGCCAGTTTTGCGCCGACACGCGCGAAAATTAAACTGGTGCTACTGATGCCAAAAAACGCGGGCAGATAAACAAATCCCCACGCTCCTGACGGCAACTGCGTTTCGTGCCAACCTGCCCAGATAAAGCCAGTTGCCCCTGCAATGGCAATCGGTAAGCCACAGGCCGATGCACTAGCAACGGCATTAGTCATCGCGACACCGTGTAGTGTCAAATAAGGCACGGTAAAAGTGCCACCGCCAATACCAAAAATGGCTGAAGCGACGCCAATACTACCGCCTGCGGTCGTTAAACCGACGATGCCAGGTAACGGAATATGATCTAGTTTACCCTTCCAGCCGCTGAACATTTGTGCGGCAGTTAATAAAGCGAAACATCCGATAATTATTTCGAGCTGGCGCGCGGGAATTGCGTGGGCAATTTGAGCGCCAATCAGTGAACCAATCAATAAACCCAAGGCCAGCTTTTTAACCACAGGCCATAACACCGCGCCGCGTTGATGATGTGCCCAGATCGCGCTAATCGAGGTGACAATAATACAAGCCAACGACGTGCCGATGGCCAAATGGGTCAAAATCGTTGGGCTTAAGCCTTGCGCCTTAAAGGTAAATACCAAGACCGGGACAATGACCATGCCGCCGCCAATGCCAAATAAACCGGCAACAAAACCAGAAAAACAACCAAGCACTAAATACAGCAGAATGTAATCCATCAAAACCCAAACCATAAATATAAAATGAGCAAGCTCAGAGCTACGCGCAACAAAAACATAGCAAAACAGCTACAAATGTTATTATATCCTACGCTAAAGCTTCCTTTTTTGATTTGTATTATTTTTCCTGCCAGCTCTCCGCCAGCCGTATTGTTCTGTCAACCATGCTTCAAATTTGCCATTTGAAACTAAACGGTAGTGATGTTATGACCAGTTTGATTTATCCACGCACGCTACTTGCTAGCGTAGTGTTGTGGTGTTGCACCAGCACATCGTTATGGGCTGCCGACGTGATGTCGTCATGTGCGGCGGTGCTGCCTTCACAAAATCTCAGTTTAAATGCGGCCATCAGTTATGGCTTGTGCCAAAACCCCGATACCCAAGAAGTGTGGGCGCAATTGGCGGCACAACAAGCTGCCGTCACAGTGGCGAAAGATAGTCAATATCCCAGTGTCAGTATGCAAGGTAGCGCTTCAAGTAGTCGTAGTGAGGGCAATAGTAGCAACACAGTGGGTTTGCAGGCGCGCTTGTCATATGTGTTGTTTGATTTTGGCCAGCGTGATGCAGAGCAGGGGCAAGCACAAGCGTTATTGGCATCGGCACAATTTAATACCGATACCACCATCGCGACCCTGAGTCGAGATATTGTTAATGCCTATTTGGCGGTGCTGAAGGCACAAGGCCAGATTGATGCCGCGCAGCAAACCGTGACCTCTACCGCCAAAAGCATGGCGAGTGCCGAAGCGCGTTATAACGTTGGTACGGGAACGCCACTTGATGTGTTGCAGGCCAAAGCTGCCTATGCCCAAGCACGATTAACGCAAGTACAGGCCAATAGCCAATTGGCAACGGCGCGTGGTCAATTAGCTTTTTCGATGGGCTTAAAACCGACACTGTTGCCCAGTATCGCTCAAATCAACATCACACCTACCGAGTTACCGTTTGC
>CANBZV010000077.1 GCA_947373945.1 Moraxellaceae bacterium
TAAAAGTCCTGAATCGCCTGCTGGATGGCGGTGACAAAGGCTTCGAGCATGGTATTAGTGCCGCGCAATATCAAAAAGTAGCCAAAGTTAGTAAAGCGACGGCAACCCGTCATTTAACCGATTTATTGGCGAAAGGTTGTATTGAAAAACTGGCAGGCGGCGGCCGTAATACACGTTATCAAGTAAAGCCATCATCAGCCTCCACGTTAACCAGTAATAGCTAAGCCCTAGATATTCAATCCCAAAACATCATTCCTAACTTGATTAGCAAACTGTAACCGTTGTGACAATGGTGCTTGATGGCTCAGAAACCCCTATTTGACATGAAATAACTAAACAAAATCATGCCACACCACGTCAACCAACAACGATAAAAATTAATCCCGCTTTTGCCGTCTTTTACTGTTTAGCTAAGCCATTGAATTTGTGTTTTTTTCGCACAAAAAATTCCAACTTTTGTTTGATTTTCAGTCAATTTTATTTGATGATCACAGCTATTATTGCCTGTTTTTTGTCCATAAATAAGCAAAATTCAGGTAAAAAGCGATGACTTGATTAATAAACAGGCTGAATTTGTGCTGAAATTTGAATGAGGCGAGCAAAAAATTAAATAGAAATTAAGCGTGGCGCTAGATTCAATATCAACATAGACATCAATTTTTTTACTGTTATGTATTTTATATTACTCATTACAGTGTAATTTTCATTATATGTAATGAAAATTACAGCCAATACGTACAAATTTCCAGCTAAATCAAATGTTTCTAGTGGGTGCGATAGTTGTTTTGCAGCAAAACACTAACGAAGACTTGGTAATTGTCAGTACACGCCCCACATTGATCAAATACCTACTCAAGCCATTGTTTGAGTGATCTCCACTTTTTTGGTGAGCATTTTTTACTATGACCAGCAAACTCTTTACGCCTGTTACTGTCGGTGCTTTATCACTATCCAATCGTGTATTTATGGCACCACTGACGCGGATGCGCAGTCGTGATGACACCGATGTGCCCGTACTGCCATTAATGGCGAACTATTATCGTCAACGTGCCAATGCCGGCTTGATTATTAGTGAAGCGTCACAAATTTCGCCGCAAGCTAAGGGCTATATGGGTACGCCAGGTATTTACAGTGCCGAACAAGTGGCGGCATGGCAGCAAATTACCCAAGCCGTACATGAGGTGGGTGGTAAAATTGCTATTCAGTTATGGCATGTGGGTCGTGTGTCACATCATTCTTTGCAGCCGAATCAAGGTTTGCCGGTGTCAGCGTCAGCTATTCCCTACGTCAATAAAACGACGATTCGTGATGAAAATGGCCATCCTAAACGGGTAGCGTGTGATACCCCGCGTGCACTGACTTTGGAAGAAATACCCTCTCTGCTGAATGATTATCGCCAAGCAACAATCAATGCGCGGACAGCGGGTTTTGATATGGTCGAGATTCATGCTGCGCATGGTTATTTGCTGCATCAATTTCAGTCGGCAGAAAGTAATCACCGTGAGGATAGCTATGGCGGCAGTCTTGAAAATCGCGCGCGTTTAACTCTGGAAGTCGTCGATGTCTGTTTAAATGCCTGGGATGCTGCCCATGTGGGTATTCGGATTTCGCCATTAGGTATTTTTAATGGTTTGGATGATAAAGATGGCTTGGAAATGGGCTTGTATTTAGCGCATGAGTTTAACAAACGCGGTTTGGCTTATTTACATTTGTCAGAGCCGGATTGGGCAGGTGGCCCTGCACATAGTGACGAGTTCCGCCAAGCATTGCGTGCTGCGTTTACCGGTGTGATTATTGGTGCAGGCAGTTACACCGTCGATAAAGCGAATGCCTTGCTTGATAAAGGTTATATTGATGCAGCCGCGTTTGGTCGTCCGTATATTGCTAACCCTGATTTGGCTCACCGTTTACGTTTAGATGCGCCGTTAAACGACATTAATGCCGCTACTTTGTACGGTGGGGGTGAAGAAGGTTATACCGATTATCCTGCGTTGACTTAAGTGTAAAGGAATCAGGTTGGGCAGCTAAGCCCAGCCTGATTTCAGCTAATTTATCCAAAAAAGTCCTGCCAAAAAACCGCTAAGTCGTCAAATAATTTTGTCTTTTTAAACAGCAAAAAAATACAGAGCAACTAAAATTAAGCTACACGCCATTCGGCAGTGTCTATTAATCAACAGAGATAAAACTTCAGCGAGTCATCTTGTTGCGTAGTGCTATTTAGCAACAAAGGAAGGTGGAATTATGATGAATAGTCAACCACTGGCTCAACCTGTACAGGTTGAGCAACTGACGCCATCAGCGCCTGACGTAAAGATTATTTTGATGGAGCCAGCAGGACACGGTCATAAATCTGAATCATTTGTTTGGACGGCGAACAAAGTTACTTTGCTAATTGTATTGACCATTATTGCCGGAAGTTTGTTGTGGTTTTGGGGTGAGCAAATTTATAGTCAATATCAGGCCGAAAATGCCGCATTACAACTAGAAAAACAGGCGGTAATGGCAAAAAAAGCTCAGGAATTAGAGCGTATTAGATTAGCGTGGCAAGAGCAAAGAGAGCATGCCTTACAATTGCACCAACTTCAGCAAAAAGAAGCCGAAGAAGCTCATATTGCGTGGCAAAACTATTACAAAGCCCAAGCATTGCAGACTGAGCATAAGCGTTAATCGTCAGTGACAATAATACTGGGCGTCTAGCTATGTCGTGCGAAGACGCTCAACACTTATGCATTAGACTAAAATAATAATTGATGCCGCTAATACTTAGAGAGCGGCTATTTTTTCGTGCGTTTAGTTTGAGCTAATTACTGTGATTCGTCGTATTGCCCATCTTGATATGGATGCGTTTTATGCATCAGTTGAGTTATTGCGTTACCCGCAATTAAAAGGTTTGCCTGTGGTCATTGGGGGTGGTCGACGTCAACCTGAAACACGGTCATTGGCTGATATTCCTATAGATGAATTTCCTCGCTTAAAAGATTATGTTGGTCGTGGTGTCATTACCACCGCGACCTATGCAGCGCGCCAGTTTGGTGTTGGTTCGGCGATGGGGTTGATGAAAGCAGCGAAATTATGTCCCGATGCCATCATGTTGCCCGTGGATTTTGACGAATACCGTCGTTTTTCGCAGCTCTTTAAAACACAAATTTTGACCATTGCGCCGATTATGGAAAATCGGGGGATTGATGAAGTATATATTGATTTGACCAATGTCTCGGGTGCGCAAGAACAAGGTGGCCGACGGGTTGCACAGGCGATTCAGTCGTCGATTCTGGCAGTAACGGGATTAACCTGTTCGATAGGTGTTGCTCCCAATAAATTGCTGGCGAAGATGGCTAGTGAGTTCAATAAACCGAATGGTATTTCCATAGTTTACGATGCTGATCTGCAAACGATGATCTGGCCGTTGCCGTGTCGAAAAATCAACGGCATTGGCCCTAAGACTGATGAGAAATTGCAAGCACTGGGTATTCATACTATTGCCGATTTAGCGGCCTGTGAATTGAGTTGGCTAATGGCGAATTTTGGTCACAGTTATGGTGTGTGGTTATTTAATGCTGCGCATGGTCGCGATGATCGACCTTTGGTGACGTCGAGCGAGCCAGTATCGCTAAGTCGGGAAACGACGTTTGGTCGTGACCTACATGCGGTGCAAGATAAAGTAGAACTGGGTGCTATTTTTACTCGTTTGTGTGAGCAAGTGGCGGCAGATTTGCAGCGTAAGGGTTATGTTGGACGGACGATTGGCATCAAGATTAAATATGATAATTTTCAGTCAGTGACCCGTGATCATACGGCCGAAGATTATACTGCTGATGGCAAACTGATACGGCAATTGGCTGGGCAATGTTTAAAACGGGTGCCACTGGATCGACGCATACGCTTATTAGGCGTGCGTGTCGGCACTCTGGAGAAAATAGACGTACTAAAAGAAAAAACTACCACGGGTTTGTCAGTGAAAGTGACACCCAAAGGGCAGAGTTTGTGGTTGTTTGAGGATTGGTAGGCTTAGTAAGGCGCAAATACTGCGCCTTTGATGAATCAACGGTTTACTGTCTAGACTGAAAAACCCATACCCAAATAAGGTATGTAATCAGTGTTGTTAATATCCCCACGGTTTCTCATTAGTTCGGCCGATATTTATCAACCCTGACCAGTTCCACATCAAAAATGAGCAATTGATTGGGGCCAATTTTGGGTGGCGAACCGGCCGCGCCATAAGCGAGAGATGGGTGGATGAAAAATCGGTATTTGGCACCTTCGCTCATCAACGCAATGCCTTCTTGCCAGCCAGCAATGACTCGACTGAGGGCAAATCGGGCAGGTGGTTGGTTTGTCGGTGTGGCATCAAACGTGGTGTTGTCGGGCAAATAACCACGGTAATAGACATTCACGGTGTCGAGAAAGATCGGTTTTGCGCCAGTCCCTTCTTTGAGAACTAGATATTGCAATCCTGAGGCGGTTTGATGGATATCTGGGGTTGCACTATTTTTTTGCAGAAACGCCAATGATGCGGCCAAGTTTTGATTCGCAGGTGTTTCGACACAGCCCGCGAGCATAATTGACAATAGCAGTGACAACGTCAGGAGGACTGTTTTCATGGGCTTGGTTCCTTGCAAACGCTAAGTTTTGGTAAGTGGTATTGATTAAAGATTTTGCCCATCTACCTGAATTGTATCAAGCTAAAACTCAACACCAAGCCATGAGCAGCGAGTGGCTTGCCCAACTATACCGTTATCAAAGCGCTATTTTAGTGCAAAACAATAAGTAAACGATCACGACTGATAAAATTTACGATATAAATCATACTATTAGATATTTTTTTCTCATGGTATGGAACTTGCTGCAAAACTCCTGAGGTCGGTATAAATGCTGTCCGAGTGCAGGGATGCATGTCATATCATCAGGGAAACATTGCACTATTCCCCCTGCAGGGATTCGTAGGAGGCAAATTTACCTTGGTCGCCGCTAGCACCGAGGAGCCCAATAATGACAAAAAATCAGATCTATAACGCAGAAGGCATGTACCGTGGTGTCGTGATCGCTGCTGCTTTCTTTTTGCTGCTTGATATGGGCGTGTTGTTGCTTAACTTTTTTATTTCAGCCCAATTATCTGAAAGTGCACAGCAGATCAATCTGGCTGGCCGCCAACGTATGCTCAGCCAGCGTATTAGCAAAGAATTATTTAGCGCCGTACTTTATCAACAACAAGGGCAGGCGATCAGCGCAGAATTGGCTGCTGTGCAACAGAGTGCACAGTTGTTAGATACCACTTTACAAGCGCTCGATCACGGCGGTACGGTCATTAATGGCAAAGGCGAATCTGTACTGTTGCATCCTGTGGGTGGTGATACGGCGAATCAATTACTGATTCAGGCGGAGGTAATCTGGCGGCCGCTACAGAAGGCCTTGGGTGACCTATACGATCATCCTGAAAACCCAGTCAAGCTGGCCGCTGCGGCTGAGTTAATGAACGATCAGAATCTCGTATTATTGGATTTAATGAATCGTTTGACTTCTGACATCGAGCAGACGGCCTATGCGCGTGTCCATACCTTACGTCAGGTGCAAACGATGGCGATTGTACTAGCATTACTGAATTTTGCGCTCATTCTGCGCACTCTTTTGCGGCGCTTGCGCAACTATGGACGCAGTATTGAGCGCCACGTTGCTGAACTAGACGATAGTAATCAGGCATTACAAGATGCCAAGCTGGCAGCAGATGCGGCGAATGCCGCCAAAGGCTTCTTTTTGGCGAATATGAGCCATGAAATTCGCACACCCATGAATGGCATTATCGGTATGTTGGAGTTGTTGCTGTGTAAGGAACAGCAGCCTGAACAGCATGGCATGTTGAGCGCTGCTCACGGTTCGGCGCAAACGCTACTGCGGCTGTTAAATGATTTGTTAGATTTCTCCAAAATCGAGGCTGGCCATCTGGCGCTGGAAAATATTCCATTGAACCTGGCTGAATTAGTACGCGGTGTTGTCGATACCTTGCAGCCCAATGCCGACAGCAAAGGCGTGATTTTACACTATGAATTGGACCCGAATTTGCCGATTGCCGTGCTCGGCGATCCGGTACGTTTGCGGCAGATACTGTTTAATTTGGTGGGTAATGCCATCAAGTTCACGCAAAGCACGCCGAATCATGCCGGTAAGGTCTATGTTAGTGCCGTGTTAGTAGCAACGGTTGCCCAGTGTGCGCAGTTGGTATTGAGTGTGCGTGACAATGGTATGGGCATGGAGCCAGATGCTATTGGCCGTTTGTTTCAACCTTTTACCCAAGCCGAAAGCACCATTACTCGGCGTTTTGGCGGCACCGGTTTGGGGTTGTCGATTAGTCAGCGGTTAACGCAATTGATGGGGGGTGTTATTTCTGTCAAAAGTCAGTTGGGTGCTGGCAGCGAATTTCAGGTACATCTGACCTTAGCGTTGGTGGAAGATATATTGTTGCCGCGCTCACGTAGCCGCGCCGCCAATCGTCCTGCTGCTCGTCGTGCGCCCGATTTGGCAAGTGCTGAGGCGAATGGATTACTAATTTTAGTCGCAGAAGATAATCCGGTTAATCGGCAAGTGGTTTGCCAGCAATTGGCGTGGTTAGGTTATGCCTGTTTATTGGCCGAAGATGGTGTCAGTGCGTTGGCATTGTGGCAGCAGCATCGTTTTGGTTTGCTATTAACGGATTGCCATATGCCCGAAATGGATGGCTTTGCTCTGACGCAAGAGCTTCGCCAACGTGAGCAGGCTGAGCATTTAAAACGTCTACCGATTATCGCGTTTACCGCGAGTGCTTTAGCCAGCGAAAGCGAGCGTTGTCAGCTCGTGGGCATGGATGATTTCTTGGCTAAGCCCATTGAATTGCAGGCGTTGCAGAAGATGTTGGCGAAGTGGCTGCCAGAGCGTGGTGTTGGCCTTGCGGTGAGGGAAGATGGCGCTGTGACTGCTATAGCGGCAGTTGCCAAATAGTTAGTGATATGGAACTGTATTAATCAGGAGGCATGGTCTGTTGAAGCAAAAATGCGCAAGCCATTGTCTGTTCGTATCAGATTGTAGGACTCGCGCCATGCGCTGACGACGCTGCCATCACTGCGTAGTAGTTCCCACGTAACGGTAGCAAGCAAGCTGTTCAAACCGAGTGGCAGTGCTTCAAGGTTTTTGAAGCAGCACGAGCGACAACCTTGCTGATAGTATTCAGAAACAACGCGTTGAAAATAGCGGCCAATTTGCTCCTGCGACTCGAACGACTGAAGCACGCCCTTGCTATTCAGTGAGAGATATGGCGTGGCATAGCGTTTAGCAATAACAGCACCGTCAAACATAGTAAACGCGAGAACGAAATCGGCAAAAAAGTGTTCTACCTCTGCTAAGAGTTCAGGCGATGGCGACATGAATTTGGTGCTCATGGTTTGCATTTAGCGACGAGCTTCAACGTGCCTTGCGAAGTTATTTAAAATAGCTTGCCAGCCGTCGCGTTGTTGTTCGACAGAATGTGTTGGCTCGGCATCAAAGGTTTCGCGCACGGTAATGCCGTTAGCCCCAGCCAAAAATTCGACAACTAATACCCGATCACCAAACGAACATTCGATCAACTGCTGCTCCATAATCTGTGTATAGGTGCCTGCAAAATCAAAGCCCATACTGCCGTCTTTGGCTTCCATACGCGATGAAAAAGCCCCACCGATACGCAAATCTACGGATGCTTTAGTGGTGTGCCAATCATCAGACGCGCTATTCCACTGTTTGATATCTTCTGGGGTTGTCCATGCTTGCCAAACATCCTTAAGAGGGGCATTAACGAGCGTTTCTATTGTGATTTTCATATCATGGTTCCTGGTTGAATGATGTTTAACTGAGCGCGGAACAGATCAGTATTTGATGGTGGTAAGTCTGAAAATGTACACGGTTAATTAAATCACGACTACCGTTGCTGCGAGAAAAAATGACACGGTAGCGACAGTGATGCAAACCCAGATAAGGGGTTTAGTGAGCCAAAACTTTACTTTGCTGGCGTACCAATACCACAACAATGCACCAAGGATGAAGAGTATGCCACCAACGATGAAAGAGTGACGCGTTTCGGAACTGAAGATACCCCATGTTGTTCCGACAATAATTGCCGTCGCGCCTGCAACAATTGGCGATGTAGTTGCATTAGGGTTTTTCTGAGGCGCTACGAGCGCTGTCGCTTTTTCTTCCCAAGCAACACCAACAATAAATCCCAGTGCTGCTAACACAATGCCTTGCAGACCAGATAACCAAGGTATTACCTCTACTAACGTAAAGGCAATGGCACAACTTGCAACAACACTGAGCACTACACGCCAATAGAGCAGTAAAAGAAGAAAGCTGAGGATAGCGTCTAAATCCATTGGAACGATGCTCTGACGAGTGGCTAAATGCTTTTAGCACGTAACATAAGTGAGTTTAATAACTCTATCTCATCACTCTTAATATGCCTTGAACACTTAGCATGATGCTAATTAACACCAGTAACATTCGGTATTTTTTACTGAATTTATAAACAGAATCATCTTTTTGTGCATAAAGATCACCTGTTGATGCTAATAATATTGTTGCAGGCGTAAACAGAAAAAGAGTAATGATAACAAACCAACGTTTTCTATACCAAGATACTTGATCATACGTTAATTCGGTTGCTTCTAAAAACGGATTAGACATAATGTTTAACTCAAAATACGTTGAATAATAAGCAATACTATTTTTTCATATTAGCACGGATAGCGCTTATAAGAAATATTGCTACGGGAGCCGAAAGAAGGTAGCCAATAACTATCATGAACCAGCCATAGTTTTCGAATTGAAATTGGGCTGGAACAAAATTTGTTTTAGCAAACACTTCTGCCAAACCTAGACCTGCTAAAAACATACCTACAAAATGCGGAAGCAATAAACGCATTGGTATTTTTACTTTTGTTGACATTTATTTATGGTCTCTAACTATTTAAAAGTATAAATACCAATGAGCTATTAGCATGGATAGATAAACTTAGATTATATGTTTTATTAGTTTTAAACCCACGACGAATCCAACCAATCAAAAATCCTACACAATAAATAGATGTACTTACCGCTATCCATATACCTACCGAAACGCCCACAGACTGAATACGACTCTTCAAAAGTAAGCGATCAATTAGAGAAGCATATTCAACAAGTAAGGGGGTTAATCGCCCTACTTTGACATCCTTGCGAACCATAATTACGTGTTTATTGGGCATTCTTATTCTTTGTGCATCAATATCATCCTCAGGTGCAATTTGTGCTTTAGCCTCAGGACTTAACCTTTCATAGTAGCTATCATCATGATGAATACTTTCAGCATTGGGAAAATTCGCAACAACAAGACTAACAAGAAAAAATCCTGAAAACACCACCCAAAGACGCTGCCATCCATTCAGGCTAACTTTAAGCATCACCAAAAATCCTTCTAAAAGAGTCACAAGTATGAAAATGCGAATTTACAATAAATAAAAAACCATTTAGCATCTTATTATGCAATGTATTTATCAAAAATTTTATTGTAAAGCTCACTATAGGCTTGAATAAACCACATACAGGCATCCTTATGGCATTGAAAGAACTCGTCTGAAATTACTAAGGATTGAAAGCTTTTAGGATGAGTTATTTCATTCCTAGAATTAATGCTATTTTGAATTTTTTGCCATCCAACACTATTAAAATCAGGCAGCCATTTAACTTCAAAATATTTATCAGCAACTTTGAATGTTTTTTTAATGTTCGTTAGAGCTGACTTAAAAGCAGGCTTAACCGTCTTTTTGCCATCGGAGTTAATAAAAACTTCAGACTCAGAGAGAAAAATATGATCAGCCGCCTCAATATTTTTACTGCCAAGGATGCACGCATGAAGTGTAATTTGTTTTATGCCATAAACTTGCCCTTCGATCATCGCCCAATACGCTCGAATAAATAACCGTCTAAAGAACTGATCAGACCAATCATCTTCAAATAAAATCATTAGTCTCTCAATATCAGATCTCAAGATATCTGAGACTTTGAGTGATTCACTCAATATAGTACCTAAATTTTTTGACAGTCTTTCAATATCATTCATTCAAAAAACCCTAATTGGCTCTTACACGCCAAACCATCTATTCAATTATTTAGACAGCTATTCACTTCACACGGTAATCAGAAATTGATCCCCACAGCCGAAGATAGCCAGCTTGCGCCACACAATCAAGCTATCTTCCTAACACACACCACTATCTCACCAAAAAAACCAACCTCGCCCTGCATAAGTTGGCAGGTTCGAGTACTAAAATCCAGTCACTCCCTCTTTATGTCAACAAATCCGCCTTGTGGCCAGATTTAACCGATGATTGTCCATAGATGTCCTGCGCCAAAAAACCTCTCGCCCTAGTATCCCGTTCCGTGGATAGCCGCTGCCTGCATAACAAAAAACTGGTCGTATTGGCCATCACTCCCTCGTCTCGCCCACTCAGGGACGCATTACTCATCACAATAAAAACGACCGCCAGCGTGCGGAGGAGCAGATTTCATGACCCGTTTATTTTTACGGCAACCTCTAGTTTTAGGTTTAATGGCAGCATTGAACATTCCTGCTATAGCAGTAGCTGCCCCTGTAGGCCCAGCCGATGCGTCATTCTATACGCCACCTGCGCCACTGGCGGCGGGCAATCATG
>CANBZV010000078.1 GCA_947373945.1 Moraxellaceae bacterium
CATGATGTACAGGCCTTGCCTGAGTATTTTGTCACGGCGCTAGAGATTTCCGCACTTGCCCATAAAGATATGGTCGCGGCAGTTGCGCCGTATATCGACACCGCAATTTCCAAAACCGTCAATATTCCCGAAGATTATCCCTATGAGGATTTTGAAGATTTATATATCTCAGCGTGGAAGTCGGGATTAAAAGGGCTGGCAACCTATCGTCCCAATAGCGTCTTGGGTTCAGTATTGTCGGTGACGCCGAATACCACAGCCGCCCAGCAACCGCACGATGTCGAACTCAATGAAGCCAATAAACGGCTAACGATTCAAAACTTGCCAGCGCCAGTATTATCAAGTTTACGTTGGCCAAGCCGCCCCGAATTTTTGAACGGTAATCCGTCATGGAGCTATATGCTGGCGACACCCGCAGGTGATTTTGCCATTTTTATTGGTCATACCGAAGCCACTAATACCACGCAACCAGTGCCGTTTGAAGTGTGGGTTAATGGCTCGAATCAACCACGTAGTTTAGGTGCGGTGGCAAAAACGCTGTCGATGGATATGCGTAGCAACGATAGTCAATGGCTAAAACTAAAGCTTGATAGTCTGGCGCGTACCATTGGCGAGCAATCGTTTGAAATGAAATTTCCCCCGCTAGGCGAACCGAAAATAGTGCCCAGCGTGGTGTCGGCATTCGCCCAAATTGTCCGTTATCGTTGTGAAACTCTGGGTTATTTTAATGCGGCAACCCCAACGCCAGTATTGGATAGCGTATTTAGTCTGCACGAGCCCAAAACAGGCACAGATGGCACTTTGTCTTGGACGGTAGATATTACCAATCCTGCGACGGGTGAAGAATTTGTCTTGGGCTTAAAAGAAGTGATTTTGCCTGATGGTGTCATGCGTCCATATTCTATGTGGTTGTCAGGTAATTATCCCCGCGCCTTGGATGGCTTATCGCAAATTTTATCGTTGGATATGCGTGTTATCGACCCAGCATGGATTGGTA
Organism: Moraxellaceae bacterium; assembly: GCA_947373945.1. Taxonomy (GTDB): domain Bacteria; phylum Pseudomonadota; class Gammaproteobacteria; order Pseudomonadales; family Moraxellaceae; genus Agitococcus. The sequence goes on from CANBZV010000078.1 coordinate 998, forward strand.
TGAAACTGCGTAAATTGCTCAATTATCCTGAGCCTTTAGGTGATTTCTTGGCCTTTATGCCCAATACCCGCCGCCAATGTACATGGCCATCTACGGTTGCCTATATAGCACGACTGATTATTCATCGTTATGCCATGCTGGGGGTATTGACGGAAGAGGGCTATCCCGTACGCAACATGGGCGTTTTGACGACACCGCAAGCAAGCAGTTTGACTCCGTCATTGGTGTTGCAAGGTAAGTTATGCCATGAATGCGGTAATTTAGCGCTGATTCGTAAAGACGGCTGTGACTTCTGTAGCGCCTGTGGTGCGGTGGGCAGTTGCGGTTAGTGGGAAAAGTATTGCGTTCCTAAATGGCACGCGCAAGCGAATTTCGGTACAATACCGCACTCTATTTTATCACCCCTCAACCATCAGGTGACACGATGACTGCACGCATCCAACACGGTGACTTGGCAATTGCTCAAGAACTGTATGACTTTATCGCAAATCAAGCCATTCCTAATACGGGTATTAGTGTTCAGGATTACTGGAACGCTTTTGAATCGGTAGTGGCCGATTTAATGCCAAAAAACCAAGCGTTATTAGCGAAACGTGATGCGATTCAAGTCAAGATTGACGAATGGCATCGTGCGAATCCTAAATTTGATTTTGCCGCCTACAAAGCTTTCTTAACTGAAATCGGTTATTTAGTGCCTGAAGGCGCAGATTTCTCTGTTAACCCGCAAAATGTTGACGACGAAATTACCCGTATTGCTGGCCCACAATTGGTTGTGCCGGTTAAAAACGCCCGTTATGCCTTAAATGCAGCTAATGCTCGTTGGGGTAGCTTGTACGATGCGTTGTACGGTAACGACGTTATTGGTGATGAAGATGGCGCGGCCAAAGGCAGCAAAGGTTATAACCCTGTCCGTGGCGCTAAAGTCATTGCTTATGCTCGTACCTTATTGGATACCTCTGCGCCGTTAGCATCAGGCTCCCATGCCGATGCTATCAACTATGCCATTGTTAATGGTGCAGTTGAAGTAACGCTGAAAGATGGTACAAAAGTTGGTTTAGCGTCACCAGAAAAATTGGCTGGTTATGCTGGTGATATTGCTGCGCCAACGAGCATTTTATTGAAAAACAATAACTTGCATATTGATATTCAATTTGATGCTAATCATCCAGTCGGAAAAGATGATCCGGCTCATATCAAAGATTTAGTTATTGAATCGGCAATTACCACGATTTGTGACTGCGAAGACTCTGTTGCTGCCGTTGATGCTGAAGATAAAGTTGAAGTCTATAGCAACTGGTTAGGTTTGATGAAAGGTGATTTGTCTGAGTCCTTTGACAAAGGCGGCAAAACCTTAACCCGTACCATGAATGCTGACCGTACTTACACCAGCTTGGAAGGCGGCACGATCACTTTGCATGGTCGCTCATTATTGTTAGTGCGTAATGTTGGTCACTTGATGACTAATCCAGCAGTTTTGTTCAAAGGTGCAGAAATTCCTGAAGGCATTATGGATGCCTTGGTCACTATTCTTATCGCTAAACACGATTTGTCGGGTAATGGTACGTTGAAAAACTCGCGTACGGGTTCGGTTTACATCGTTAAGCCTAAAATGCACGGCCCTGAAGAAGTGGCGTTTGCCAATGAAATTTTTGGTCGTGTTGAAGATGCCTTAGGTTTGGCGCGTAACACCGTCAAAATGGGCATTATGGACGAAGAGCGTCGTACCACGGTTAACTTGAAAGAGTGTATCCGTGCCGCTAAAGACCGCGTGATGTTTATTAACACTGGTTTCTTGGATCGTACAGGCGACGAAATCCATACCTCGATGGAAGCGGGTGCCGTTGTCCGTAAAGCGGACATGAAAAAGGCGAAATGGATTAGCGCTTACGAAAACTGGAACGTCGATATTGGTTTGGCTTGTGGTTTACAAGGCAAAGCACAGATCGGTAAAGGCATGTGGGCCATGCCGGATTTGATGAAAGACATGGTTGAGCAAAAAATCGCTCATCCGATGGCGGGTGCTAATACCGCATGGGTTCCTTCGCCAACGGGCGCAACCCTGCATGCTATGCACTACCATAAAGTGAATGTTTTTGATCGTCAGAACGAATTGAAATCACGCGCTCGTGCCAACATTGACGATATTTTGACGGTTCCATTGGCAGAAAACACCAACTGGACACCAGACGAAATTAAGCAAGAGCTAGATAACAACTGCCAAGGTATCTTGGGTTATGTGGTGCGTTGGATTGACCAAGGTGTTGGTTGCTCGAAAGTGCCTGATATTCACAATATCGGTTTGATGGAAGATCGCGCGACATTGCGTATTTCCAGCCAGCATATTGCCAACTGGTTGCGTCATAAAATCGTCACGCCAGCGCAAGTGATGGAAGCGATGGTACGTATGGCGTCGGTGGTTGATGGCCAAAATGCTGGCGATGCTGCTTATGTCAACATGGCCGGCAATATCGAAAACTCGGTTGCTTTTGCTGCGTCTTGTGAATTGGTATTTGAGGGCTGTGCGCAACCTAATGGTTATACTGAGCCAGTATTGCACCGTCGTCGTCGTGAGTTAAAAGCTCAATTAGCGGGTTAATTCTCGGTTAATCGGCTTAGAGAAGGGGGACACGTTAGTGTCCCTTTTTTTGTTGGGGCGAATTTATTCGCCAACAAAAATGGCGAATAAATTCGCCCATACGGGCATATATTTACTATTGGCTAACGGTAAAACATGAAAGATTTTGTCGCTCTGGATTTTGAAACTGCCGATTATGGCGCTGATAGTGCCTGTGCCATTGGTTTGGTTCGTGTTAGTCAGGGCGAAATCGTGCGTCGTACCTATCATTTGATTAGGCCGCCGCGTTCGCGCATTGTCTTTTCTCATATTCATGGTATTTATTGGCGCGATGTGGCTAATGAGCCTACATTTGCCGAGTTGTGGCCAACCTTAGCGTTAGAATTTGAAGGTATAGAGTTTATCGCCGCCCACAATGCGCCTTTTGATCGTGGTGTGTTGAATGCTTGTTGTTTAGCGGCAGAGGTGCCTGCACCGGACGCGCCATTTCGTTGCACCGTGCAGTTAGCGCGAAAGGTTTGGCAAATTCGTCCTACTAAGCTGTCTAATGTCTGTGATGTCTTGAATATCCCGCTTAATCACCATCATGCTGGGTCAGACGCCGAAGCCTGTGCTCGTATTGTCATTGCCGCCCAACAACAGCAAAAACTGATATTACCGAAGGAATAAGGTTTACTCATGACGAACAACTATCATTATCCCGAGTTGAATTCGACCCATACCTTTAGCTGTTTTGGCGTCAAAGAAGGTCAATTAACGCGTGAGTTTTTTAAACCAGATCAATTAAAAAGCAGTTCAGCCAAGCACAATTGGTTATGGGTAGATGAGTTATTACCGACTGAGTCAGCGGCAGCGATTCTCGATGGCGTACACAGTCCCCATGAATATAGCGGTTATGACTTACACGTCCGTAAACAACCGATTATTAGCAAGTTTGCTGACCACGATCATGTCATTATTCCCGATCTTGATCCTGAAAGGCCCGGTGATCAAACCTTATCGATGATCGTTTACACCGATTTTATCTGGACACGACGTAGTGAAAGAATAGCGGACTTAGATAATTTATTTAGCTCCACCGATTTTGCCCAGCGCGCTTTACAACATGACTCCTCGGTTTATGCCTTTGTCGGTATTTTGCGTGTCATGCTCGATAGTCTAAATAAACAATTATTAAAAAATGAACGCCGAACGTATGCGATGGAAGATTTGTTTTTACAACGTGAACGTGGGGAACGGCCCGAGTTTGAGCGCAATCAAGATGAATCAACCAATCCTCTATTGGACTTGCGTGATTTATCTGACTCGCGAAAATTGGTCGAGTTAAGAATTCATATTGCGTGGTTGCGTAAACAGTTTGATGCCTTCGAGCGTGTAGTAAATAGCTTATTTGACCCAACGCAAGGCGCATTTCATCAAGCGAGTGGGACAGAGTTAGTAAGTGAAGCCAAGCCCTATTTACAGCATTTGTCTGACCAAATTGAACGCGCATTAACCAAGATTGAGCATTTACGCGATATTCATTTGAGTCTAGATCAGCTCTTGGTCGCTGAGCAAGCCGAAAAAACCAATCAAACCTTATTACGTTTAACGTGGTTGTCGATTATTTTTATGCCGGCGGTAGTGATCGCTGGTATTTTTGGCATGAATATTTCGCTATTTGGCGAATCCCATATTTTTGGTATCGACTCGGAAATTGCGGTTAGTTTGCTGTTAGTAACTGTAGGGGCGGCAGGGGTATTTTATCGTTATGAAAGTCGTCGCCATGTGAAGTGAGTGTTGGCGTTTGATTAGTTGTTTCTTGCAGTAGAAAGTGCACGTCGCAACGATTCTGGCATTGCAATAGGACGTTTTGTTTCTGGTGAGACGCAAACTTGAGTTAAGGTTGCGCGGAATGTAACGTCATTCAGATGATTGCGCGCCAATACAGCAAAAGTGAAGGAAGTGGTTTTAATTTCTGTACAATCTACTTCAAGCTCAATGATATCGTCCCACGCCATCGTTGCCAGAAACTCAATCGATAATGCACGTGCAGGTGGCAAGATGTTCATCGCAAAAAGCGCACGTATCCCTGAGCCACCGAGTATATGAGTCAGAAATTCATGTACGGCTTCAACAACAAAATGGGCGATACGGGGCGTATAGACGATGCCAGCCGGATCACAGTCACCGAATAAAATAGTTCGTTTGGTGGTAAATGCCATGTAAATAATTACTCTAATTAAGTTGAATTGAGGATGGTGGCATTTATTTCATCAACAGCGAATAAATTCGCTCCTACAAGTTAACAAACCTTATAAGCCAAAAACTCCAACCCCGACACCGAAATATGTTCAGTAGTCAGTGTATAGTGATGATACGCTGGTAGCATGTCCTTGATTTCTTTAGTGATTAAAATTTCATTAGCACGAGCAATATCTTCCCCTAATTTATAGGCTCTATTCACTGCATCGCCATAGCAGTCTTCATTATTTATCAATAAGATACGGCCATAATCTAAGCCAATACTGACAGATTGACCTATGTTGTGGCAGGCTCGGCTCATGGCAAGTGCTGCGTTAATGGCTTGTTGGCAGTCATCAAAAACAGCCATGATATTGTCGGCGACACATTTCACCAACTCACCCTGATATTGCGCAACCAGAGGTAAGGTCAGTTGTTGCATACGACGGATTTTGGCTAAATAAGCAACAATACCATCGCGCCGTACCATCAACGAAAAGCCACTCATATCAAGCGCAAGAATGGCTTTTTGAGCGCCATATTGTTGCCATAGACTCGCTTCCAACGCCGCTTTTTGTTCGGGTTGATCATTGAGTTGATCAATCAGGCTAAAGAAAATATTCATGATCTTAAACTACGCAAAACTAAGTTAAAGTGTATAAGGTTTTGCAGTTCTTTGCTGATTCTTATAGGGAATTGGTGAGCGTGTCCGCCATTTCCGATGACATGGGAATGGCGACCAGAAAGCGGCATAACTAAGGCAAATGATCAACATCATAGACAGGAAATGGCAATGTCACTTTCGGATGTGTTTCATTCAACATCAACATCCGTCGTATGCCTAATAAGGTTGCATACGGTGCATTGCGCTGCGTGAAGTTAATCGCCCACGGAGCCATATCGCCACCCGGATCAATGTAGCCTTCACTTTGGACAGAAATTTTATGGTCGGCTAACGGCGTAAAGGTGTTGATCATATCTTCCGCCAACATGCGTACATAAGGCGGTTTTTCGGGTAGGTATTTGGGCATGGCTGTCATTCTGACAACCACGGAAGGCTTGTTGTGCGCTTGAGGTTCCAACACCATCCGCAACACCACATCGCGGTCTGGGACACCATAAGGTGCGTTATGGGTGACATAAAAATAATACTCGTTAGCGGAAACCTGCTTTAATAATTTGGATTCAATGACTTCCCATGACCAGCGTTTATAGTTATCAAAATCCAATAGCAGCTTGATCGCATCTTCCATTGTGCCATCCATCACAGCTTCTACTTTAAATGAGCGATAACGTTTGCCTTTTTCTTGTTTGGCAAATGTTTTTAGACCGTGGCGCTGGTCATTTTTTTGCACTTGCCATTCTGTACTTAAACGGTTTTGCAATTCGTCTATATCATCACTGGCAGCGAAAACGGGGGTGTTAATAGCGAATAAGCCCATCGCAAACAGGGCAGCGTTGACGTGTTTCATCTAGGAATGTCTCGATGCTTATTAGTTGTATATCGCTTCTATATTTATCAATCACTCGCGCGGCTAAGTAAATTGATGATTTATTTATATGCTTATTGTTTAATCTTTCAATGATCTATGTATTGATTCTGAGGGTGAATTTTCACGGAACTCTGTGATTTGGCACATAAAAAAAATAAAGGCCGCACAAGGCGACCTCTATTCACAGCATCAGCAGCTTACATATTAGGATATGTTGGGCCGCCGCCGCCTTCAGGGACTACCCAATTAATGTTTTGGGCAGGATCTTTAATATCACAGGTTTTGCAATGTACGCAGTTTTGCGCGTTAATTTGCAAACGTGATTCGCCAGCCAATGTCACCACTTCATAAACACCAGCAGGGCAGTATAAACGCGCGGGTTCATCGTACAACGGCAAGTTTTTTGCCATTGGGATGCTAGGGTCTTTTAACTGCAAGTGGATCGGTTGATCCTCTTCGTGGTTAGTACCGGAAATGAATACCGATGACAGTTTATCAAAACTGATTTTGCCATCTGGCTTAGGATATTCCAGTTTGCGCGCCAATTCTTTACGGTCTAAACAGTCATAATCAGGTTTAGTATCGTGAATCGTCAACGGTAATGGGAAGATGTTTTGGTCGATGAAGTTGAACGCCGCACCCATCAAGAAGCCCATACGATGCATCGAGGAACCAAAGTTACGTGACTTGTAGAGTTCCTCATACAACCACGAATTTTTGAATTTCTCTGGGTAGGCAGTGACTTCTTCTTTAGGTTCTGTGCCTGCTTGTAAGGCTTCAAAAACCGCTTCAGCACATAACATGCCCGACTTCATCGCCGTATGGCTGCCTTTGATTTTGGAGAAGTTCAGGAAGCCTGCATCATCACCAATCAAACAACCACCTGGGAAAGTCAATTTAGGCAAGGAGTTCAAGCCGCCTTTGACAATGGCACGTGCGCCATAAGAAACACGTTTGCCGCCTTCAAGATATTGCTTGATGATTGGGTGATGTTTCCAGCGCTGCATTTCATCAAATGGCGACAAATACGGGTTGGTGTAGGATAAATCGGTAATCAAGCCTAACGTGACTTGGTTGTTCTCGGCATGATACAAGAACCAGCCGCCAGCACTGCCAGACTCGCTTAAAGGCCAGCCAGCACCGTGGATAACTAAACCGGGTTTATGCAGGGCAGGATCAATTTCCCACAGTTCTTTAATGCCAATACCGTAGTGTTGTGGATCGCAGTCTTTATCGAGTTCAAATTTGCTGATAATTTGTTTGCCCAAATGACCACGGCAACCTTCAGCAAATAGCGTGTATTTGGCGTGTAATTCATAACCAGCGGTGAAAGAGTGTTTTTTCTCGCCGTTTTTGCCAATACCCATATCACCCGTAGCGACACCTTTTACGGAGCCATCTTCATGATAGAGAATTTCTGAGGCAGCAAAACCGGGGAATAAGTTAACCTCCAGTTCTTCGGCTTTTTGACCTAACCAGCGAACAACATTACCCAAGCTGACAACATAGTTGCCTTCATTGTGCATAGGTTTGAGTACCGCCCAGTCAGGCATTAAACGGCTAGACGTTTCGCTAAAGAATAAATGTACTTCATCTTTGGTGACGGGGCAGTTAAGCGGTGCGCCTTCTTCTTTCCAGTTTGGAAATAGCTCTGTCAGAGCGCGTGGCTCGAACACCGCGCCTGATAAAATATGTGCGCCAATTTCTGAGCCTTTTTCAACGAGACAGACAGAAATGTCATGGCCAGATTCTATACTTAACTGACGTAAACGAATGGCTGCTGATAAGCCAGCAGGGCCGCCGCCAATGATGACGACATCAAATTCCATTGCTTCTCTTTCCACGATAGTCTCCTCGCAATTGTAGCTGGGGGTTCAATCCACATTTTTAGGACTTAGGCGCTAATTGCTGATGTTTGCACTACAATATTCGTTATTAGCGATATCTTGTTGACGACAAACCATCACAGCGGAGCTTCACCTAGTCCTGCTTTCACATTTTATGGAACGGCGCGTAGTATAAAAGCAGCCTATACAAAGACCAATGTTTTATAGCGTATTTTGTTCGACAAAAAATAGGAAATACTGGATATGACTCAACATTCACAAATAAAAGCGGATCCAATGGCCATTATGCGCTTGTTGAAAGATGAAAATGGCAATCCGCCGAAGGGTTTACCTCCCGTTCATAAATGGAATCCGACTTGTTGTGGCGACTTACCCATGGAAATTAAAGCTAATGGTCAGTGGCTGTATATGGGTACGCCGATTGGTCGCCCAGCGTTGGTAAAGTTATTCAGTTCGATTCTGCGTCACGATGATGATGGTTTTTTTTACCTAATTACGCCAGTCGAAAAAGTGCGTATTACCGTTGATGATGCGCCGTTTATTGCCGTTTTAGCGTCAAAGACTCAAGAAGATGGCGTAGAGTATTTACGTTTTACCACGTTGACGGAAGATGTGATGGTTGCTGATGCCGAACATCCGTTATGGGTAAAGTATGATGCTGACGGTGAGCCTAGGCCTTATATTCGGGTGCGCGACAACTTAGATGCCCTGATTCACCGTAATGTCTTTTATCAGTTAGTGGAGTGGGCGACGATACAGGAAGTGAATGGTAGAAAATGTTATGCGGTGCAAAGTGCGGGGCAATGGTTTGAGATTGCGCCGTGTGATTAAAACCCTCTCTAACTAGGCTATATTCATCTTAACAGTTGATGTGTATTTCTCCCTCTCCCGATGGGAGAGGGTCGGGGTGAGGGGAAAGTCAAGTGGTGAAAACACGAGTATTATGTATATCACCAGCAACAACCCTCACCCTAGCCCTCTCCCACAGGGAGAGGGAACTCTCTGCACCAAAAACTACTGATTTAAACATAGCTTTTGTAAAGGAAGGTTTGGAGGGATTTGGTCTTATTTTAAGCCGCCACAATAATCCTTAACGCATCACTTACTAAATGCACATGATCCAAATATTCTAAACCTTGCGTCAATTGCGTTTCCAACGACGTAACTTCATCATCACGAATGCTTGGGTTGATTTGCTGCAACGCTTTGAGGCGCTGAATCTCTGCTCCCAGGTTTTCGGCAAATTTCGCCTTAGCCTTAGCTTTGATATCAGGAATAGTCGCTTTAGCCACGTGTTCGGTTTTTAGTGATAGCTCAGAAATAATGTCCGTCTGCATTTTTACCACTTGGCGCGCGGTCATTTTTTCTAACGGCACCACCTGACGATTCAGAATGTCATGGCTGACCCGTGCACTTAAATCACGACCTTCGCCATCCA
>CANBZV010000079.1 GCA_947373945.1 Moraxellaceae bacterium
ACACGAGTGTGACGGATTATGGCAGCAAAAAAACCAGAAGCAATATTGACCTTTGCTTATGAAGGCCTTGATCGTAAAGGACAAAAAACAAAAGGTGAAATGCCAGGAAAAAACATTGCACTGGTAAAGGCACAATTGCGCAAGCAAGGCATTAATGTCCAAAAAATCCATAAAAAAGCCAATAATCCTTTAGCAGGACTGAGAAAACCCAAAGTCAGCCCCATGGATGTCGCCATTTTTACCCGACAGCTGGCCACCATGATGAAAGCAGGCGTGCCTTTGGTTCAATCATTTGAGATTGTTGCCGAAGGTCTTGATAATTTAACCATGCGTGACGTGGTACTCGGCATCAAAGTCGAAGTGGAAGGTGGTAATAGCTTTGCAGGCGCCATTCGTAAATACCCACTGTATTTCGACGACCTATTTTGTAGCTTAGTGGAGTCCGGTGAACAATCGGGTTCCCTTGAAACCATGCTTGATCGTGTTGCTCAATACAAAGAAAAAAGCGAACTGTTAAAACAGAAAATCAAAAAAGCCATGAAATACCCAATGAGCGTTATTTTTGTGGCGATCATTGTGACGGTTATTTTGCTGTTGAAAGTTGTACCTGTATTCCAAGAACTATTCTCAAGTTTCGGTGCTGACTTGCCCGCCTTTACCATGATGGTTATTAACATGTCCAAATGGCTACAAGAGTGGTGGTTCGCCGCACTGATTGGTGTGCTGGGGGTCGTCGGCGGTTTTGTTGAACTGAAAAAGCGTAGCGCAGCATTTAGAAACTTTCTTGACCGTACTGCATTAAAGGCACCCATTGTTGGCGACTTGGTATTTAAATCAACGGTTGCACGTTTTGCACGCACCTTATCGACAACGTTTTCTGCAGGTGTACCACTGGTAGATGCACTGGTATCTTGTGCTGGCGCAACGGGTAATGTTGTCTACCGCGATGCCGTACTGAAAATTCGTGACGAGGTTGCTACAGGTCAACAATTGGGTTTTGCGATGCGCCAGTCGGGCATCTTCCCGTCAATGGCATTGCAAATGGTTGCCATTGGTGAAGAGTCTGGTGCTTTAGACTCCATGCTCGATAAAGTAGCTACTCACTTTGAAAATGAAGTCGATAACGCAGTTGACGGTTTAACCAGTATGATGGAACCACTGATCATGGCCGTGCTTGGTGTACTTGTTGGTGGCTTGGTTGTGGCCATGTATTTACCAATCTTCCAATTGGGTTCCGTAGTCTAATGACACTTATGCTAGAAACTTTTACTAATAACCCCCTGCTTGCAGGGGGTTTAATTTTATTCCTCGGCTTATGTATTGGTAGCTTTCTCAATGTCGTCATTTATCGCCTACCCGTAATGATGGAAAGGCGCTGGCATGGCGAGTGCTGTGAACTACTTAACCAGCCCCATGAAGTACAGGCAACGTTTAATCTGGCCACTCCTGCTTCGCGCTGTCCAAAATGTGGCCATCAAATTAAAGCATGGGAAAACATCCCCGTGCTTAGCTGGTTGTTGCTAAGAGGGAAGTGTAGCAACTGTCAAAGCCCTATTTCGTTGCGTTACCCCTTAGTAGAACTAGCAACAGGACTGTTATCTCTTGCGGTATTCCTAGCCTTCGGTCCAACCGCAAAAATGCTTACTGCGCTGGGATTAACATGGGCAGTTATTGCGCTAACCATGATCGACTTTGATACCCAGCTACTACCTGATGACATCACCCTACCTCTGGTTTGGGCAGGCCTGATCGTTAACTTACAGGGTATGTGGGTTCCACTTGATCAAGCGGTATTAGGTGCAGTTTTCGGCTACTTGTCACTCTGGAGCATTTACTGGCTCTTTAAATTAGTCACAGGTAAAGAAGGCATGGGTTATGGTGACTTTAAACTGCTCGCTGCGTTAGGCGCATGGCTAGGGCCAAGCCAACTGCCGTTGATTATTTTACTGTCGTCTGTGGTTGGTGCGGTCATTGGCGGGGTCTATGCTGCTATTCGTAAAGAAAGCGCTCCTTTCGCGTTCGGCCCTTATTTAGCCATTGCGGGTTTAATCGCCATGTTTGGCGGACCAGAACTCGTTTCTTGGTATTTAGGCACATGGAAACACTGAGTCATGTACATCGTCGGCTTAACTGGTGGCATTGGTAGCGGCAAAACGGCTGCTAGTGACTACTTAGCATCATTGGGTATTGATGTCGTTGATGCTGATGTAGTTGCACGTGAAATCGTCGCCATTGGTCAGCCCGCCCTCGCCGCCATCAGTCAACACTTTGGCCCAAGTGTGCTGCATGCTGATGGCAGCCTGAATCGTGCCGCGTTACGAGCAATTGTCTTTGACTCACCCTCGGAGCGTAAAGCCTTAGAAGCAATTACTCATCCTGCTATTCGTCTAGGGATTCAACAACAGTTAGCTGCCAGCGTTTCGCCTTATACCTTATTAGTATCGCCGTTACTTTTTGAAAGTGGTCAATATCAATTTGCTCAACGCAATGTCGTCATTGATGCCAGCGAAGACTTGCAACGTCAGCGGGCCTCTCAACGCGATGGTGTCAGTGCCGAACAAATTAGCAGTATTATTGCGGCTCAACTCCCACGTACAGAGCGCACGAAAAGAGCCGACGATATTGTGATCAATCACGGTGATTTAGCCGACTTGTATCAACAACTCGATGAGTTACACCAGAAATACCTGCAATTAAGCCAACAATGTTAATACCTATATGACTGAAAATACCAACCTGCCAACGCCACCGATCGTGTTGTCTTGTCGCCGATGCGGACAGTTAACGACATGGCAAAACAACCCCTTCCGCCCCTTTTGTAGTGAACGTTGCAAACTCATTGATTTGGGGGCTTGGGCTAGCGAAGACTATGCAATTCCCGTAGCGACGGGCAAAGATTTTGATGAGGAAGGCAAAGAGGATTAAAGCCAGTGTAAAACTATATACTGGCTCAAAATGAGCGCTAGAGCACTAGGGCTTGGCCGCCGCCGTCAACACATCCAAGCCTAATTTGCCATCAATCACAACAAAAGCTTTGATATCAGACTGCGTGAAAAACACGCCTTGTGGTCTAACTCGAGTAATCTGCGCTTTCAAAATTGCACCATAACCCAAGTCTTGTCGATAATCCTGAAAGTCTTTTAGCGTATTGGCCAAATCCGCATCAAAGCTAAAACGCGCTTTTTCTGCCATGGTATTTTTGAACGAGCTATGCAGCATCCAATCGGCAGATTTTGCCAGCAGACTACTTGTTGATAGGGCAAAATCAATATTCTCTAGGCGCATTTCGTTCTTTTCAGCATCGAGAACGGGCTTACCTAATAGATAAATTTCCGCTGCAATGGGTTGTTGTAAACGCAACGCAAGGACAGCATTATCGCCACTACCATAAAACTGCAGGCTACTAATCAGCACTTGACGACCACCGGCATTAAACGGCTTATTCGCCAGTTTTTCATTTAATAACCGATTCGCGACATCCAAACCAATATCGCCCCGTAACGCCAAATGAAAGCCATCTTCACTGGTTGTCAACCGTTGTGGTAGTGGTTGCGGTGGTAAAGGAATGATGGGTTTGTTACCCGTGACAATTTGTGGGCGCGCCTGAACACTCAAGCTAGTTTTGACATAACGGCCCGTGCCTTGAATATCTGCTAAACCAATTTTCTCAGGCTGTAGCAATAACCACACATCACTTTCCAACTGTTGTGGCTGATTGATTTGCGGCCATGTTTTGGCTAGTAGCGCCTTAAAACCAACCTGTTTTAGCGCAATGTTGATGTTATCGTTAACGGCAGTTTGGACTTTGTCACGCACCAACGGCAAGTTTAATAGTCGCTCAACATTAAACTTGAACGCGGTGATATTGCAGGGCTTTAACCATTTCAACTGCCACTGCCCTGCCTGCACCGCCAAATCACCACTGACCGTCCAATACAGCTTACCTGGCAACGTAAATTCAATTTTTGGCAACTCTTCACCAATACCGCAACTGATACCACCCATTTTTAGAAATGACGCGCGCATGTGGGTATCAATAGAAAAATCGAGTTGAGTTGTAGCAACAAAATCTTGCCCAGTAACGCTCAAGCGTAAATCACGCATATTGACCACATGCGTGATCGAGGACTCCATCGGTAATGGCGTTCCGGCAATGGTTAAAACCTCTGTGGTTGTACCCGCTGATAACGGCTTAGGTAATTTTTTCAATGCCTCGGTACGCACCGTTTCCAAATCAATACTAATAGGTAGATTGATGACCGAGCTTTCTACCGTCGGCAGAGCGACAACAGCATTGGGAAAATTAGGTGGAATAGTCAGCGGTTGTGGACTTTGGCAACCACCGAGAACAACAACACCAATCACAAGTGAACGCCAGACAGGACGCATAACAATCAACCTCAGCTGAACCATAAAACGAGCTTTAGACGCACAACTAAAACCCGCAACTAAAAAGTGGATTGTGACACGACTCGTTTAGCTTTTGGCAAAAGCAGGTCGAACAATTGTCAATATCTGGCTCGCCAACTGATCGGCTTGAACTTCTGGCGTCATCGTGCAATGGCCTGATAAGGCATGGGCAAAATTACCTTCCAGCCATAAGGTGGCAAAACCATGCACTAAACTCCAGGCCATCATCGTATGCAGTAAAACGACATCTTTTGCCGCTTCAGGCATCAGCCCTTGCACGACATCAATCAGCACTTGCAAACAGGCGTCACCCGCTTCTTTCATCTCTGGGCTATCCTTTTCCAAGGCTTCACAACGAAACACCAAACGAAAAGCACTAGGGCGCTGGATCGCGAATTGGATATAGGCTAAACCGACCATCTTCAAGCGTGCATAACCATCATCACCCGCCGCCGCAATCCGCTCTTGGACACTCGCTGTTAAATCACGAAAAATGCTGGCCGCATACGCCGATAATAATCCTGCGCGATCTTTAAAATGATGCGCGGGCGCTGCGTGGGATACCCCGGCGCGCCGAGCGCAAGAACGCAAGGTAAAGGCTTCAAGGCCCTCTTCGGCAATGATTTCATCGGCGGCTTTTAACAGCGCCCGCGCTAAATCACCGTGATGATACGGCGGGCGCGGCTGGTGAGTCAGGGGAATAGCTATCGTCATCTTGACACCGTATAGATTATGCATCATAGTTACTTGACACTGTAAAGTTTACCCCATCTGTGGCGAGTATGCATCATGCGTTATTTTATGGTTTTGTTACCTGCATTGATTTTGACTGCTTGTGGCGCACCAACGGCTGACACCAGCGTCGTCACCAAAAGACAACCCGTACGAGTGCTCGCCGTCAGTAGCGCCAGCGCGATGCTGACCATCCACGGCAGCGGCACAGTGCAACCCGAAGAAAGTCTGCAACTGAGCTTTAAAGTCGGTGGTGTCGTCAAACAGCTGTTCGTCAATAACGGTGATAAAGTCCGTGCAGGCCAAGTATTAGCAAGATTGGACGATACTGAAATCAATGCCCAAGTCAGCCAAGCCAAAGCTGCTTATGAAAAGGCACAACGGGACTTAGCTCGTGCGCAAAGCTTGCGCGATCAAGGCGTTATTGCCCAACAACCTGTCGATGATGCCCGTACACAAGTCACCGTCACTGCTGCCACGCTAAAAAGTGCCGAATTCAATCAAAGCCATGCTGTGATTAGCGCGCCCAATGATGGCGTGGTTTTGGCACGCTTTTCGGAAGAACGCGAATTAGTCGCTATTGGCCAACCGATAGTCGTTATTGGCCGTAACGACCAACACTGGAACTTGAATGTCGGCTTGGCCGATAAAGATGCTGTGCAACTGCTACGCGGTCAACAGGTACAGGTTCAGCTGGATGCTTTTCCTAATCAAGTGGTCGTTGGCACTATTAAACGTATTGGCGCTAGCGCCGAAGCGCAAACAGGCACCGTCAAGGTTGAAATCACGCTCAACACACAATTACCGTTAGTGGCTGGTTTAGTGGGTCGCGCCCAGTTTAGTGTCGCCAGCAAACAATCTAATAGTCTACAAATCCCCATTACTGCGCTGTTGGAAGCCAATCAACAGCAAGCACATGTTTTTGTTCTTGATGGCAAAGGCCAACAAGTGACACAGCGACAAGTAACACTGGGACGCCTACTTGATGACCAAAGTGAGATTAGTGCCGGTTTAAGCGCGGGCGAGCAAGTGGTCGTCGAAGGTGCGGCTTGGCTTAACGATGGTGATGCCGTGCAGGTTTTACGCTAACCCTCCCCCCCCTTCCCATCTTGGGGAGCATTGGTCCTCTCTCCCTCTGGGAGAGAGTTAGAGAGAGGGTAATCTTCTCTTAACACCAGCTACGTCTGAATGGAGACAAAACTGATGCGTATTACCGCTTTTTCGGTAAAGAACTTTCAATTTACCTTAGTCTTTTTTGTCATGTTGGCGGCGTTAGGCTGGAATGCGTTTCAACAAATGCCGCGTAGTGAAGACCCCATTTTTCCTATTCCCGTCGTCATTGTCACTTCGGTGTATCCTGGTGCCGACCCTGCCGATATGGAAAAACTGGTTTCCGACCCTCTCGAAGATGCTATTGCTAATCTTGATGATGTTAAACACATCTGGAGCCAAAGCGAAAATGGCTTATCAGTCGTGCGTGTAGAGTTTCAATGGGATAAAGACGCCGAGAAAAAATACGACGAAGCGATTCGCGAAATCCAAGCAACACGCAGTAAATTACCCGCCGATTTAGCGATGTTCAAGATTGAAAAAGCCAGCCCCGGCCTCGTCAGTATTATGCAAATGGCACTAGTATCGCCTAATGCGTCTACACGCGAGATGCGTGAACGCGCCAAAGAGCTCAAAGATCGTTTAGAGCGCGTGAAAGGTGTGCGAGACACTGACATTTGGGGTTTAGCCGACAGTGAAGTGCAAATTGCCCTCGACCCTGTGCGTTTAGCACGCTTTCATATCTCGCTCAATCGTGTTTCTGATTTACTGAAAAGTGATAACTGCAATATTCCCGGTGGTGCTATTGAAATTAGCGCCCGCCGCTTTAACATCAAAACCTCCGGCAGCTACCAAAATCTGGATGAAATCGCCAATACCGTGATCGCGCAAAATCAAGGACAGCTCGTACATTTACGCGATGTTGCCACCGTGCGCTGGGCCGATCAGGAAGCCAATTACATCAGTCGTTTTAATGGTAAACGCGCAGTTTTTATTACCGCCAGTCAAAAAGATCAGCAAAATATCTTCAAAGTGCGTGATGATTTAATGGTCGAAATTGAAGCGTTCAAAAAGACACTCTCACCTGATATGCGCTTGGAAATCGGCTTTGACCAATCAACCAATGTTGACCATCGCTTAACTCGGTTGGGTGAAGACTTCGCTATTGCCTTGGGTTTGGTGTTATTAACTTTGCTACCCTTGGGGTTACGCGCTTCGGGGGTAGTGATGATTTCCATTCCACTATCGTTGGCATTGGGCATGTCGATGCTCTACTTTAGTGGCTTCTCGCTCAATCAGTTGTCGATTGCCGGTTTTGTTTTAGCGTTGGGTTTACTGGTAGATGACTCGATTGTTGTCGTCGAAAATATTGCCCGTTTTATGCGTCAGGGCTATAGCCGCACTGAAGCCGCCATTGCCGCCACCGAACAAATTTCGTTAGCGGTGCTTGGCTGTACCGCTACCCTGCTCTTTGCCTTTTTGCCGTTATTGTTTTTGCCTGAAGGCGCAGGTAAGTTTATTCGCTCTTTACCCGCCGCGGTGTTGTTTACCATTATTGCGTCGTTGTTGGTGTCGTTTACTATCATCCCTTTTTTGGCGAGTCGTTTCCTGAAAGAAAGTGACAACGAACACGGCAACAAAGTGCTGCAAGTAGTGATGGGTGGCATTCATACCATTTACCGGCCCTTATTGAATTGGGCGTTGACTAACCCACGCAAAACCATTGTTGCCGCCATTATTGCTTTTGTCAGTAGTTTGAGTTTAATTCCCCTGATTGGTTTTAGTTTGTTTCCTAATGCCGACATTCCGCAATTGCGCATTACCGTCGAAACCCCCGATGGCAGTGCTGTGACCGAAACCGATCGCGCGGTCAAATTTGTCGAAACGACACTGAACAAACATCAGGAAATCAAAAATGTCTTCGCTAATGCGGGGCACGGCAATCCACGGGTGTTTTACAATATTTTCCCGCAAGGACAACGCAGTAATTGGGGTGAACTCTTTGTCATTCTCAATCAGTACAACCCAAAAACGACGCCACAACTATATGAAACTCTACGCAAAGAACTAGCGGCTTATCCGGCAGCACGAATTATTGTTCAACCGTTTGAAAATGGCCCACCGATTGATGCGCCAATTGCCATTCGTTTAACCGGCGCAGAGTTGGATGTATTACGCGCACAAGCGGCACGCATCGAAGCGACAATGAAACATACGACGGGCACACGTGATGTCGTAAACCCATTGCGTTTGGCGCGAACTGATATTGATTTGGGTGTTGATAGCGAAAAAGCCGCGTTTTATGGTTTAACCGCCGCCGAAGTCGATCGCAACGTCCGCTTGGCCATTGCCGGCGAAAAAATCGGTGACTTCCGACAAGCGAACGGCGATGAAAAAGACATTACTATTCGCTTGCCTCTCAGCAATGGCCAGCAACGACTGTCGGCGCTCGAAGGTTTATCAATTACCAATGCTGCGGGCGCTTCTATTCCCCTACAACAAATTACTACCCCGCACTTTGTCACCGCGCCTAATGTTATTCAGCGTTATCACCGCCAGCGCTCGGTGACGCTGACTGCTTACGCGCAAGCCGGTTTTAACGCCGAAGTCATTACCCAACAAATTTTGCTGGCGCTGAATAAAACTGCACTACCTGCAGGTTATCAAATTAAAGCTGCCGGTCAGGTCGAAGCGCGGCAGGAAAGTTTCGCCGGTATGAATACTGCCGCCATGATCGCCATCTTTGGCATTTTAGCGGTATTGATTTTGGAGTTTGGCAATTTCAAAAGCACGTTAATTGTCGCGGGCGTCATTCCTTTAGGTATTTTGGGCGGTATTGTTGCCTTGTTCGGTAGCGGTTATTCGTTATCGTTTACTGCAATGATTGGCTTTATTGCTTTAATCGGCATTGAAATTAAAAATTCAATCTTGTTAGTCGATTTTACCAATCAACTGCGCGAACAGGGCATTGAGTTATTAGAAGCCATTCAACAGGCAGGTGAAATCCGTTTTTTACCCATTTTATTAACCTCGCTCACGGCCATTGGTGGCTTGATTCCCCTAGCGACTCAAGGCTCGGCACTGTACTCTCCGATGGCGTGGGTCATTATTGGCGGCCTGTTAGCATCCACTTTCCTTGCTCGTTTAGTAACTCCGGTACTTTACTTGCTATTAGCACCGCCAATGAAGAGCGAAGCGGGCTGTTAAGTTAGGGCGATTACTGTACAATCAATAGTGCGCTATCATATATCAGTGAAGGCGTACGTAAACAGGATCACATTATCACTCGATTTTGTGTTCATTTACGTGATAGGAAATCAGACATGAGGTTTGCTTAATCGTTGCTAGGGCTGGACATAAATGCGACGTTGCCATGAATGGCAGGCGTTCTGCTTCATACAGAACAACTTTCTTTTCGTGAATCTGAGCATTAGTTATGGGTATCTGTCGTATTGACCAACCGTCAAAAAGTAATTTTGGTTACTACGTGCGTATTAGATGGCGCGGTGTGATTTATGCCAAGTTTTTTTCCGATAAAAAACATGGTGGTGTCGATGGTGCATGGGCTGCTGCTGAAGCTTATTTCAATGAGCTAGATGCTAAAATGCCGCCTGACAGCAAGATTGGTATGCTGTCCTCACGCAACAACAGTGGTATTGTTGGTGTTAGTCGTGCAGAAGGGATTAAGCGTAATAGCCCTTATGCCCACTGGCAAGCATGGTGGACCGCAGGTGGTAAAACCAAAACTGCATGTTTCTCCATACGCAAGTATGGTGAAGAGGAAGCCAAAAGACTCGCCGTCGAAGCGCGTAAGCGTTGGGAAGCCGAATACTTTTTAGATCATCCTCAAAATCCTTAAAAGCTTTAAAACTTCGCAATTTTATATTGCCAGAGACCATTACCCCGACCTTGCGTCGGGGCGGTTTTATCCCGCCTCAAAAGAAGGCTGTTTTACCAAAATGGTGCACTAAACTCATCGTCCCGATCACTCTCTCACTTTATTAATCTCTCTCCCACACCATCACCCACTGAGTAGCAATGGCACTAAAAATACAAACAATCCATTAATATCAATAAACTAGAGCATAAGCACTAACGTCTCATCCTCCCTCTTCCTGTCGCGCATCCTTGGTTATGACTATTGGCACACTGCCTGCATATACATAATCATCGAGAGCGCTTTACGCGCTTTTCAGAGATGATGGCTAGGGTTCCGATGTAGGTATCTACATGTCTGGTCCGAGAGCTATCGGCTACATCTAGAGAAAAGGATGTTAGCTCCACGGCGGGACAAAAGCCCGGGAGAAATCTGTCGCGTTCAACGCGCTCTCCCCGTGTCTTTATTCGTTAGGAGCAACATTATGTCTCGCTTATCGTCT
>CANBZV010000080.1 GCA_947373945.1 Moraxellaceae bacterium
CCACGACCAGAGAATTCGGTGACGGTATCACGCAAGCTGAAGCTGGGTAAAAACAGAAACGACAGTAATTCCGCTTCAGTGAGTTGGGCAGCGGTTTCGGCGTTGGTGAGCTTGCGTTTGACGATGGTTTGCCGCAGTTCGTCCAAGTCAACTCCCCGACCATCATCTTCAAGTTCAACACGTAACTTGTCGGCATGATGATAGGCGCGCAGAGTGATTAAGCCTTCACTGGGTTTGCCTGCAGCTATGCGGGCATCGGGCATTTCAATGCCATGATCAACGGCGTTACGCAGCAAGTGAATAAGTGGCGCTTCAAGCTTTTTCAGGACATCACGATCGACCTGTGTTGTTTCGCCTTCAATCTCTAGCCGCACCTGTTTGCCCAGGCTGCGGCCAAGGTCGCGCACCATACGTGCTTGACCGAGCGTAACGTCGGTGAACGGGCGCATACGGCATATGAGTGCCGTGTCGTAGAGTTGGCGAGTGCGTTGGCTGGCCTGCCAACTGAAATCATCCAGAGCCGCAACCTTCTGCGAAAATACGTCCTGATAGTCATTTAGTTGCTGGCTAATACTCATGAGTTGCGCTACAGCGGTTTCACTGACACCTTCGTGTTTTAACTGTTCTTGCAAAGTCGCTAATGCTCTACTGGCGACTGTTTGCTGACGCCGTAATCGCTCCAGAGCAGCGACCAGTGGTTTGACCTGACGCAGTTCGACCAGCGATTTGCTCGATAGATCCAGCAACAGGTTGAGATGCTCTGCGGTGACCCGCAGTACGCGCTCACTACTCTCCGTTGGGCGTGTGTCAGTTGGGGCAATATCTTCACTGATTGTCGTGTCGGCAGGTGCAGTAGGAACGAAAGATTCCTGCGTGGGCTTAACAGCCATGGTTTGGCTATCCGCCGGTTCAGCACTGAGTAGGTGTTCAAGCCGTGCGATAAACTGGTCGATATTATCATTGGCTAAGATGGGGTCGGTGATATGCAACAGCAAATCCGAGCCATACAACAACGCGTCAATATGTTCGGGGGTGAGAAGCAAGCGACCTTCTTGTGCCGCGACCAAACAATCTTCCATGACATGAGCTACCCGCACCCCTTCATCCAAGCCCACGATGCGGGCTGCGCCTTTGAGCGAATGGGCGGCGCGCATACAAGCTTCTAGCTCTTCGGCGAGCTGCGGATTGCGTTCGAGCAACAGTAAATCCCGACTCAAGACCGCCGTTTGTGCTTCGGCTTCTTGCCGAAACAACTCCATCATGGTGTCGTCTCTCATCATGTCACTCATGCAAGACTCCGTTTGATGGCGTGTAATAAGGCGTGTTCGTCGAGTAAGCAGACGCTATGGCCTTGCCATTGAAACAGGGCTCGCGTGTATTTGCTCTCGCTATGGCTAACGAGCAGGGAGATGGGAACATCGTGTATGCCATCCACTTCATCGACAGGACACACAACATTGCCTTCACCCGCATGGCCAATAATGAGCATCCGAGGGGTCACGCGTATACCGGTTGTCGTGGTAGTTGTTGCATCTAACCCCAGCACATGAGCGAGTGAAAGGCAGGCAGCCAAGGAGCCTCGGACATTACTAATCCCTAACACAGTCTCGGAGCGGCGATGCGGGAGAGAGTGAATGGTTTGCACCGGAGCAACTTCCACTAGTACGTTTAAAGGCAACGCCAGCCATTCATCACCGAGTCGAAAGACCAGGATTGATGTCGTGGTCTCATGGTTAAACAAACTCTCAATGCGTTCATCTGCAACACTGTCACGTGCTTGTACAGGGTAAAGGTCGAGAATACGCTTGGCGGCAGCGGCATAAATTTCACAGTTATGGCAATGAATATGCTGCTTCAGCTTGGCACAACTACGGTCGCCACGAATACCTATACGATTCCAGCAATCGTCGATCATCCCTTCAGTGTGGAGCGGTATACTCGCGATCTTCTCAACCATGTTTATTGACTCCACGTGCTGCTCGCGCTTGTATACGGCGAGCGCCAGCGACATCACCACGGGCCTCTAACAACGCCGCTAAATGTGCTAAGGTTTCGCTATGCTGGGGATTGAGGTACAACGCTTTACGATAGTAGTCCAGCGCTTCGCTTTGCTTACCCGTGGTATCGTGGAGCAGTCCAAACCAGTAAAACAATGGCGCAGACGGGCCTTGTTGCTCTAACTGTTGTCGACATTTACGCAAGGCTTCGTCAGTGCGTCCGGCATTGGCTAACCCCGCGATGATGCCCACATCATCGGCTGTCGTCGCAACGACAGTCGCGGAAGCTTTCGGGGCTACGGCTAACACAGGTGTTGTTTTACTAGGCGCTTTGCGAGTAGTGGCAGTTGCTAAGTTGGCGATGGGCTTTGCCATCGTTGGTACAGACTTTTTGGGCTTGTGTGCAGGAAGCGTTGACGTTTTTGACCGTGTCTCCTGTTGCTGAAAGGCAAAAGACAGGGGTACGCCGATGGCCTGCAAACCTTGCCGACTGAGCAGACTGGCTTCGGCTGGCCCAACGAATAAATAACCTGCCTTGTGGGTTAGATCAATCAGGGTACGTAACACCGACTCTTGTGTCGGCACATCAAAATAGATCAAGACATTGCGGCAAAAGACAAAGTCATACAGGGTGTCGCTGCTCAACGTGGCAGGGTTCATCAGGTTCGCGGTGCGAAAGCGTACTTGTGCCCGCACCCGTGGACTCAGGCTGTAGCCCTCAGTGGTTTCATTGAAATGACGGTCACGGAATGACTGGAAATCACCCCGAAAAGAGTTTTTGCCGTAGCATCCCGCACTAGCTCGCACAATCAATTGTGGGCTAATGTCGATGGCATCTATCGTGAATTGTGCCGCTGTGAAGCCAGCGTCAAGCAGCGCCATTGCGATAGAGTAGGGTTCTTCACCAGAGGCGCAAGGAGCGCTTAATAGCCGTAACGGTCGATTGAGTTCGGCAAGCTGCTTTAACGCCAGATTCGTCAGCGCACTAAAAGACTCTGGATAACGAAAGAACCATGTTTCGGGTACCACAACCGCTTCAATCAACGCTTGTTGTTCTGTAGCTGAACCCTGCAATAGCTGCCAGTATGGCTCTGGCATGGTCAATTTTGTGGCCGATAATCGTTGTCGCAGCGCCCGATCGATAGCAGAAACACCAATGGAGGTGACATCAAGGCCAATATGTTGCTTGAGAAAATCAATGATACGGCCATCGACGTTCATGATGGCGCTCCGAGAACAGGAAAGAGCCTTGCATGAATATCGTCAGGCAATAGCTTGGCCACGGTAATACGCTGGATCAAACCTTGGGGATGTTGCAACACAGGCCCGAGATAAGGGCTGTCGGTATTATCAACACCATAATCCTTAAAGTCATCAGACAGACAGCGCAGCGTGTCGGTTGCTTGCTCCAGAATCAGGCCGAGCAGAGCAGGCGCTTGCGGGTTAATGAGATGTTGGTAATAAACCAGTACCAAGCGCGTGCTGGTTTTGTGGCGTGCGCTATCCACACCAGCGCGTGCGGCCAGATCGACGACGGGGATGGTTTGACCCCGGTGTGTCAGTATGCCTGCGACCCAAGTGGGCGTACCAGGCAATTGCTTTAATGGGCGTAAGGACGTGACCTCGGCTATCTCATGGGCATCGAGCGCATAGCGGTCTGCGCCCACATAAAATAGCAGGAACAGTCGCGGTCGTTGGTCGGGTTGAGCGTGACGCTCAGACTTTGAATCGAGTAACGCCATTACGCAGACCATTGGCAATGAGGTTGAGTTCGTCGATAGAGAAGCTGGTTTGACGCAGTGACTCGACCGTTTGGCCCGTGGCTTCGCTGAGTTGGGTCAGCGCAAGGTTGATTTGTTCGGCACCCGTCGCTTGGGCGTGCATGCCTTCATTAACCATTTGTACTCGAGGCGCTAATGCTTGCACCTGATGAATGATTTGACTTAGTTGTTCACCAATTTGCTGGACTTCGGCAATGCCTCGGCGTACATCTTCCGAAAATTTGTCCATACCCATCACCCCAGCTGAAACCGCCGACTGAATCTCACGCACCATTTGTTCAATATCGTAGGTGGCAATGGCAGTTTGGTCGGCGAGGCGGCGTATTTCGGTGGCGACGACAGCGAAGCCTCGACCATATTCACCAGCTTTTTCGGCCTCGATAGCGGCGTTTAATGACAACAGATTCGTTTGATCGGCCACTTTGACGATGGTCACTACCACCTGATTAATATTGCCTGCTTTCTCATTGAGAATCGCCAGTTTGGCATTCACCAGTTCCGCCGCACCAATGACGTGCTCCATGGTATCTTCCATGCGTGTCAGGCCGAGTTGACCTGCACCGGCGAGCGTCGCGGCTTGATCAGCAGCATCGGATACTTCACCCATGGTGCGTACCAAGTCACGTGAGGTGGCGGCAATCTCGCGTGAGGTGGCACCAATTTCAGAGGTTGTGGCGGCGGTTTCGGTCGCAGTTGCTTGCTGTTCTTGTGCGGTGGCCGCAATTTCGGTTACAGATGTGGTGACTTGCACGGCCGACATTTGCGCTTGGGTAACCAGATTTTTCAGGGCTTCACTGGTACTGTTAAAACCTGCTTCGACCATGTTGAACTCATCGTTGCGCCCCAATGACAGTTGAATCGTGAGGTCGCCGTCGCGGAGCGTGCCGAGTGCCGCCACAATTTGCTGCATGGGAATCATAATGGCCCGTAACAACATTAATCCCAAGATGGCAGCAACGACAATGATGATGACGATAGCGACCAACATACCCATTTTGGTGTGATAAACGGATTGTGCAATATTGTTGACGGATTTATCGGCATCTGTGCCGTTGTTTTCGATCATTTTAAAGAGCGTTGTGCGACTAGCTTGCCAAGCGCTGCGCAGCCGACTATTCAACAGTTGGTGTGCCTCGTTTTGACGATGGGCATCATAAGCAGTTTGGAACTCGGTCAATGTTTGCGTGTAGCTCGTGTATTCGCGCTCGAACTCGGCGAAATCTCGTTGATCGGTGTTGAGTGTGGAGACTTCTTTATATTTTTTAATAACAACTTCCATCTCTTTGAGGCTGGAATTTATCTTGTCACGGAGTTTGGCGATTTGGTTTTCATCCAGCTCCTCGGTAAACATGTCTTGACAAGCAACGAAACTGTCGACTAGGTTTTGTCGCATTAGCGTACTGTAGAGCAGCCCCGGTAATGCATCGTCACCCACTAAGCGCACATCGTTACTGATGGTCTCCATGCGCTGATAGATAAAGATCAGGGTGGTTGCCAGAATGATAATGATCACCGCGAAGCTAGCGAGGATACGTTGACGAAGGGTCAGATTTTTCACGATGTTTCCCTGTTTTAGTCTATAGGCTGGGTAGGTAGGGGAGTGATGATATCGTCAGAATGTGCTGTTACGTCAGATAGGCACGGTAAAAGGAAGTGGAATTCAGTGCCTGCGGCTGATGTGTCAAAGCTGATGGTGCCGCCCAAATGTTCAATAATACTGCGGGCGATATTCAGCCCTAAACCAGTGCCGTTTTTGGCGCGGGTATCAGCATTGTTCGCTTGAGAAAAACGATTGAAAAGATGTTTCTGAAACTCTTCTGGAATACCTGCGCCAAAATCACGCACACTGAAACGAACAAATCCATCACGGTAGTCGGCGGATAATTCAACAACGCCATGAGCAGGGCTGTATTTAATCGCGTTCGAGATCAGATTGGCGAATACTTGCTGTAGGCGTAAATCATCAGCATGGATTTGTAGTCCATTCGTCTGACGTTTAATGCATAAGCGTACATCGTGTCGCACTGCGTAGCCTTCATTCGCGCTCATCGCGGTTTCCATGGCGAGATCAGCTTCAACCACAGTGATGTTGAAGTCCATGCCACCCATGGCGATCTTTTCCATATCGAGAATGTCATTGATGAGTTGTGATAGCCGATCACTATTGCGGTTAGCGACATCCAGCATACGCAGGGCTTTGCCGGACAGTTCGCCCAACTTGCCACTAAGAATCATGCCTAAAGCCCCGCGTATCGACGTGAGTGGCGTACGCAGCTCATGGCTGACAGTGGCGAAGAATTCACTTTTGGCGCGGTCAACTGCTTTACGCTCAGTGATATCACGCATCACTAGTGTCAATTCCAAGCCATGAGCGGCAGGCAAGGGAGTAATTAAGTAGTCGATAGGAGTGAAGCCATTGCCAGAATGCAGCAGATCTGCCTCGGTATAACTGTTGCTTGCCATTTGAGAATGTACAGACTCGAGCAGTAAAAGAGTAAATTTCTGCTGGCTCTCAACAGTCAACATGTCAATAAAGGCACAGCCATTGAGCGCAGTTTCCTGACGCTTCAATAACAGTTGAGCAGCTCGATTACTTTGTAAAATACGACCATCCTTGTTGAGCTTAAGAATTCCTGTAGGCACCGTATCAAGTAGTACTTTCAATTCTTGATGGGTTTCTAGCAGTCGGGTTTGGCTAAGTTGCAAGGCTTTAGCGGCTTCATCCCGTTCTTGTAGCGCTAGATAGGAGCGTGAGTGGTAGCGAATGCGCGCAATCAACTCTAAAGAGTCTGGCAGCTTAACCAAATAGTCATTGGCGCCTGCGGCAAACGCGGCGCTTTTGATTTTGGGTTCTTCTTTGGTTGACAGCACAATGATCGGAATAGTTGCTGTCGCAGAATTAGCCCGATATTCGCGCACCAGCGTCAGGCCATCGGTTTGTGGCATGACGAGATCCTGAAGGATCACCGTCGGTTGAATTTCAATGGCTTTTGCCAGCGCTTGTGTGGCATCAGAGCAGAAGTGGAAAGAAAAATTCGGTTCAGCACTCAGTACACGTCGTACTGCTTCACCAATAATCGCTTGATCGTCTACGAGTAAGACTTTAGCAACGCATTCATCGGCTTGGGTAATATGGCTGTCCAGCATGCATAGCTCCATTGGACGGTGTTTGCTAGCCATCGGGCTAATTCCCGTCCTGCCGTTGTAGGCTAGTGTATGGTACAAACTCTTGCAAGCAATAGTGTGCCATGCGATGAGCGATTGCCGTGCACTTCTCGAATTACTGTCTGATTTCTGGCTCAACAAGTTTGGCGAGTAATATCAGCGACTCCTGCCAACCGAGATAACACATCTCAACAGGAATGACATCGGGAATGCCTTCCTGCGTCACATTCAATTCTGTGCCACAAGACACGGCCTTTAACGACACGGTCACATGCATGATTCCTACAAGATTGGGGTCGTCAAATTTATCCGTGTAGCGAATCAATTCGTTGGGTACTAGTTCGAGATATTCGCCTCCGAAGGAGTGACTCTGCCCTGTGGTGAAGTTGGTGAAGGACATTCTGAATGTGCCGCCAACGTGGGCTTCCATGCGATGCATTGTGGCAAAAAATCCATTGGGGGGAAGCCATTTTACCAATGCATCTGCAGTCAAAAATGCTCGATATACCCGTTCTGGGGGTGCGTGTAACACGCGATGGAGACGAACAGTGTTAGTGGCCATAATGCTTTCTCTTTATTCTTGTGGGCTACTGCAATTGTGCGGCAAAGGGCATTAACAGACAACAGCCGATTCATTAATGATTCGGTTTTGCCGTTGACAGTGTGGTTGCTTCTTTTACTTTATTGTCAGCATTAAATATAACGCGAACGGATAATTTTTCGCCATCGAATGCGCCTTCAAACGGCGTACCGATGACTTCCCAAATGCCAATCGTCAATACATCCGCTAAGCCATGAAACAAGGCTCTGCTGGTTTTGTTTAGTTTGTCGTAGCCTTGTATAAATGTGTAAATATCTTTTTTGCCTTCTGTGCTGGGCTCAGATGTTATCGGAGCCCCTAGCTCAGCAATGACCAGATCTCGGTCGGTATTTGGCAATAATACGTCTAGGTTTTTGTGTGATGGTTGATGTGTCGCCATATACGCTGAACAGCCCGAGAATAGAAAAGGGGTCAATCCGATGATTAAAATACGGCGCATGTTGCCTATCATCTCGAACTTCCTAGCAGTAAATTAAGGGGGAGTACCATATAACAAAAGCTAAAATAGCACTAGCTAGTGCCTGTCAAAATTAGCGCAAGCTCAGTGCGCATCTCTAGAGCGGATGATATGGTGCTACCGTTATAGTGAGTTTGCTTCGTGGAGGCACTCTTTATCATCGGCGATATGCTTTTTTCTTTCAGCAGTGTAATACCACCACGGTTGCGGCGGTTCGCCATTCATAAAGCGGGTGATGGAGATAAATACATCCAGAACACAAGGGTCGTGGCGGCTTTGAGTTTGACGACACAGACGCTCATACAACGCATAAGGGCATAGGCCAATCAATTGTTGTGGCTCGTCGATGCCCAATATTTGCAGATCAATAGCGCCTGCTTGGCCAATATTGGGCAGGTCCGTCAGACGTACAACCTGTTCGCGGATCACTTTTTGTGGATTCATGATCGCTCTGACATTGCATGATAAATCATAAAAAACCTAGCCCAGATTGTCGCACGCACAAATAGAAATCAAGGCATCCAATAAATTACTAGTGCTAATCACGCCAACCAGTTTCTCCTCGGATATGACAAAGGCGCGATGAATTTCTCGCTCACGCAGCAAACGTGCGACAGACGTTACTGAGGCATTGGCATCTACCGAAATAAGATAAGGCGTCATGATTTGAGCAACAGGGCAATTAATATCGGCGTGCTGCGCTAATTTTTGCAAGTCGGTAGAGCTAAATTCATAACCCGCATATTCGCCATAGCAAGAAACACCAATCAATCGTTCTTTTTCGACGGTCGGCAAGCTTTCAAAGTGCATGACATCGGTCATGGTGACGACACCTTTCAGCTGACCGTGATAGTCCGTGACAGGAACGCCCGTAATGTTGTGGGTCGTAAAGAAGTCCAGCAACATCTTCACCGACCAGCTGTCATGAGCCGTGAGTACAGGAAATGACATAATATCGCTAGCGGTGAGTTTGCACAGATTTTGTGATGTGTTGTTAGCCATAACCATGCTCTATTTTTATAGGAAGTACGTTTGAGTATAGAGCGATGGTCAATAGTTATTCTATTCGTCTTTATAGGTAGTTGGATTGTTAAAATATATCCTACTTTGCTGCCCTAACACGGCGGATAAAAATCATGATTACACTGAATAAGTCTACTGCTGGTATTAACAACACTAAGGGGTGCAATAAGCCAGCAAGCACGAGGAGCAAGAAAAATACGCAAGTGAGTAGGCCGCCGCGCATACCAGCTTCAATCAAGGATGTAATGTGATGTTTGACGGCGACAACGTTATAAAAGGCGAGTAGGGCGATGAGTAACGGCAATAAATGTACTGGGCCAAATGACAGGGCGGGCCAACCATCAAATAGGGTGGCTGGCAAACGGAAAAAATCCAGAAAGTCATTCGTCGCTGCCCCCAGCCATAGCGCCAATGCACTCATATAGCACGCAAACAGGAAGCGATTTTTTTCTTCAGTACTGTAAGCTGTTGCAAGTATTGGCGGTGGCTCAGACGTCGCTAGTAGTACGGCTCTGTATATGGCGACGGCGCTAATGATTTCAGTGAGGCCATTAATCCACAAATAGTCTATCCAAGACAGGGCAATGGCTGTGGGCAGCATATCTGGAGCTCCAGTATGCTGAAGCTGTATTGCCAACGCGACGGAGGATATGCCAAACAGCGCATGGCCAAAGGCTGTAGCGTGGGCAAAAGCCCGTGAGTGGCGGCCTTGCCAGAACCAGATGGCATAAATGGCATGAAATAACGCCAGTGCCATGAAAAACAGACTTTCGGCGTGGACATGTCCGCTGTGGCGAATGGTTTGGCCTTGAGTCGTGAATATCGTCAGTGCCAGCACGGCATTCCAGACGCTGGAGGCAATCAAGGCAATGCTATAATACGACCGTGTGAGTGAGGCATTATTAGGCATAGTCGTATCAGTAGTCATGGATGAGTCCTTCATGGAATTAATGGATAGTAAACTGATAGTGACCAAGCCAGTCTGCCTGACAGTTCACAATATCACCCATTTGTAAAAATCGACGCGTAAACATTTGGGGTTGGCCAATCAAAGGGAATGAATTGTCTTGCAGGGAGACTTATTAGTTGTTGTCTTCATACTTTTTCTGAATGGCCATTAAGGTGAAGCCCGTTAATATAAGAGTATCTGCTCAGATTTAATACTTGTATTCCTTTGTGCCTTGATCACTAACGCTCAAAGCCTGTAAGCATTCCATGCAAGCATTTCCATGAGGGCTGATTGAAGCAGAATTGGTCGCGCTCATCATGCGATATTTGCAGTCTAGTACACAGTCGCTACGCTAAACAATGGAGGGAGTCATCTGTTCGTCTTTCGTCTC
>CANBZV010000081.1 GCA_947373945.1 Moraxellaceae bacterium
TCTTTGGCATCTTCACCATCAATGGTCACTAACGGCAAATCACGTAAATCAATACGCCCTGCTTTGTCGGCTTCCGCGACTTCAGGTGTCATATCAGCGACTTGTGCTTCAACATCACTAGGCCAAATATGCGGAATATCAAAATTACGTAAGGCAATATCAATTTCTAAACCCGGTGCGAGATGGTCGCCCAACACTTCGACTACTTCACCGACTGCTAAATTACGGTGGTTCGGCTGATGGATAATAGCCACTTCGACGAACTGGCCAACGATCGCGCCACGCGTATCGCCTTGCAAGACCACTTCATGGGTCATACGCGGGTTATCGGGCAAGACATAGGCGACGCCGTCTTCTTCGACATAACGGCCAACCAAACGCTGGGTTTTATGCTCCAGCACTTTGACGATTCGACCTTCGGGACGGCCTTTATGGTCAAAACCAACGACACGCACCAACGCAATATCGCCATGAACGAGTAAACGCATTTGTTTAGAGGTCAGCAAGATATCAGGGGATTTATCGGCAGGAATTAAAAACCCGAAACCGTCGGGATGACCTTGCACATAGCCACGTTTGCATTCGTCTTCATTCAACAGGCTATAGGTGCCTCGTCGATCAGACGCGAGCTGGCCATCACGAACCATTGCACCCAAGCGCTTTTGTAAGGCAAATTGACGCTCATCTTCATGCAGGCCAAATAAACCCGATAACTGCTCGGCAGTCAGCGGTTTTTCATGTTGGGAGATGATTTGCAGGATGAGATCGCGGCTGGGGATAGGGTTTTCGTAACGCTCGGCTTCGTTTTGGGCTTGAGGGTCATTCCATGGGGTTTGGGTCATATAATTGCTCACAGTGATTGTGCGGGTAATTTACCATAGCAATTTAGACCATGTGTGCTAAATCCGCCCTTAAGCAAGACAAAATATTACCAAAACACCTCTAAATCATTGACAGCATAGTAAAAGATCGCTAATTTACCCCGCCTCAATGCCCAGTTGGCGGAATTGGTAGACGCGCTAGTTTCAGGTATTAGTGGAGAAATCCGTGGGGGTTCAAGTCCCTTACTGGGCACCAATTTAAA
The DNA here is from genome assembly GCA_947373945.1 of Moraxellaceae bacterium. Classification (GTDB taxonomy): domain Bacteria; phylum Pseudomonadota; class Gammaproteobacteria; order Pseudomonadales; family Moraxellaceae; genus Agitococcus. Next base: position 1,085 of record CANBZV010000081.1, read on the forward strand.
AAAACCGCTTTTTAAAGCGGTTTTTTTATGGGCGGAATTTTGGGGTGAGACGTCACACTCGCTATGCCTGCTTATTTTCCTTAATCCACAGCCTTCAACGCCCAACGTCGATATTGCCGTGTACGTAACTTGGTTTTCATCTGTGTCGTCAATACTGCCCACAGCGGCGACACCCCGGCATTCGGTGCCTTACCACGACTCAATCTGCGCAATTGCACTTTCACCAGCGACATTAAGGCCAACGATGCCAGCATCTTATTTTTCCAGCTGATTATCGGTAATTGTGGCTGCGAATCCTTACCATTTCGCCATTCATTTGGCAAATCTGGATTCAAAGCCAACGCCGTTGCGATACCGGCCATCGCTACGCCTTCGTTAATCACCTGTTCAGCGACTGCCAGACGACGAATACCCCCCGTCACCATGATCGGCATTTTGGCACCAGTCGCCAGTTCACGAGCAAACTCCAAAAAGTAAGCTTCACGCGCCAGTGTACGACCGTCACGCGCACTACCTTGCATGGCTGGCGCTTCATAACTGCCGCCTGACAACTCCACCAGATCCACCGCCAGTTCATTAAGCATAGCAATGACACTACGGGCATCATCGGCGTCAAAACCACCGCGCTGGAAGTCGGCGGAGTTTAGCTTCACACCAACAGCAAAGCTTGGCGAGACCACGGCGCGCACCGCTTTCACCACCTCAATAAGCAAACGGGCGCGATTTTCCAATGAACCACCCCAACTGTCGGTACGTTGATTGGTCAGTGGCGACAAAAATTGACTGAGCAAATATCCGTGGGCAGCATGAATCTGCACACCGTTAAAACCCGCCTGTTCTGCCATTTGAGAGGTAGTCGCAAAACGTTCAATGACTTCAGCAATGTCGGCTTCGGTCATCGCGCGTGGCTGAGCGAACATCTTGGCGAACCCAGGAATATCCACTGCTTTGGCTGACGGCGCGAGAGCCTCTTGTCCCATATCGGCAAATACCTGCCGACCGGGATGATTGATCTGCATCCACAACTGCCCGCTGCCCGCACGACCAGCCTCCGCCCAGCGTTTGAACGGCTCCAGACTTTGACCAGCCTGCAACACCACACCACCAGGGCCGGTCATCGCCCGACCGTCGATCATGACGTTACCAGTCAGAATCAGACCTGCGCCGCCGTTGGCCCAGCTGCGGTACAATTGCCACAGGGCTTCATCAGGCAATTGCTGCAGATCGGCCAGATTTTCCTCCATTGAGGCTTTGGCCAAACGATTGGGAATAACAGCACCATTAGGTAAGGTCAGCGGTTGAAACAAGGCAGAAGTAGTCATGGCTAAATGCTCCGGTGAGTTGACATAAGCAATCCTAATGTTAAAGTTAACTTTAAGGTCAAGCTTATTTTTCGGCCAAATGAGGTTTTTATGAAAATTGGTGAATTAGCCCGACAAACGGGTATGACGGCCTCCAGCATCCGCTTTTATGAAGCCAGTGGTTTAATTCGCTCCGGACGGCGACTGGAAAATGGCTATCGTGATTACCCGGACGCTACCATTGATACGCTCAACATCATTCGCTGCGGTCAGCAACTAGGTTTTGCCTTGGAAGAAATCCGCAGTATGTTGCCCAACCATAAACCCGGTGAAAGCTGGGATAAGGCACCTTTGGTAGCGGGCTTGCGCGCCAAGTTGACCGAGCTAGAGGCCTTGCAGGAGACACTAGTGCAACGGCGTGTGCAATTGCTGGCATTGATTAGCCAGTTTGAAGGCGAAGAGCACGGTTGTATACGCGATAAGGCCGGAGCAATGGCGGAGGATATGTTGAAGAGCAAAAAGGCATCATAAATCCGTTTTCTGTTTGTGTCTGTCCAGATAGGGTGAACGAACCGTATGAAACCCATAAACTATGGTTGCTTATTTCGCCTTACTCTACACCCTCACCTTATAAACACTGACCGCCTCACTAATACCCTTCAACATCGACTGCTCTGCCAGCACTTCAAAATCTACCAACGCTTCCTTTACACCCTCAGCATCAAAAACTTCCTTGGTAATATAAATTTCATCTTCATCCGCCAGCCCTTGTACACGAGCAGCGATATTCACAGTCTGGCCGAAATAATCGAGTCGATCATTAAGAGTCACAGCAATCGCTGCGCCATGATGCAAACCAATTTTCAGCACCAAATCAGGACTGCCGCGCAAAGCATTAAAATCATCAATCTCGCGCAACATGTGCAACGCCGCGTTAACCCCATCCAGCGGCGTCAAAAACGTCGCCATCACCGCATCGCCAATCGTTTTCACAATCGCACCGTTATTTAGGCCGATCACTTTGGTCAAACTCTCAAAATGCTGACGCACCAAAGCAAACGCCTGCAAGTCGCCAATACGGTCATACATCGCCGTTGAGCCTTTGAGATCGGTAAACAACAAGGTGACATCCTTGATGCCAATGCCTTCGGTGGCCAAAATTACTTCTGAGCTAAACAAATTTCTAAAGGTCTGCGAATTCAACAACTGCTTGGCGGTAAAAAACGGCTCAATTTCTATTTCTTGCGCCAAGTCATCAGCGGAGACATGGGCAATCGCTAGTGACAGTGCTTTAGTCGTGTGATTAGTAATGTGTAACTGTACTTGGCCTTCAACTACACTAGGACTTGAAGACAAGGTCGCCTGCTGTTCATAGTTCAGCGTTAGCGTCGAGGATTGAGCTTCAGCACTCGCTGCTACCGGCAAGGTGAAAATACGTTCGTCGGCAAAATTGAAAATTTTCAGGAAACCGGCTGATAACGCGACTGAAATATCTTCCTGAGCCCCTGCGGCAACACCCTGCAAAGCACGCAAGCCCGTCGTAAACAGGCTGGTAATCGACGAACCACCTTTATGCCGCCATTGGCGGTTGAAGCGATAATGTTGCCAATAATCAAGAATATTCAGCTGTTCGGGGTGATGAAAAACAATAGAGCGCACACGCGGCGAGACGACAAAACTAATCATAATAAAATCGTCGAGCGTGGCGACCGTATCAAGCTCGCAGATGGTGCAATGAAAATGCGTCTCAACCTTGCGCAACGACGCAAAGCTTTCAACGGTATCGCCACACATCGGGCACACCAGCCCCCATTGAATATCAAACAAGCCCAGCCGTGAGGCATGTAAAAACAAATCACACGCTTCCTTTTCCTTGATGTGTTTGTCGCGAGCATATTCGAGCGGATTGATCTTAAACAGCGGGTAGTCTTCTGATGTACGAATAAAGGTTTCGAAACGCGATAAGGTGCGCGGACTCCAGCCAGCAATATTTTCTAGCTGCCCTAAGCGTTCATCTAAATAATCTTCATTGACGATAGTCATCACGACTCCTGCTCTTGGTTTTTATCATCACAACTTAGCGCTGTTCTGGAGGTATTGTTGTTAGCTTTTGAACAAATTGTTGATGCCTGACACTATCCACAGGGCGATATTTAACTACTGTACTGGCGGGATATTTACCCAAATAATTATCGTCGTGCCAGTTGATTGCAGGACGCACGGGTCTCGGGCAAAAGCCGCCACCGCAATTCGGACAGACTTGGGCCAACACGGTATCGACACAGCGACGACAAAAAGTACATTCAAACGAGCAGATCATGGCGTCGGTCGAATTGGGCGGCAAGGCCATTTGACAATGCTCGCAAACAGGTCTGAGTTCAAGCATCTCGCACTCCTGTTACACTCGTTAACTGGTTAATTTTATAGCACAGTTATCTGCATAATTAGCCTTGTCTTCTCAGTCAAACTAGACATATTGTTTCAGGAGACACGGATTGAACTTAATATTGCCACAGCCAAAGCTTTCACTTAGGACTATTGCTAACCCGTTATTCTTTACATATTAGGCGTATTTTTTGTGTATTAGACACTATACTAACAACATGGTTGCCCTAACATTCACGCCCAACAATTTTCCAACTCATTAGTTTATATTGTTCGACTCTCGCTTCAGTATCGGCCTCATTTATTAAGGATTATTGCAACACATACCTAGCTGTCATCGGAGGACACATGGAACGAGTTATTTCGACTAGAACGATCTCGCAACTCACCGCAATTATTGACTCGGTACCGACTGCCATCATTATGGTAGATGCCCAAGGCCATATAGATCTCGCCAACAAACAAGCCGAACGTCTATTTGGTTATAGTGCGGCTGAACTCTGCGGCGAAATAATCGACATTCTTGTGCCATACCGATTTCGTGCTGGGCACGCTGGATTGCGTTCTGGGTTCACGGGAAATCCTAGCGCACGACCAATGGGTGCTGGTCGTGATCTCTTTGGGCTGCACAAGAATGGCACAGAGTTTCCTATTGAAATCGGTCTCAACCCTATTACTACCGAAGATGGCTTGTTCATCGTCAGTTCAATTGTTGACATTTCCGAACGAAAACGTCTTGAAGCGCGATTTCGCGCTACCGTTGAATCAGCACCTACCGCAATGATTATGATCGATCAAGCCGGCTCCATTGTCCTGGTCAATACCGAGGTTGAAAGGCTTTTTGGTTATGACCGAGAAGAGTTATTGAAACAAAAAGTTGAAGTGTTGATTCCTGCACGGTTCAGAGTACATCACCCAGGCTTACGCAGCCAGTATTTTGCGGCGGCGGCAGTGCGACGCATGGGGGTCGGACGCGACTTGTTCGGCCTGCGTAAAGACGGTACTGAGTTCCCGATTGAGATCGGTCTCAACCCTGTGCAAACAGACGAGGGTTTGTTTGTGCTCAGCGCCATCGTTGATATTAGCGAACGGAAACGGCAAGCCTTGGAGCTACAACGGGCAGAAGCACTAGAACGCAGCAATGTGGAACTTCAGCGCTTCGCTTATGTCGCATCACACGATCTGCAAACGCCGATGCGCAGCATTGCCAACTTCATTGAGCTTCTGCAAACCACGTACGAAACCAAGCTCGACGCCCAAGCAAATGACTGGATTCGACGTACGCACCAATCGATTAAACAATTGCAAACACTGACTCAGGATTTACTGGAATATTCGCGCTTTGACAATCAAGCCCATCCTTTTGTGCGGATTGAACTTCATGAGGTACTGAATCATGCATTGTCACTACTAGATGCATCGGCACGCGAATTGTGCGCTGAAATTACCTGGGATGAACTTCCCTGCGTGATGGGGGATCACTCACAACTTGTTCAGCTTATGCTTAACCTCATATCTAATGCCCTCAAATACCAAGACAACAAGTCACCACGCATTCACATCAGCGCCGAAAAAAGAGCCACATATTGGATTATTGGCGTACACGACAATGGTATTGGTATTGCTAAAAAATATCAGGACAAGATTTTTGAGATATTTCAACGCTTACATGAGCAAAAAGAATATCCGGGCACGGGCATTGGGCTAGCCGTCTGTCGTCGAGTTGTTGATCATCACGGCGGTAAAATCTGGGTTGAGTCTGAGCAAGGCAAAGGCAGTATTTTCTATTTCACCATCGCGGCAATCAAGGCAATCACCCATGAGCAATGTGTTAATTAACGGCAGACCCGCCGAAGTCCTCCTAGCTGAGGACAACGATAACGATGTGGAGCTCACGAGAATCAGTTTTGAGCAAGCCCGACTCGCGATCAATCTGCATCGCGTGGCAAACGGCGAAGAATGTATGGCCTATCTTCGTAAAGAAGGTATTTATGCCAATGTGATCACCCCTGACTTACTTTTACTCGACCTACACATGCCGCGCATGGATGGATTTGAAGTGTTAAAAGAGATCGAGTGCGATGAGAGCCTCAAGCATTTGCCAGTTGTCGTGCTAACCTCCTCCGAAGCCGATAAGGACGTGCTAATGGCATACAAGTTACACTGTAACTCCTATCTGGCCAAACCCATTGGCTTTGAGAAATTTTCCCAAATCATTCAATCACTCGCTGGCTACTGGTTTACACTGGTTATTTTACCGACAAATAATGACTAGAAAAATCGATACCTAGCAGGTTTACCCGTTATACAAAGCGAGGCATTTTCATAGCTTCTGACTACCCCACTATCCCAATCATTTAAGCTTGCGGCTATTAATGGCCGCAACTACAGTTAATACACATCACTTGTTCTGACTTAATGACTGCACGTTCATCGCCATGATTGGCTTGAATGTTGACAGCACTCACATTAAATGTAACATTATACAATGTCTCGTTATCGAACGAAGTGGAGAACCGCATGAGCCTTGCCATCAATTATTCTACCGAAGAATTAGCCAATTTTCGTAGTGTCCAGCGTTTAGCGTATGACTGCGCCGAAACCATTACTGGGCAGATGCAAATTGGCATGACCGAACGGCAAGTCGCCGCGTTGATGAAAGAATATCTACTCGATAACGGTGCTGACGATTGTTTTCATCAACCCTTTGCGTGGTTTGGCGACCGTACTGCGTTTAGAGGTTTGATTGCACTGAAACAACTGAAAGGCTTTAACCCCGCATTTTATCCTGGCTTTCGCCGTCTTGAAGAAAATATGCCGTTTATCCTCGATTGTGCGCCAACCGTGCGTGGCTGTACTGCCGATATTGGCTATTGTGGTGTCCTCGGTGAAAATAAAATTCTCGATAAATTAATGGATGATTTGCTCGAATACCGTCTGCTCATTGTCAGCATGGCCAAACAACGTAAGCCATTGGCCGAAATCAGCCGTGCCGTAGATGCTCTTTGTAGCAAACATGGCTATGACCCGCGCCATAAAGCCTATCCGTTTGAAACACTTGCGCATCGCATCGAAAAACTCGCCGATGATGGCAAAAAGAATCACTTTACCGTTGCCAATTTTGGCGTGCGTAACGTCAGCGAATTAGTCCGTGACCGTTTTAAAGGCGCTAAAGAAGGCTGGAATCCAATCTGGAATAGTAGCGATAACTCTAACCATGCACCCACCGTTGGTTTATGGGCGGTTGAGCCACATTTAGGCTTTCGTGGTGTCGGTGCCAAATGGGAAGAACTGTTGGTGATTACCGAAGATGATGCCTTTTGGCTGGATGATGACGTGCCTCATGTTCGCCGCTGGATCGCGCGTGGTCTGTGGCAACCGCAGCAAGCCGCTTAATTCATCATCTTTTGTAGAGAGAAATTTAGTATGACTCCCAGCCAAATTGTTAAATCAGGGGATGTCGAGCTTGCCGTTTATACCTGGGGCGAAGCTCAGCCCAACAAGCCGACCGTAGTTCTGGTTCATGGTTATCCTGACGCCGCGAGTGTCTGGAAAGCTACTGCTGAAATCATGGCACAACGTTATTTTGTCGTTGCTTATGATGTCCGTGGTGCGGGTCGATCGACACGTCCTGATCATACGGCCGCATACGATTTAGAACACTTGGTCAATGATTTGGCTGCGGTAGTTGATGCGGTCAGTCCCGACCAAGCGGTGCATTTGGTTGCTCATGATTGGGGTTCAATTCAAAGCTGGGAAGCGGTGACTACGGCAACCATGCACGGTCGTTTGGCTTCGTATACGACCATTTCCGGCCCGAGTCTCGACCATGCTGGCTACTGGATTATGCAACGTTTATCCAGCGGCTCACCGGAAAAACTCGCACAATTGGCACGCCAAGCGGCGCATTCGTGGTACATCGGTATGTTCCACTTACCAGCCGTCGCGCCAACGGTATGGAAAATGGCGGGTGATAACTTCTGGCCGACGGTACTCAACAAAGTCGAAGGCATTAAAGACGCCGAAATTAATCCCACGCAGTCGGAAGATGGTGTCAAAGGCATTAATTTGTATCGTGCCAATATTCTAAAACGGGTACTACAGCCGCAGGAACGCTATGCCAGCATCCCCGTACAATTAGTGGTACCGATGCGCGACAATTTTATGGTGCAGGAAATTTGGGATGATTTGCCGCAATGGGCACCCAAACTATGGCGTCGCGAAGTCGATGAAGGCCATTGGATTCAAGTCAGCAATCCGCAACTGGTCGCTGATTATGCCGCTGAATTTATTGATTTTGTTGAAGGTGGGCTGGAAACACCTGCATTACGTCGGGCGCGTTTGCATCCTCCTACACATGGTAAGCCCTACAGCAATAAAGTAGTGGTCATTACTGGCGCGGGTTCCGGTTTTGGCCGTGAAACCTTATTGATGTTTGCCGAGCAAGGCGCGATTGTGGTCGCCGTCGATATCAATCTGGACGCCGCTGAACGTAGTGCTGAACTCGCTCGTTTGCTGGGTGCCGAAGCCCATGTCCGACAAGTTGATGTCGGTAACGCCACCGATATGGAAGAACTGGCCAATTGGGTGGCGGATGAATATGGTGCACCGGATATTGTCGTTAATAATGCTGGCATTGGTATGGCAGGCTCTTTTCTCGATACCTCGGTTGCCGATTGGGACAAGGTATTAAAAGTTAATTTGTGGGGCGTGATTCATGGCTCACGACTGTTCGGTCAGCAAATGGTCAACGAAGGCAAAAAAGGCCATATCGTCAATGTCGCGTCGATGGCCGCCTATACACCGTCGAAAATCATCTCTGCATATGCAACTACCAAAGCCGCTGTACGCATGCTCAGTGACTGTTTACGCGCCGAACTTGCTGATAAAAACATTCAAGTAAGCACTATTTGCCCCGGTTTTTCGATTACCAACATCACGCAAACCACGCAGTTTGTCGGTCGTACGGAAGCCGAACAAGCGCAGAAACGCGATGAAACGACGCGCTTATACCAACGTCGTAATCTCAAACCCGAAGAAATCGCCAAAGCTATTATGGACGCGGTAAAAAATAACAAGGATGAAGTGCCTGTCGGTTTTGAATCTCATACCAGTCGGCTGCTGTCGCGTTTTTTCCCAAGCCTAACGCGCCGTTTGGCACGCTTGGATATATAGGACTTATGGCCGCCGTGAGCATCTAAACACTGACGGCGTTCGTCCTGAAATGCGCACCTTATTTTTAATTATTGTGGAGAATCAGACATGGGGATTTTTACCATGCTCAAAAAAAGCAATAAAACTGCGTCGAACACCGACCATCATCTTATTCCGCGTAAGGTGCAATTTGACTGGTCAGAAACGGCGTTAGACTGGATTCCTGATCAGCCTTTTGCTAGTCATTTTATCAATCAAATCAATATGATTCTGCCTGCTGGCGAGTTCTGGTTTTGTCGTCTCTACAACAAAGCGCTGCC
>CANBZV010000082.1 GCA_947373945.1 Moraxellaceae bacterium
AGGGGGATAAAATCAAGCCATTGTTTCATGGGGAGGGATACTTATAAGCCGTAATTTGTTAGAGTGATGATATTAAACAGCTTTAGACCTTCTGTCATGCCTTCTATAGATTTACATTGCCATAGTTTGTATTCCGATGGTAGCCAAACCCCTCAACAACTTGTCGATCAAGCCGTGGCCGCAGGTGTGACTGTCCTCGCCTTGACCGATCATGACAGTACCCAAGGTTTAGCAGAGGCCCATAGTGCGGCGGTTGCAGCGGGAATTCGTTTGATTAATGGTGTTGAAATTTCAGCGACTTGGAATAATCAGTTAATTCATATTATTGGATTAAATATTGATCCTGAAACTCCGATATTAAAAGAGGGTTTAGTTGAGCAAGCACAAGCGCGAGCAAAACGAGGTCGCCTGATTGCCGACAAACTAGAGTATTTAGGGGTTAAAGATTGCTGGCAAGGAGTTTTAGCCTTAGCAGGGAATGACGAAAATCGCGTCGGCCGTGCCCATTTTGCTCAATACTTAGTGAATGTGGGCCGTGTGCGCCAGTTACAACAAGCTTTTGACCGTTATTTAGGTAATGGCAAGCCCGCCTCAGTTCCCATGCCTTGGACTGATATGGCGACGGCTATTGCCTGGATTAAAACAGCAGGGGGTGTTGCTGTGCTTGCCCATCCTGCACGTTATGGTTTATCTCAGACTAAATTGCGCGCCTTATTGGTGGATTTTCAGCAAACGGGTGGTATGGCGATGGAAGTCAGTACAGCCAATGAAAAATCTAATATTATTAATAATTTGGCGGTTCTTTCGCGACGTTTTAATTTATATGCTTCGCAAGGTAGTGATTATCATGGTATTAACATGCCATGGTTAAAAATAGGCAAGTTTGCCGAGTTACCAGCAGAATGTTTACCTGTATGGGATTTATTTCGCTAGACTGACGTTAGTTTAATGCAAGAAGAAATAGTATGACGCAATGTTTTCATATTCACCCCGATAATCCTCAGCCGAGATTAATTAAACAAGCGGTGCAGATTATTCGTGATGGTGGTGTTATTGCTTATCCAACCGATTCGGCCTATGCCTTGGGTTGCCATTTGGGTGATAAAGAAGCACTGGCGAGAATTGTCCGTATTCGCCAACTTGATGATAAACATCACTTTACCTTGTTGTGCCGCGATTTATCGGAAATCGCCACCTACGCCAAAGTAGATAACGCAACATACCGCTTATTAAAGGCCCATACGCCAGGGGCTTATACCTTTATTTTGACCGCCAGTAGTGAAGTGCCACGGCGCTTGATGCATCCTAAACGTAAGACTATTGGCTTACGGGTGCCTGACCATGCCATTTGCCAAGCGCTATTGGCCGAATTAAATGAACCATTATTAACAGCGACATTACAGTTGCCTGATAATATAGAGCCTTTATTTGATCCCGATGATATTGTCGAACAATTAGGTAAACAGCTCGACTTAGTCATTAATGGTGGGTTTGGTACGTTAATACCAACTACGGTGATTGATTTATCACAAGAAAATGGTATTCAGATATTAAGGGAAGGTGCAGGCAGTATTGTGCCTTTTCAATAAATTGTGTCGAAAATAAGACAATTCATACTTTATTACACTTAATAAATGCTTTTAGAGCTTTTATTCTAAAAAACCTTGCCTTGCGGCATGTGCTAGGATTAGTATTAGCTTGGTTCAGTCTTTGGGATGAGATTGGCTATTATGCCTTTATTAGGTGTGATTCCTCCATGTTTATGGTAGTTTTTGTTTGTTTTTGGGCAGACCATCAGGTCTGCCTTTTTTCTTTCTCCGCTTTCCTGCCTTTAAAGAATTACCTCGGAATTTTCTAATTGAAGTGGTTAATCATATTCGCGTGCCATTACAATGGTTTTTAGCGATTTTGTGCGCCTAAGGCACGTTAATTTCAGTTAAAGACGTCAGTATTATCGGGTTCTCGTTTATAATCGCCCATCTTTTTATTTTTCTGGAGCAAGTAGGTGAGTGCTGTCGCCACGTCAAAGCGTGTGTTATCGGGTATGCGCCCAACAGGTCAATTGCATTTGGGGCATTATCACGGGGTGCTAAAAAATTGGGCAAAATTGCAGTATGAACATGACTGCTATTTTTTTGTTGCCGATTGGCACGCCCTAACCACGACCTATGACGATCCGCGCATCATTCAACAAAGCGTTTTTGCAATGGTCGTTGATTGGTTGGCGGCGGGCGTTAATCCTAAAACAGCAACCATTTTTGTGCAGTCTCAAATGCCTCAGCATGCCGAATTGCATTTGCTGTTGTCGATGATGACACCTTTAACTTGGTTAGAGCGCGTCCCTACCTATAAAGACCAACAAGAAAAGCTCAAAGAAAAAGATTTAGCCACCTATGGCTTCTTGGGTTATCCCTTGTTGCAAAGCGCCGATATTTTATTATATCGCGCAGGACTAGTCCCTGTTGGCGCTGATCAAGTGGCTCATATTGAATTAACACGGGAAGTGGCGCGGCGTTTTAATCATTTGTATGGTCGTGAAGCCGGTTATGAAGAGCTGGTTGCCGCTGCGATTAGCAAAATGGGCAAAAAAGCCAGTAAAATCTATGTAGACTTGCGCAAAAAATATCAAGAGTCAGGGGATAATGAAGCCTTGGCGACAGCGCAAGCGCTAGTGCAGTCGCAACAGAATATTACATTGGGTGATAAAGAGCGTTTATTGGGCTCACTCGAAGGTGGCGGTAAAATTATTCTGCCAGAACCACAGCCATTGTTAACGCCCGCATCCAAAATGCCTGGTTTGGATGGTCAAAAAATGTCGAAATCGTATGGCAATACCATTGCTTTACGCGAAGCCCCTGATAGTGTTGATCAAAAAATTCGTCGGATGCCGACTGACCCTGCCCGGATTCGCCGGACCGATGCGGGTAATCCTGATGTTTGTCCCGTATGGCAATTACACGAGATTTATTCTGATACAGATACTCAGCAATGGGTACAACAAGGTTGTCGTTCCGCAGGGATTGGTTGTTTAGAGTGTAAAAAGCCGATTATCGATGCCATCAATGCCGAATTAGAGCCGATGCGTATTCGTGCGCGCGAATATGAAGAACAACCTGAATTAATTTTTAGTTTGTTGGCCGAAGGTGCTGAAAAAGCTCGAGATGTTGCTGACGATACATTAAAAGATGTACGTACAGCGATGGGGTTAAATTATCGTTAACGCACATGTAATGAAGTAGTTTGTTATGTCAGTAGTTCCTATCGCCCTTGATATCCCCTTCATCGACGCCGTTAATGACGAGACTTATGCGCGGGTACGTGGTGAGCTACTGACTAAATTACCTGAAGACTTATACATTCCTCCCGATGCCTTAGCGGTTTTTTTAGATACCTTTGAAGGGCCGCTAGATTTATTGCTTTATCTTATCCGCAAACAAAACCTCGATATTTTAGATATTCCAGTCGCTGAAATTACGCGTCAATACATCACCTATATTGAGTTGATGCAGGTGCTGAATATCGACTTGGCGGCTGAATATTTGTTGATGGCTGCGTTGTTGGCGGAGATTAAGTCACGCCTGTTATTGCCGAAGCCATTAGTGCAAAGTGATGAAGAGGAAGACCCACGCGCCGAGTTAATTCGCCGTTTACAAGAGTACGAGCGCTTTAAAAAAGCCGCTGAAGATATTGCCGAATTGCCTCAAGAAGGTCGGGATGTCTTTGAGGCTCACGCCGAGCCGCCAGTACGTGATTTATTGCCAACGGAACCGTATGTTGGTGATTTTGCGCTGCTGTTAGATGCGATGCGCGATGTCATGAAGCGAGCAGAGTTGCAGCAAAGCCATGTCATTGGCCGTGAGGGTTTGAGTCTTGAGCAACGCTTGCAAGAAGTAATTGCTCGTTTACAGTATGGCGAAACGGTAGTTTTCCATGAATTGTTTCCCGCGAGTGAAGGGCGCTTAGGAGTAGTTGTCACGTTTATGGCGATTCTGGAGTTATTAAAACAAAAAATAATCGAACTGTTGCAAGAGAGTTTTCTGGCACCCATTTTTGTTCGTCAGCGCCTATACGAGGCTGAGGCATGAGCTTGAGCCGGCAATTAGTCAAAAATGTCATGGAGGGTGCAATTTTTGCCAGCCCTATGCCCTTGGCTATTGACGATTTGGTCGTATTGTTTAGCGAAGATGAAAAACTTAGTCGCCAAGAACTGTTGAAACTCATTAAAGAGTTGCAGACCGAATATGTTGGGCGAGCGTTGGAGTTGGTAGAGATCGCTTCGGGTTATCGTTTTCAGGTGCGCGCCCAGTTTAGCCCCTGGGTGAGCCGTTTGTGGCCAGAAAAACCACCTCGATTATCGCGAGCAGTTTTGGAAACTTTAGCTATTATTGCCTATCGCCAACCAGTGACGCGTGCTGAAATTGAAGCGATTCGGGGGGTGGTGGTGAGTACCCAAATCATCAAAACCTTGTTTGATCGTGACTGGATTGTCGTCGTTGGTCATCGTGAAGTGCCAGGACGTCCGGCATTATTAGCGACGACACGGCAATTTTTAGATGCATTTAGCTTAAAAAGTTTATCGGAATTGCCTCCTTTGGCTGCAATACGAGATTTAGACAGTATAGCGCGTGATATAGATGGCGGACTTGCGTAGAATAGTCGCGTTAATATGAGGGTGGCATCGAGGCTTACAGCATAAGTCTTTAGAAAAGCCCAAAAAGTAGAACCGTAGAACAATAAAAATTAGCTGCGGGCAGAGGTAGTGTAAATCAGTACTGTTGGTTAAATAGTGAGAAGTCAGAAGCCATGAGCGAAAAATTGCAAAAAGTCCTAGCCCGTGTGGGTTTAGGTTCCCGTCGTCACATGGAAGAAGCGATTATACAAGGCCGTGTCAGCGTCAATGGCAAAATTGCCGAAATTGGCCAGCGCATCGAAGCCACCGATGAGTTACGTGTTGATGGCCGTCGAGTGGATTTCACCCTCGAGGAAGAAACACGTCGTCGCGTTATTGTTTATTACAAGCCCGAAAGCGAAATTTGTTCGCGTCAAGATCCCGAAGGTCGCCCAACCGTGTTTGACAACCTGCCTACGTTAAAAGGCGAGCGTTGGGTGATGGTTGGTCGTTTGGATATTAACAGTAGCGGTTTATTGTTATTTACCAACGATGGCGAATTAGCCAATCGTTTAATGCATCCTTCAAACGAAGTTGAGCGTGAGTACGCTGTGCGTGTCATGGGTGAAGTCACTCCAGCTGCGCGCCAAGCGTTATTGGATGGTGTGACCTTGGAGGATGGCCCGGCCAAATTCGAGTCATTTACCGAAGTGGGTGGCGAAGGCATTAACCGCTGGTATCAAGTAGTGGTCAAAGAAGGCCGTAACCGCGAAGTTCGTCGCTTGTTTGAATCGCAAGGTTTGCGCGTCAGTCGCTTGCTGCGAATTCGTTACGGCACTATTTCTTTGCCTCGTCATTTACATACGGGTCGTTGGTTAGAGTTGGATAAAGACGAAATTGATGGCATTACCGCATTAGTCAAACTGAAGCCGCGTGTGGGTACTGGTTTGTATGGTCTGGCTAAACGCCGCGCCGAAAAAATGCAGGAAAATCCGTTACCAGCGCGTCGTGGTGGCTTTTTGCGTCAGCAAAAACGCGATAACGGCACAGAAAAAACAGGCAATAACCGCTAGTTTTTAGTGAGTTAAAAAGGCAGCTTAGGCTGCCTTTTTTATAACCATTCTGCCACTGCTTTATCATATTTTGGGCTAATCCCACTAATTTTATGGCTGGGTTCCCGAGGATTTTATTGCGTGAATCGTAATAATCTCGATCAGCCTGGTAGATTATTTTTAGTATGAAGTTTTTATCGAAAAGGATTTCCAATGCCGAATTTACTGAGTAGCGATACCTTAGCAACCCTGTTGTTTATTATCTTCATCTTTCAGTTCAAACGGATTTCCAGCTTTATTAATTTGCTTAAGATTCGTCTCCGTCCTGCTCTGTGGAAAGCTGCTACCCGTGAGCAAATGCCAGATTATAAGCGTCAGTTATTTGAATGTGCCGAAGTCAGTTTAACAGCGTTAGGTTTTGAGCGGATTAAGACACAGACATCTGCGCCTTTTAATATGATTGATCCCCGTAGTCATATTTTTGCTGATCTTTATTGGCATTCTCAACAGGCGGTGCTGGCTCGAGTAGAACAGGGTGAAGCCATTAGTGGCCAGATTACCAAAGTCCAGTTCTGGAGTGTTTTCACAGATGGAAAGGCCTTGGTAACGACCAATCGTGAGCAGTGGGCACAGCTGTCAACGCCAGATGATATGAAGCTTGTTGATCCTTATGCCGATAATTTGACGGCGCAATGGCAATACCATGTGCAAATTTTGGCTGACGAAGTCAAACAACACAGTCTGCTGACCAATCTTGATGAGGTGTGTAATCGAGAACAGGCTTTAGGTTTTCCACACTGGTTGGCGCATTTGCAAAACATAGGCTGGATTTATGAGGACGGCAAAGACTGCTACCGTCTAACTGCTCGTGGCGCGTGGTGTTACGCCCGACAACTCGCGCAAGTATCGGTGGAAACGCGGCAAGCACTAGCGCGGCCTTATCAGCATGAACCATCTCCCGAGCTGCAAAATGCCCGCTTGGCGGAAATGGACACCATTGGCACGATGATCGCACTAGCAGCGCAACCTACGCCGTCGTGGGTCAAAGCGGCTTTGTTTACCCTGACCTTGGTGGTGTCGGCCATTTTGTTTGGCTATGGTTTTGGTTTGATGTCGGCGGCAGCATTATTACTGGTATTGTTTGTCCACGAGTTAGGCCATTTGTTGGCGATGTGGCTTTTTGATTATCGTAATTTGTCGGTGTTCTTTTTGCCGTTTTTAGGTGCGGCTGCGACGGGTCATAAACCAGAAGCACCGGCATGGCAAGAAGCCGCAGTGCTACTCGCGGGGCCGGTGTTTGGTTTACTGGCGGCATTGGCTGTGAGTCAGATTTCTTCAAATGCGTTGCCGCCGGTGATGACCGAGTTTGCTCGTTCGTTTGTCTGGTTCGGTTTTATTCTGAATTTATTCAATTTGTTGCCAGCGGGTATGCTGGATGGTGGCCGCTTATTTGAATTGGCGGTGTTAGGTCGTTTTCCTTTTGCCCGCGCTGTGTTTGTCAGTCTGGGTGTGGTTGTTGGCCTGTTATTTGCGGTCTGGAGTCAATCGTTCGTCTTTGGTTTTTTCATGCTGCTGCTGGCCTTGAATATTCCTCTTCAGTTCAAAACGGCGCGCATCATTATCGCCATTCGAGCTAAAAACAAAGCGATGGGCAAATCGGCATTAACACCTGAATACGCCTTGCAGTCATTGGGACAAGAGTTTGCTAATGGTGATTATGGCTCCACTGGTTCGCAACAATGGGCGCAGCGAGTTAGCCTGGCGCGCTCGGCATACCCCCGATTATTGCAAGCTGCACCTAGTTTGGCGGTCAGTGTCGGTATTTTGATCACGCATTTATTCGCATTAATTGCGCCGCTGGTATTTGTTGTGTGGAACTTGCAGTCGATTCCCATTAATCATACGACAATGACCGAACAACAACGCATTGATTCGGAAAGTGCATCGACGACAAAAATCGCTGAAGATACTTTTGTCACTAGCTATAACGCTGAGCATGATCCTTCCGCAAAGTGGCTATTGTTGGATCAATATGAAGACGAGACAGAGCAGTATGACTCGCCGTGGCTAAACCAACAACGCGCTGCATTAGTTAAACAATTGCCCAGTGATCACGCGGGTAAATTACGTTATTTATTTGATCGGGCAGATGACAACAACGGTAATGGTGTGGCCAATCATTTGCAGATTATTAATACATTGACGGCGAATGGTACACGCTCCGCGCTTGATTTAAATAAAGACCAGTTTGAGTTATTTGTCAGCACCTATGATCAATTGGCACAAGAGGCCGCTATTGATGTTCTGGATCATCACTTGCCGAAAGTCGCAGAGCTATGGACAGAGCTTGGTTCATCAAAGTCTGTTTATCAACCATATCGGCCACAGTTCGCGTCGATTTGTGCTCACATGGCGTTTACAACAGGCAATGTTGATAAAGCGCAAACGTGGATGCTGCGTTATCAAGAGGGTGGCGATCCAGAAGCCCATTATGCGATGGGATGGTTTTTACTCGATAGTGGCCATGCCGAACAGGCTCTAGCGTCAGCAAAACAAGTGCTTGCCACACCTTCAGAACCTATAGAACAAACGAGATGGCAGACCTTAGCAGGTTGGGCAGAAATGAGTTTAGGGCATCCACAACAGGCAGATAACTATTTTCAAGCAGTTTTGGATCAGCGCGTCCAATTACGGCAAAAAAGCCTGCAACAACAGTCGTGGTGGATTAGGTTATTTGCTAAATCGATGGAAATGAAAACCCAGTCCAACCGATGGCTTGATGCTCAGACCCTAGATCATTTAATTGCGTTAGAAAAATATGATGCAACGGCAGCACAAAACCTAATAGCGACCTTGAGTAAACAACGGCCATCCTATCTGAATAGTACCGTTGATGGCTGGGGTAAAGCGCGAGCAACAGCGCATGCCAATATGTTGAAAACATTGGCATCACCTTAGTTATGACACGGACGGACCCAGTGTGGTTTCGTCGTTTAAACAAAACTCCATTAAAGCCGATCAAGCTTAACGTCACCGATGACGTAGTTTTCCTGTAGACTTCAAGCGAATAAATGATAGTTAAGGTTGTTTTTTGAATAGCTTGTTGTTGATTTTCGTCGCTATTGCATTGGTGGCGTTGAATGGTTTTTTCGTGGCGGCCGAGTTTGGCATGGTCAAGTTACGACAGACGCGTGTACAGGCAATAGCCGACGGTAGTGGCTTGAATGGCCGATTGTTAGCGAAAGTTCATGGCCATTTGGATGCTTATTTATCGGCTTGTCAGTTAGGTATTACGCTGGCTTCACTGGGTCTCGGCTGGATTGGCGAACCTGCGTTTGCCAGTTTACTTGAGCCAGTATTCGGTTGGGTCGGGATTATTACGCCAAGCCTGATACATGGTATTTCATTTTTTATCGCATTCTTTGTTATTTCATTCCTGCATATTGTTGTTGGTGAGTTAGTACCAAAAACGCTCGCCATTCGTACACCTGAAAAAATTGCACTTTGGACAGCGACGCCACTTTATGTGTTTTATTGGTTGATGTATCCCGCAATCTGGATGTTGAATGGCTGTACTAGTGCGGTGTTGAGACTAGCGGGCTTGGCAACGACCCATGAGCATGAAGAAAGTTACTCGGCGGAAGAGTTGAAGTTGATTTTACGCCGAAGTCGCGCGACTGAAAAAGTGACCAGTGATGAGTGGCGAATTCTGGCCCATATGCTCGACTTTGCGGATTTAGCCGTTGCCGACCTAATGCGCCCAATTGGTGAGGTTGCTGCAATGCATGAGCAGGCTTCCTTCGAGGAAAACATGCGCATCGTCGATCAGCACCGCTTTAGTCGTTACCCTTATTTTGCCGCAGATAATACAACGGTTCTTGGCATTATTCACCTTAAGGATCTTTTTCTTAAACTGCAAACGAACCAGACCATTAAACACTTGCAAAACCATTTACATCCCGTGGTGATTGTGTCACCCAATCTCCCTGCACGTGACTTGTTTCGTCGTTTCCGAAGTGGTGCGCCACATTTTGCGATGGTAGGCAAAAAAGACCGCAAGCCTTTAGGCTTTATTACTATGGATGATTTGTTAGGTGCTTTAGTGGGACAAATCCGCGATGAGTTTCGGCAAAACGATAATGATTGGGTGCAACTGGACGATGGTTCATTTATTGGCAAAGGCAGTTTGACATTGTTCACCTTGGAGCGCGCTTTAGGGATAGTTATTGACTGTGAAGAAGGGACTAATTCAGTCGGTGGCTTGATTATTCAAGCATTGGATCATATGCCAACTGAAGGGCAGAGAGTAGAGTTTGACTCATTTGCCCTAGTGGTAGAAAAAATGACGGGTGCGCGAATCACGAGGGTACATGTCTACCCCAATAAGCTTGATGGTGAGGATAGCTAAATTTAAAA
>CANBZV010000083.1 GCA_947373945.1 Moraxellaceae bacterium
GCTATGAACACGTAGTCAGTATTTTTGATGCCCGTATGAATGAGGTTTATATTGCCGCTTATCGGCTTGAAAAAGGGCTCATGCGTGCAATAACAGCTGAAACGTTGTGTCCGCCTAATCGATTACCAGCAATGCCTGTTCAGCCTTGGTATGTTGTCGGCAATGGCGGTATTTATGCTGAAGCCATTCAGCAGCAAATAAGTATTGCGGGGCTACAAGTCGATTTATATCCTCATGCCTTCGATGTCGCCCAGCTAGGCCAACACGCTTGGACGTTGGGTTTGGCACAAGCACCTGAATTAGCGTTACCTGTCTATTTACGTGATAGCGTCTGGCAAAAACTTCCCAATAAGTCTTAACAGCGAGTTTTATATGGATTTCTTACTACTATTCCAAGCCTTAATTATGGGGTTGGTAGAGGGTATTACTGAGTTTCTTCCTATTTCCAGTACCGGTCATTTAATTTTAACCGCTGAAATTATTAATTTTTGGACGAAAGAAAAGCGTGATGTCTTTGAAGTTGCAATTCAGTTAGGTGCAATTTTATCGGTCTGTTATGAATATAGGGTAAAGCTTATTACGGTTATTCAGGGATTACTACAAAATAAACCTGAAGCCTGGCGTTTTAGCATTAATGTCTTAATTGCTTTTTTACCAGCAGCTATTCTAGGTTTTTTAACGATTCATGCGATTAAAGAACATTTATTTAATGGTGTGACAGTTGCGATTGCCTTAATCGTGGGCGGCGTCATTATTTTATGGGCTGAAAAACGTGAGCACAGTATCCGTATCACTAATGTCGATGACATGCAGCCGTTGGATGCCTTAAAAGTTGGGTTGGCGCAGTGTGCCGCGTTAATCCCAGGCACATCGCGTTCGGGCGCAACCATTATTGGTGGTTTGTTGTTTGGCTTGTCGCGCAAAGTCGCTGCTGAATTCTCGTTCTTTTTAGCCATTCCCACGATGTTTGCTGCGACATTATACGATGTTTATAAAAATCGGGATGCTTTTGCGGCGGCAGATTTACCGGTGTTTGCGGTTGGATTTGTTGTGTCGTTTATTTCGGCATTATTAGTCATTCGAGCCTTAATGCGTTATATCACTAATCATGATTTCACTGCTTTTGCTTATTATCGCATTGTCTTTGGTGCATTTATTTTAGTCACTGCGGCAACAGGTTGGATTAACTGGTCACATTAATTGTTTATTCTGTATTTAGCTGAATATCAACAAGAAGCCAATGAATTAGCCTCTATCTTAGGATGTGAGGCTTTTTCTATTATTAATAGCGAACGCAAAACATTATTAACGTGGGCAGAAAAGGGCGAATTGGCTATTTTAATCAATGGTCAACTGAGTTTGCAGCCGTTAACAAAACCTTTACCTAATGCCGTGTGCGTTGATTGGGCGAATAAAAGCTTGTTATGGCGTTTACAGCATGGCGGTGGTCGTGGTGAATTAATAGCCAAAGCCTGTGGTATTAAAAAAGATTTTTTGCCTTATGTTGTCGACGCCACTGCTGGTTTTGGTAAAGATAGTTTGCTACTCGCTTCGCTAGGTTGTCAGGTGACGATGCTGGAGCGTTCTCCGTTAGTTGCAGCATTATTAGTTGATGGCAGGCAACGCGCTTCACAAGAGCCCGCATTAACGACTATTTTGCCGAGAATGACGCTGTATCATGGTGATGCTAAGCAATGGTTGTTAGCACTAAGTCCAGATAATCGACCCGATGTCGTTTATTTAGACCCGATGTTTCCTGAGCGCGCGAACAGTGCAAAAGTCAAAAAAGATATGCAGGTTTTTCATATCGCCGTGGGTGCTGATGAGGATGGCGATGCCTTGTTAGCGCCGGCGTTATTAGCAGCCAAAAAAAGGGTAGTGGTGAAGCGACCGCGATATGCCGAGCATTTAGCGGGGCAAAAGCCAAGTTTGGTTTATGAAGGGGAAAGTAGTCGTTTTGATGTTTATCTGTGTTAGTTCCAGTCTCTAAGCGCTCCTTCATCACATTTCTTACACTCTATTAATTCGCCTAGCATTTTCTTTCTGCCCTGAACACTGATGACCCACGGTCGATTCACCCATGGTGGATTATGCCGCGTATGCTGACAATGGCCGCAGACAAGTTCAGCGACCCAGTCATTCAATGTATCTTGGTGAAAGCCAATTATTGCTTGTTGCATAGCAAACTATTTATTTGGGCTTAACTGGTGGTGGAGGGGATTTTAGCAGCTCTTGTCTCAGTTGCTTGCGCTCTTCGGGTGGTGCTGTTTCAAATTTCTTTTTGGTTTGTTCTTTTTCGACAGGCGTCATCGACTGCCAATGCTTGCGCAAGGCTTCTCGCTGCTCGGGTGGCAGTGATTTAAACCATTGCCATTTACGATTTAGCGCCTCTTGTTCACCAAGTGGTAATTTCTTGAAGTGTTCATAACGCGCTAATAATTGTTTTCTTTTTTCAGGCGGAATACTTTGCCAGTGTTCGAGCCGATTTTTTTCTTCAGCACGTTCTTTAGGCGAAAGTTGCTTCCAAATAGCGGCGCGTTTAGCAATCGCTTCCTGTTTGGCGGGTGGAATTGCCGGCCAGGTTTTCTTTAGATTATCGAGCAGTTTCTGACTGTCAGCAGGTAACTTTTCCCACGTAATGCCTGTTGCCCAACTCAAAGGTGCTGGGAGTAGCAAACAGAGCAACAACACTCCAGTAACATGAAAATGGCTCTTGTTACGAGGGCTAAGTAGGTTAGCGGCCATTGCTTTCATCACCTAAAGTGGCAACTAACTCAAAGTCTTCTAAAAACTGTGGGTCAACATTGGGATGATTGACAGAGGCAACCACTAACGCAGCATCGTCTTGGGTGAAATACTGGGGCACGATCATAACCATAGTAAAACTGGCCGCGATGGCGAAACTACCCATGCCCACCCATACCGATTTTGACCAGTGTTTAACGTCAAAAAGAATGTTGGTCGGTTTGACACGTGTTTGGAGAATGACCTGTTCTAGCATGTGATCCAAGGCTGGATTATCTTGTTGTGCCTGTTGCTCTAGCGTTTGTGCGAGTCGTTTGGCCAAGACATCGTCAGTCGTGTGAGTGTTCATGTAGTGGCCTCCTGTGGATTATTGGCCATAGTCAATGCGGTACGTAATGCAGCGATAGCGCGTGCATAATGAGTTTTAACGCTACTTTCACTACAGACCATCACCTGTGCAGTGGTAATAGTGTCTAATCCCTCCCATGCGCGAAGCATAAATGCTTGCTGTTGGCGCAGAGGCAAGGTTGATAAGGCTAATTGTACCGCTTGCATATCATCGGCGCGAGCTAACAGTGTTGCCGGGTCTTCATCAGTTGTTGTTGGAATGGCATCTAACGGATTGTCGTCATCTTCATGATCAGGGGTTAGCCAAGTAAACCATTTGCCTCGGCGCGCTTCTTTGCGTTTCCAATCCATCAAACGACTTTGTAGAATGGTATAGAATAAAGGAGCCCATTCGGTAGAAGGCTTATCGGCGTAGCGACTAATTAAGGCTAAAAAACAGTCTTGAACTATATCGAGAGCGGCTTCCTTGTCGCGAAGCGCAATTTCAGCCATGACTTGAGCTCGTCGGCCTGTGTCACGAATAAAACGATCCATATTGGTAGGCGCTGTGCGTGCTGTCGACATAGTGGCGGCATTGGAGTTAGAAGCCGAACTACCATAGTAAAAACTAAGCGACGGTGCAAGCATGATATTTCTCGTACTCACGTCATTAAAGTGGAAGACCCTAATTGATAGCTAAGAAGCAGAGTACGGATACTGAGCTTTCGCCATTCCCAACGTATGGGAATGGCGAATACACAAGCGAGTTAACGCTTATTTAGCAGCAGGTGCGGCTGGTGTTGCTGCTGGAGCTGCTTCAGCTTTAGTAGCCATTTTGGCATGATGCTTGTGGTGGTGATGTTTTTTCACTACAGGTGCTTTTTCTGTTGCTGCAGGAGCAGCTTTGTCGGCAGGAGCGGCAGCAGCATCAGCAGCCATCGCAGCTGTACCAGCAAAAGAAGACAATACAGCAGCTAAAACTAGGGATTGGATTTTCATGGTAGAGACTCTCTTGGGTTGTGTTAAAAACATTCTTGATGAATGTAATAGTAATAACGCTCCTGCTGCGAATGCGTTGACACGAAATGTGAAATTTTTAATTAAATAGTTAAGAAGTGAGCGAAAATGCTAAATGTGGTGTTATTTCGACCAGAAATTGCTGGTAATACCGGCAATATTATTCGTTTGTGTGCCAATACTGGTGCCAAATTGCATCTCATCAAGCCATTGGCGTTTGAGTTGGAAGACAGTAAGCTCAAACGTGCAGGGCTAGATTATCATGAGTGGGCGCAAATGCAGGTTCATGAGTCATGGTCTGATTGCCTCAATGTAATTCAACCGAAGCGTATCTTTGCTTTTAGCGCCCGCGCGACACGTAACGCCTTTGATGTCAGTTATCAGCATGGTGATATTTTATTGTTTGGCTCGGAAACTAAAGGTTTAAAGCCGGAGATATTGGCGGAGTTGAATATTGGTACTGAGCAGTTGGTAAAATTACCCATGAAAGCAGGGCGGAGTTTAAATCTGTCGAATGCGGTGGCGGTTGGGGTATATGAAGCTTGGCGACAATTGGGTTTTACAGATTTGTAGGGTCGAATGTATTTGCGATTGATCGTAAACGCTTTGTGATGAGATCCGTTCTTGCAATGTTGCAGGAACGGATCCAGACGGGACGTTATTGCAACGTGCCAGCAGCAGTTTGCTGTTCTTGTTGACGTTGTTGTTGCGCTTGGGCAAACAACGCATCAAAGTTAACAGGTGCTAACAAAAGTTGTGGGAAGCTACCGCGATTAACGAGGTCAGAAATAGCTTCACGAACATAAGGGAATAAAATGTTCGGGCAGTATGCGCCAACTAATTGGCTTAGTTGTGCTTCAGGTACGCCATCAATCAAGAAAATGCCTGCTTGTTTGACTTCGGCAACAAATGCTGTTGTACCGGCATTAGTGGCAGTAACAGTGACGGTCACGGCTACTTCATAGTGCGTGTCGTCTAAACGTTGCGTTTCAGTATTTAACTGAACATTCATTTCAGGCTTCCACTCACCTAAAAAGATTTTGGAGTTAGGCACTTCAAACGACAAATCTTTAACAAACAAACGCTCTAGGCCAAATTGTCCGCCTTGGTTTTCGTTCTCGCTCATGGTTTTTTCCTTGTTATGGAGGTTGATTATTGGGCAAGTAAAGGGTCTAACGCGCCTTGCCGATCTAACGCGTATAGCTCATCACAGCCGCCTATATGTTGCTTATTAATGAAGATTTGCGGCACAGTACGTTGTTTGGTTTGCTGCATAATTTGCAAACGCAACTCGTTGTCACGGCTGAGATCAATTTCTTCGTACGTCACGCCTTTACGTTGAAATAACATTTTGGCGCGTACGCAATAAGGACAAATGGGTGTTGTATAAATGACAACATTGGCCACGAATAAAGCTCCTATTTTTTCACTAAAGGTAGGGATGCGCCTTTCCAGTTAGAAATACCACCTTCCAGCTGAAAAACATCCTGAAAACCTTGAGTCTTCAATTGGCGAGCCGCAGTGCCTGCGACTTGACCGAGTTGGCATACTAGAATAATCGGACGTTCTTTCGCTAATTCTGGGCTTCTTTCTGCCAAACGAGCGTAAGGAATATTTTGACTACCGGTTATGTGCCCTTGCTTAAATTCATTGGGGTCACGCAGGTCAATAACAAGGGCTTTGCTGTTATTTACCATTAAAGTGAGTGCTTGTGGGCTAACGCTACGACCGCCACGCTGCATTTCAACCAAAATATACGCTATCAGTAATCCGACAAGAGTACTTGCCAAAAGATAGTGATGAGTCACAAATTCAACAAAACGTTCCATAATCCAGCCAACCTAAAAAATCGGGGCGAGTATAACGCGCTGGGCGTCTACTCTCTACAGGACATTGCATTAATCGCTTTTTGTAGACGCTAGGCTACAAGAAGTAGCTTTTAATGCAGACAAAATAGAGCATGCTTATGCGGTTTTACTTTCAGCCAGCATTCGATTTAGGCTCGCTAGACGGCGAGGTAAAATCTGTCCTTGCTCGGCAGCGAGTTTAATGGCGCAGTTGGGTTCACTTTGATGTGAGCAGTTTCTAAAGCGGCAAGTGCCATATAATGGGCGAAACTCAATAAAACCTTGTTGAATTTGTTGTTCGTTCAAATGCCAAACGCCAAATTCACGAATACCAGGCGAGTCAATTAAGGCACCACCATTGGTCATTGGAAATAAACGAGTCGTCGTGGTGGTGTGCTGACCCAATTGTGAGTTATCAGAAATTTCGTTAACTCGTTGTAATGCATGCGGCAACAGCACATTGACCAACGAACTTTTACCCACCCCCGATTGACCCACAAAAACAACGGTTTTGTCTTGGATCTGTGCGGCCAATGCGGATAAATCACCAAAACAACTCAACTCTAACGAGTCATAACCTAAAGCCCGATATTCGGCCAGCATGTGATGTAATTCATCTCGATTGTCATTATTTAACAAATCGGACTTGTTGAGAATTAGCAACGCAGGGATGCCGACACTGTCACAAGCGACCAGATAACGGTCTATTAAGTCTGTAGACGGTGTCGGTAAAGGGGCAATGACAATCAAAATCAGTGAGATGTTGGCGGCAACAGGTTTTACTTTTTGATAGGCATCGGGGCGAGTAAGTAGCGAGTTACGAGGTAACAGTGCGGTGACCACGCCTATTTTATTGGTGTTGTCCGCTTGCCAAACGACAGTGTCGCCCGTGACTAACGCTTCAAGGTTACTGCGTAAATGACAGCGCCACACTTCATTGATATGTTCTCCATCAGTGCCTTTGACTTCGAGTTGGCTGCCATAGTGAGCAATGATTAGCCCATGTTGGGGTTCACTGAGATTAGTGGCATCAAATACTTTATCTTTTTTGGCGATACGCAGAGCGTGTTGTTGATGGATGCGCTTGGTTTGTTGCTGGCTAAGATGGCGTTTGCTCATACCGACTCAAAGTGCTGAATAAAAAAGTGGGGTTTGGACATGACAATTATCTATGTTAAGCCTAAAAAGGCATGGGTAAACGGGTATGATATAGTCAGGGCTTACGCAACGCACCGCTTTAATGGCATTTTATCTGCCTGAACCGTTAAAAATGGTTTCATAGGCGCGAATAGACAATTCTTGTGTAAGCAAATCATAGCTTCTGTGCTGATACCGATCTTAGGAAAGTCATAATGGCGATAAATAAAGAGACAAATTTAATTTGGATTGATTTGGAGATGACGGGGCTAAATCCTGATACAGACCGCATTATCGAAATTGCAACGATTGTGACTGATGCCAATCTGAACATTTTGGCTGAAGGCCCGATGATGGCTATTCATCAAAAAGACATTATTTTGAATGGTATGGATGAGTGGAATACTCGTCAGCATGGTCAGTCAGGTCTAACTGAACGTGTACGTCGCAGTAAAACCAGTGAGTCAGATGCTGAATTGGCAACCATTGAGTTTCTGAGTCGTTTTGTGGATCCGAAAAAATCACCGATGTGTGGTAATTCGATTTGCCAAGACCGCCGCTTTTTGTATCGCACGATGCCAAAACTTGAAGCGTTTTTCCATTATCGCAACCTCGATGTCAGTACCATTAAAGAGTTGGCTAAACGCTGGCGTCCGGAAATTATGGAAGGCTTCTCCAAACAAAGCTCACATTTAGCACTGGATGATGTTCGTGATTCGATTACCGAATTGCGTTATTACCGTGAGTATTTTTTTCGTTTGAATTGATGGGCACTGGGAGATAAACAGTGGAAGACCTGCTAGTTGAAAAAACATGGACATACTTGGGCTTTGGTCAACGAGTCATGGCAACGATTATTGATATATTTCTGCAAACCTTGTTGCTAATACCATTAGTCATTGTATTTTTTCCTGATTTATTGAATGAGCCTAAGCCTAGCCAGAACTTTCAATGGGTCGCAGGCCTAGTACAAACGGTAGTGTTGATTGGTTTTTGGCTTAGCTCACAATCAACACCGGGTAAAATGCTGTTTAATGCCAAAATCGTTGATGCAGAAACGGGTGGTAAACCCTCAAACAAGCAATTCACCATACGCTATTTGGGCTATATTTTGGGTAGCTTGGCGTTGGGTTTAGGTTTCATATGGGTGGCTTTTGACAAACGTAATCAAGGCTGGCATGACAAAATGGCGGGTACGATAGTTGTTAAATTCGTGAAGTGATACTAGAGCGACGAGACAACACGACTAATAAAAAGGCGATGTATAACCATCGCCTTTTTATATTTGGCATTTTAACGCCGTTTTTTCTCTTTACGTTCCAGTTCTTCCATCGCGGCCGCAATTTCTTCATCGCTAACGCTAGTGATTTGCTGAATGGTATGTTGAGTTTCCAGACGTAACACCAAGTTGGCTTGCGTGGCCATTTCCTTTAATTGCGCGTCAAAGGAAACGACACCATTTTCATCAGTGCGCAACAGACCCACTTTTTTCAGCGTATCAATAAAGTTTCGGAAGATGGCTTTATCGAAGAATTCAGGCGAGTTGAACTCATGCAAAACGGATAGCCTTTGTGCCAATAATGAGCACAAATCTTCCAGTTGTTTTTGATTGCTGCTGCCGGAGCCACGGCGTGTCAACAGTGAAATCGCCATGTAGTAACGTTCGATGGTTTCTTTAACGGCTTCGCCCAAAATCACTAATTGCGCATAAGCTTCAGTGTTAGGGTGAGGGCTAACAATCAAATCATCCTGATTAGTTAATAGGCCAAAACGAATAAGTGCATCAATATGTTGATTAACTAAGCCTTCAATATCTGACAGATCCCAACCCAGAAACAATTCAGACTTTAAGTACGGATAGAGTGAGCTAATCACTTGTACCATTTGCGCCCGTTGCAATTCGCCGTTGTGCTGCATTAAACAGGCAACTAGTGACGGCAGAATAAACAAATGCAAAATGTTATTGCGGAAATAAGTCAGGAAAATCGCCTGATTTTCGGCTACACAAATTAAATCGCCAAGCGGATGTTTAACGCGTTCAATGGCTTTGAGTTGTACACCGTAAGCAACAATACCCGCACCATTCAAACCCGTCATTTCAATATTATGGTTATATGGCAACTCTTCAGCTAACTGCTTGTAAAGATTAAGTTGTTTTACCAGCACATTTTCGTCAATGGCATGATTAGGTGTCGATAACAACACCAAACTCAATAGTGTAATAGGATTGATAACGGCACTTTGATTGATGTGGGTGTTGATCTGGCGTGCCAAATTATCAACACTACGATTCAGCCAAGGTAGTTTGGCATTGGTATCAATAGCACTATCTTTCCACTGCGGGTTTTCTTGCGTTAGCAAGGGCTCAAGATAGATCGGGTCGCCAAAGCTCAAATGTACTTTGCCAAAGATTTTCTCAATTTTGCGTGTTGTTTGTAGCACTTGCCAAATTGATTCTTTCTCTTTGTTGGCACCGCGTAATTCACCAACGTAAGTGCTGCCTTCCATTAACCGCTCATAACCAATGTAGGTTGGAATAAAGACGATCGGGCGGGTGTGGTCGCGAATATAGCTTTTTACCGTCATCGCCAACATGCCCGCTTTGGGTGGCAATAAACGGCCTGTACGTGAGCGTCCACCTTCGATGAAGTACTCGATAGGAAAGCCTTTGGTGGTAATCAGATGCAGATATTCAGTAAAAACGGCGCTGTAAATGGGGTTGCCCTTGAACGAACGTTTTAAGAAAAAAGCACCGCCACGACGCAAAATAGGGCCAATCACCGGAATGTTGAGGTTGGCACCAGCGGCAATATGTGGCGGCATTAAGCCACGGGTAAAAATGACGTAAGACAGCAGCAAATAATCAATATGACTACGATGACAGGGGACATAAATCACTTCGTGATCGGCAGCCACTTGTGTCACCGTTTCAAAATGATGGACATCAATACCGTCATATAAACGGTTCCAAAGCCAGTTCAGCGTGATTTGTAAGCCACGAAT
>CANBZV010000084.1 GCA_947373945.1 Moraxellaceae bacterium
ATACACTCAAATTACTGAATGTGATTTCTACCATTGATATATATCTTAGTACGATACATTCAATCAGTAAAAATCCACACAAATTGCTTATTCATCTGTTAAAGAACTCATCAATCATCGTCTGATTAATGCAACATCACTCACTCAGCTTCGCTTCGTTCATCATGTCGGGCTGCGTATTCTACAGCGTTTTTCCTCAGTGTCAATAATTAATTTCGTTTAATTTCAACTACTTTTAATCACCTTCACGACAACCACTAACTCGCTCACGCTTCGTCGTTGGCAGGCCGCGCATTCTACAGGGTTAGAATTTATTGTCAACGCCACGAATTACACTTTCTTAACGACTGCTCACAAAACGCGCTTTTTAGAGTTTAATGCTGGAAAAACATACCAAAGCCGCCCTGCGGGCGGCTTTGGTTTGATCATTACGAATGACAAAACACTATGCTTTCTGCAAAAGAATGCGGGCAATCGCTTTTTTTCCTGCTTGAATCACAACAGAACTTCCTACACTCAGACGGAAACTCACCTCGACTTTCTGACCATCCACAAAAACCACACCGCGCGTCAATACATCTTTAGCTCCAGCCGCATTTTTTACCAGTCCAGCCCGATTCAAAACCGCACTGATCGGCAAATCACATGCGTCGGCATCAACGGTAATTGTGACTTCTGGCACATCCTTAGGAATCTCACCATACGCCAAACTATTGCCAGCACCTTTATGAGCATTAGCCGCAGCCTCAGCATCATGAAAACGGGCAATGATTTCCTCAGCCAATACTTTTTTTACTTCTTGCGGGTTACGGCCACTCGCGATTTGAGCAAGGAATTCATTTACCTCCGACATCGGACGGAAACTTAGCAACTCAAAATAGCGCGGTATCAAAGTATCTGGCATAGAAAGCAGCTTTTGGTACATTTCACCAGGGCTATCATTCACGCCTATATAGTTGCCTAAAGATTTAGACATTTTTTGCACACCATCCAATCCCTCCAGAATTGGCAGAGTTAAACAGATTTGCGCTGCTTGGCCATGACGCCCTTGCAGGGTTCTTCCCATGAGTAAGTTAAATTTCTGGTCTGTGCCTCCTAACTCGACATCAGCATTCAGCGCTACCGAGTCATAGCCTTGCAACAAGGGGTACAGGAACTCATGGATGGCTATCGGTTGCTGATTGGCGTAACGCTTGGCAAAGTCATCGCGCTCGAGCATACGCGTGACCGTATATTGTGCCGCCAACTGGATTAAATCAGCCGCTGTTTTTTGCCCCATCCACTCCGAATTAAAAACAACGCGCGTTTTTTGTGGATCCAAAATTTTGAATACTTGCTCTTGATAGCTTTTAGCGTTCTCTTTCACTTGTTCTTGCGTCAGTGGTTTACGGGTCACATTTTTACCCGTCGGGTCGCCAATCATGCCCGTGAAGTCTCCAATCAAGAAGATGACTTCATGACCCAAGTCCTGAAAGGTACGCAGTTTGTTGATTAAAACAGTATGTCCAAGATGCAAATCGGGCGCAGTAGGATCAAAGCCCGCTTTAACACGTAATGGCCTGCCCTCTTTCAGTTTGGCGAGCAACTCACTTTCTTGAATGATTTCTTCGGTACCGCGTTTAATAAGTTCAAGTTGCTGTTCTGGTGTCATCATGTTCTTCGCTACAATGGCTTAGTAATTAGTTGCGTATTTTAAAGAGAAAATGAGAATGGATGAAATTTATTTAGGCTTAATGTCGGGCACGAGTTTAGATGCGGTTGATGCAGTTGCCGTTACATTTCAACCAGCACTACGCTTGTTAGGCACACACACATTGGCATTACCCACTGCTTTACGCCAAGACATCCTAACCTTAACGCAACCTAACGAGAATGAAATAGAGCGCTTAGGACGTGTAGATGTGTTATTAGGTCGATTATTTGCTGACTGCGCCAACCAATTACTCGCTAAGATAAACATCTCACCCATACGAGTAAAAGCCATTGGCAGTCACGGTCAAACCATTCGACACCGCCCTCTTGCCGACGTACCATTTACCCTACAAATTACCGACCCGAATGTTATTGCCGAAATAACCGGGATTACCGTCGTCGCTGATTTTCGTCGGCGTGATGTTGCGGCGGGTGGTCAAGGCGCGCCACTTGTGCCTGCGTTTCATGCGGCGATGTTAAAGCACCCCTCTATTAATAGAGTTATCTTGAATTTGGGAGGGATGGCGAATATTACTGTTTTACCTGCTGACTCTGCCTTAGCTGCTTATGGCTATGATACCGGTCCAGCCAATGTGTTGATGGATGCTTGGTGCCAACGAATAAAGGGGCAAGCGTTCGACGCCGATGGCGCATGGGCCTCCAGTGGCCAGCCTATTGTTGAACTGCTCAATGAGCTGCTTGCACATCCATTTTTTGCCAAAGAGGCGCCGAAAAGCACTGGGCGGGAAGACTTTCATCTCGATTGGCTGCTAACAACGCTGCACGCTCACGAACAACTCTCCCCCACCGATGTACAAGCGACGTTACTGGAGCTTACGGCTCAATCTATTGCCGATGCCATTCATAAGACCGGTTTTGCACAAGGCGAACTTTGGTTGTGTGGCGGCGGCGCTTATAACAAGCGGTTATGGCAAGCTTTAAGCCAGAAGCTACCTAACTTTGCCTTACACTCGACCAATGAAGCGGGTATAGCCCCCACGTGGGTCGAAGCCAGCGCGTTTGCATGGCTGGCGCAACAGACAATACACGGCTTAAGCGGCAACGTGCCTGCCGTCACAGGGGCAGCAGGAGAGCGGCTTTTGGGTGGCATCTATCAGGCTTAAGCCGATGCCTCGCACGTTAAACCGAAAATGAGGAACCACAACCGCAAGTAGTCGTTGCATTGGGGTTCTTGATCACAAACTGAGAGCCTTGCAGACCTTCAGAGTAATCCACTTCCGAACCAACCAGATATTGAAAGCTTAATGAATCCACCAACATGGTGACATCGCCATTAGTGAATATTGAATCTGCTTCAGTAGTATTTTCATCAAAGGTAAAGCCGTACGAAAACCCCGAACAACCGCCCCCAGTAATATAGACGCGGAGCTTGAGCTCGGGATTTGCTTCACCTTCACGCAGCTTACGCACTTTGGCCGCGGCACGATCACTTAAAATCATGGCTTGGGCAAGATCAGACATCGAATCGCCTCAACTTAGTTGACTAAAACACTAGGGTATTATCTAAAGAATTCAACGATACGTCAATCCAACAAAAGCCCTAGTACAAACTGTAAACACTGAATAAAAAAGCTCAGCATGAGCTGAGCTTTTTATGGCCTAGATATTCAAACGAATAGTTTATTCGTCTTTTAATGCACACTCAAAGCTTGCTGGATCGTGTTTACAACGAACACGTTTCAACAAACCCAACATTTTTTTGTCATAGATACCATCAGCCATCAACGAAATACGTGA
Source organism: Moraxellaceae bacterium (assembly GCA_947373945.1). Taxonomy (GTDB): domain Bacteria; phylum Pseudomonadota; class Gammaproteobacteria; order Pseudomonadales; family Moraxellaceae; genus Agitococcus. The sequence continues at coordinate 3,451 of CANBZV010000084.1, forward strand.
CTCACGCATTAATTTGACATAGCCAGGCTTATCGGCTTCTGCAACATCCATCCAATACTTTTCAGCAATATCTTTTTCGGTTTTTTCGATATTTTTGAACGCTTTATCAATTTGAGTCGCTACATATTCACGGCTCTTTTGACCGAAACCAGCTGGGAATTTTGCTGGATTAATAATGATGTTACCGGTGATTTGTACGATTGGGAAACGTACGATTGCGCCTTTAGTGCCTAGGCCTTTGTAAAGTTCCAATGGTTTAATTGCGATAGCTGGAGCAGCTACAACGTCAACCTGACCATTGTTAAATTTACCAGCAAAGTTGGTGATATCAGACGCAACAGGTTGTGCGCCAATTTTTTGTACCATTTTGGCTTGCGACTTATCGTAATCAAGCACGGCGATTTTTTTGCCCGAAATTTTTGACAAGTTATTAATTGCACGGTCATTAACCAGCAAGTAGCCTGCGCCTAAAGGAATAATACCCGCCACTTCGTAAGAGCCACTCACCATGTTCGCGCCGATTTTAGGGGAGCTTAGCAATGTTAAGACATCACGCATTTCAGCATAGCTTGTGATCGCGCCAATGGAGTCGATACTACCCGTAAAGGTATTAAATTGACGACCACGTAAACCCGTTAAGCTTACGCCATCACATTGACCGGCTTTGAAGTCTTCAGCAGCAATACGCTCATCGGTATATGGCTTCAACTCAATGTCTGCGCCCCATTTAGCCGCGGCTAAGGAGTAATCTCTCATCATGGCATAAACGTCGCCACCAGTACCTAACAAATCGAATACACATACTTTTTGTTTTGCTTCAGCAACTGGGCTTAACATCGCACCAGCAACAAGCATCGTTGTCGCTGCGTGACGGCTCCAGCGTGAAAGGTTGATTTTTTTCATGTTTTATCCTTGTCGTCGGTTTGGGATATGGAATGCAAAGCCCAATATGGGTTTTGCGATTTTACCTGACAAAAGCTGAAAGAAAATAGTCTTTTGTCGGCTAGTTTAGTTGCTTTAACGCTAACAATTTGTACGGTTAAGCCTTTTCTCTGTAACTATGTTATCAATGGTGTAACTCACCGCTGAATATCTGTAGTCACCACCATTTTTTAGACAAAAAAAAGGGTGGCAGGGTGCCACCCCAAAAGAGGGTTCTTTTGCAGGCCGCCTTACATGAAGTCAGGCCTGTTGTGCGAATTAAGCAGCTTTACGCTTTTCGCCAGCAGCAACTAAGTCGCTGAATAATTTTTGCGCTTCAACTTTAAACTTTTCAGCTTCAGCTTTAAATTTGTCGGCTTCAGTTTTAGCTTCAACTTTCAATTTGTCAGCTTCAACTTTCAGCGTTTCGACCAAACCAACAGCAACTAAAACAACTTTATTGTCGTTAGCCGCTTGTTCGCCACGAGCCACTTGACCAGCAGTCAACAGCTTGTCGTATTGCTTTTGACCTTCTTCTTCAACCTTGGCAGCGACTTCTTCAACTTTGGCAACAACACCCAAACCTGCTAAAGTAACCTGACGGCTTAAATCTTTAACACGATCCACTAAGCTAACTTCAACTTGTGTTTCAGCAACTTGCTTTAACTCGCCCATAACATTCTCCAAAAACTTTAACACGGCTTATCCTATTGCTGCCTTCTAGCAACAACTCTTGTGACCATTATAGGAAGTCACCATGAGGATCACCGACGCTATCGTCTTACAATCAAACAAGAAAAGCGGATTTTTACCTATGTCGAACAAGATTCAGACGAATAGCAAAGACCGGCACAGGAATTAAATTGGCCGACACAAGATTACTTGGGTCTTTTCGGCCAATCCTGTGCAGTGGTTATTTGAGTGTTTTTATAGCGCCATTTTATTAGGTAAGTGAGCTGCAACTTGAGCAATGCGCTCTTGTAGAGCCTGATAGGTAGATGCTGTGATAGTGATATGACCCAACTTACGCCCCGAACGTTCAGATTTGCCATACAAATGCAGATGAGTTTCAGGAATCGCCAAAATATCGGCAGTATTGGGATGCTGACCAATAATGTTAATCATGGCACTGGGACGAATAGCTTCAGTCACGCCCAAAGGCAAACCCGCCACCGCCCGCATATGATTTTCAAACTGCGAACAAACCGCACCTTCAATACTCCAATGACCTGAATTATGGACACGCGGCGCAGTCTCGTTAGCATATAGGCCTTGCGCGGTATCAAATAGTTCCAACGTCAAGACGCCAACATGATCTAGTTCATTCAAAATTTGAGTAATGTATTGCTCTGCTTGTGCTTTTGTTGCCGCACTGATTTGCGGTGCAGGTACAATCGAGTGCGACAGAATACCTTGATGATGTGTATTTAAGGCCAATGGATAACAACGTACTTCGCCCGTTTGACTACGAACGGCAATAATCGACAACTCGCGTTCAAAGGTCACAAAAGCTTCGGCAATCAATGGCGCGCCACGCTCCAGCTCCGCCCATGCCTGTGCAACATCTTTACTATCACGCAGTACAAACTGACCTTTGCCGTCATAACCGCCCATGGTTGTTTTAATCACTAACGGCAAGCCTAGCTCTTGAACGGTTTGTATTAAATCATCCGGACTATTGACTTCGCGATAGGCAGCGGCAGGAATAGCCAGCTGTTTGAACAAGGCTTTTTCATTGAGGCGATTTTGCGACACCGCTAATGACTTAACACTCGGATAGACGGGCTTTTGTGCCGCTATGCGCTCGACCCACGCTACAGGAATATTTTCAAATTCGTAGGTAAAAACGTCCGCGCTGGCGATAAACGCATCTAGGCTTTCGACACTTGCTTGAGTGTCCCCAAATAGTTGACCTAAAGGGGCTGAAGGGCAATCTTTGGCGGCATCATAAAAACTAAAACGCAAATTAAAGGGGTAGCTGGCTAACGCCATCATCCGCCCCAATTGACCGCCACCAAAAATACCGATCTTCATGCCACTACTCCTGGGATAGGGTTGGCTAATACTTTGTCGGTTTGTTGCTGACGAAAATCATCAATCGCCTTTAAGAACTCAGGGTATTGAGCAGCCAAAATTTGTGTAGCCAACAAACCGGCGTTAGTCGCCCCAGCTTTGCCAATCGCCAACGTAGCCACAGGGACACCTGCAGGCATTTGCACAATGGACAATAAAGAATCCAAACCGTTTAGCGCCTGAGATTGCACGGGAACACCCAAGACAGGCAAAGATGTTTTTGATGCACACATACCAGGTAGATGAGCCGCGCCACCCGCCCCCGCTATAATGACCTGAATCCCTCGGCCACGCGCACTCTCGGCATAGGCGAACAGTCTATCGGGAGTGCGGTGTGCAGAGACCACTTCAGCTTCAAAAGGCACACCTAATGCACGTAAGGTATCCGCAGCATGTTGCATGGTTGCCCAATCAGACTGGGAGCCCATAATAATGCCGACTAATGGCGATGCCGCTGTTGTCATCACAAAACTTCTCTGGAGAATAGGTGGAGATGGTTTAGAAAAGCCGACTATTTTGGCGAAAGAATGGCTTTTGGCCAAGTATTAATATCGTTTTTTTGCACTTTATCGCCCATTTTGGGGCAGTTTCTGATGATATATCCGCGCTCACGAACGAAACATAAAATAAACTGCGCCCAGCATACATAGTCCTGCATACACATAATCGATTTTGAACGGCTCTTTCAGATATAAAATGGCAAAAGGAACAAAGACCATGAGGGTTATGACCTCTTGCATTATTTTCAGCTGCCCCACTGTTAATGAGGCATGACCAATACGATTGGCAGGCACCATCAGCGCATATTCAAAAAACGCAATTAACCAGCTAAATATAGCAGCCAAATACCATGGCTTGTCGGCCAGGTTTTTGAGATGACCGTACCATGCAAAAGTCATAAATACATTGGAACAGATCAACAATAGTATCGTCTGTATGGTTGTCGGCATGATAAAACAGCGCTCCGCAAATAGTTTGGCTCAACATCTATGGCAATCGCCTATCATAATGAATGCATGAATTAGCCATTTATTGATATCTTCACGCTCACTTTAATGATTTTATACCGACAAAACGTTATTAAAGCGGTATTTTGCACCATTCCGATACTGCATCATTGAACTGACTTTGAGACAATGACGCACTTTTAACCATACTGAATGATTATGAAAGCGATGTTTTCGCTCTTTTGGCAAATTTTAAAGTTTGACCGTGGTCCTGAGGATGTCCCCTACTCGACCAAACTACTGACCATTGCTCTTTTGGCTAATTTTGTAGTGAGTGTATTGGGACAGTGGATCGGCAAACCTGACCGTGCTGATATGGCTATGGTATTACCAGTGATATCCATTGGAGTCGAAGCAATTGCACTTTTATTCTTATTATACTTCAAGGCATTGTCCAATCGTTTTGTCCAAGCGGCAAGCGCCATTTTTGGCTGTGACACCTTATTAACGATAGTGACGATTCCACTACTCTTGGTTGGCTTAAGTTTGCCTAAAGATTCACCATTATTGGGGCTATTAGGTTTATTGGAAGTGATTTTATTAGGCTGGGGTTTAGGTTTACGCGCCTTTATCTATCACCGCGCATTGAATATGGGACTGATACTAGCCAATGTCTTAGCACTAACCATTTTTCTGCTCACGACCCTTATTACCGTCAAAGCATTTCCTGAACTGTTGGCACAAGCAACCGCAGCGGCGGCTGAAGCAACAAAATCTCCCTAGGACTTTATTATGCATATTCATATTTTAGGTATTTGCGGCACATTTATGGGCTCATTGGCGGTATTAGCCAAGAACTTGGGTCATACAGTGACTGGTAGCGACGCCAATGTTTACCCACCAATGAGTACACAACTCGAGGCGCAAGGCATTACCTTAATGCAAGGTTATGCTCCAGAACATTTACAGCCGCGCCCTGACCTCGTCATTATCGGCAACGCCATGAAACGAGGCATTCCAGCCGTGGAATATGTCCTTAATGAAGGGATTCCTTATACCTCTGGCCCACAATGGCTGGCGCAATATGTGTTGCAAGGTAAACATGTACTTGGTGTCGCTGGTACGCACGGCAAAACCACCACCACCACCATGGTTGCCTGGATTTTGGAGCAAGCTGGCTTAGAGCCGGGTTTTTTAATTGGTGGTGTGCCTAAAGGTTTTGAGGCTAGTGCCCGTTTGGGTGGTGGTCAGTTTTTTGTTGTTGAAGCAGACGAATATGACTCGGCTTTTTTTGACAAACGTTCGAAGTTTATTCACTACGCGCCAAAAACTGCGATTTTGAATAATCTGGAGTTTGATCATGCAGATATTTTTGATGACTTAGCCGCAATTCAAAAACAGTTTCATCATTTAGTGCGCACGATTCCTAGTACGGGACGGATCATATTGCCTGCTAACGATAGCAACTTGCAGGAAACGCTGGCCACAGGCTGCTGGACACCTGTGGAAACGACGGCAATCAATCCCAATAGCGGTGATTGGCAAGCTCAACTCCTCAGCGAAGATGGCTCTCATTTTGCGGTTAGCTTTAAAGACGAATACTTTGGCGAAGTGCGTTGGAGTATGACCGGCCAGCATAGCGTCTATAATGGTTTGGCGGCGATTGCTGCTGCACATCATGTTGGCGTAGACATTAAAACCGCTTGTGATGCGCTAACTGCTTTTGATGGAGTTAAACGACGCATGGAGCTCGTTGGTGAAGTCAACGACATCAGTGTTTATGATGACTTTGCCCATCACCCGACAGCGATTAAAACTACGCTTGAAGGGCTACGCAAGAAAGTGGGCAACCGTAAAGTGTGGGCCATTATTGAACCGCGCTCCAACACCATGCGCATGGGCACTCACAAAGACAATCTGGCACAATCAGCCAGTGATGCCGACCAAGTGATTTGGTATCAGCCGGCGGGATTAGACTGGGACTTAAGCCCTGTGATTGTTGCCTCGCCTGTGCCTGCTCGCGTCGCACAAACACTGGATGACATTATCGAAGACGTTGCGGCTCACGCACAATCTGGTGATGCCATTGTCATTATGTCGAATGGGGGTTTTGGCGGCATTCATGGCAAACTGGTTGCTGCACTAAACAATCGTTTTGCATAGCAATTTTCACTACAGAGGGCATGATGATGAATTACCTACTCACGCTTGATGCCCTCAGTATTGCCTCAAGCAAACAGCTCAGTTTCCCACTAACGCTAACGTGTTGCCAGCGCGATTTTCACCATGCGCTGACGACAACTTGGCAAATAGTCAGTACGTTACGGCGATCATTGGGCGGTTTTGATGTTATGCATGGCAAATTGCTATTAGCTGATTTCAATGAGGATATTAGTGCGGAGTCTGGCCAGTTTACGTTTCAATGCTTGGCCGATGGTCAAGTACAATTGGATGTACAAAGCAATGTACAACTGATCTTTGACTTTCAAAGTACGCTTTGGCAGCGATTAGAGGCGGTATCGTCAACATTAGATTATTTGCAACAATTGTGTCAGTTGCAGAGCACTGAACTTTGCCGCATAGCACTCAATAACCCATAAAAAATAAAGGCGCATCAAGCGCCTTCATTTTTCATCACATCAAACAGCTAATTACTGCTTAGCCGCTTCGAT
>CANBZV010000085.1 GCA_947373945.1 Moraxellaceae bacterium
AGCACGCAATGAGCGCTGTGCTGATGCCATTGCGTCGCTGGTTGTTCCTCTGTTTAGCTTTTTGTTCGTGGTTGGCCGTTGCCGATGTAGCTGTGCCGACATTAAGCAATCGAGTTACGGATCTCACGCACACCTTGACTCCCCAACAGCAGCAACAAATAGAGCAAAGCTTACAAGCATTTGAAGCGCGCAAAGGTAGTCAGATAGCACTACTGATCGTGCCGAGTACAGTGCCGGAAACTATTGAGCAATACAGTATGCGCGTGGTCGAGCAATGGAAGTTGGGCCGCAAAGGCGTAGATGATGGCGCACTATTACTGGTTGCCAAAAACGATCGTACCCTGCGTATTGAAGTCGGTTATGGGCTTGAAGGCGCGCTCAATGACGCGACGTGCCAACGCATTATCAGCGAAATCATCGTCCCCCAATTCAAACAGGGCGATTTTTTCGGCGGCATTCAGGCGGGACTTAATCGGATGATGAAAGTGGTTGATGGCGAGCCGTTGCCACCATTAAAGCAAAATGCGTTTGCAGACAATACGTTGCAAGCGCTGCCAGTTTTATTTGTCGTGGCGTTAATTGGTGGCAGTATTTTGCGTGCACTATTTGGTAGTCTCTTTGGCGCGTTAATAACTGGAAGTTTGATTGGTTTCCTGGCTTGGTCAATGACCAGCATGCTGTTTATAGCGCTAATAGCGGGTGCCGCCGCTGTATTCTTCACGCTAATTAGCAATAACGTGGGTACAGGTATGGGTGGCGGTTATTATCGCGGTGGAAGTCGTGGCGGAGGAGGCTTTAGCGGCGGCGGCTTTGGGGGAGGAGGCGGTGGTTTCGGTGGCGGTGGCGCATCTGGAAGGTGGTAATGATGAATTGGCGACGTTGGTTTAACCATATACAGATGGGCAGTTGGCAAGTTAACCGAGCATTTCCTGCGGCACGACTCAATGCCATTGAACAAACGATCCAAACGGGTGAAATAATGCATGGTGGCGAGGTGCGTTTTGCGGTTGAAGGCGCGTTAAACATAGCGGCATTGCGTCATCAGCAAACACCGCATCAACGCGCAGTAGAAGTGTTCTCACTGTTACGGATGTGGGATACCGAAGACCGCAATGGTGTCTTGATTTATTTACTATTAGCTGACAAAGCCGTGGAAATCATTGCCGATCGCGGCGTACATGCACGCGTGGGAACTGAGGGCTGGACGACTATTTGTCAGCAGATGGAGTCTTTTTTCCGTGCTGGTGACTATGAAAAAGGCGTCATTGTGGGCATAGAGGCGGTGAATGGCTTGTTGGCTAATTATTATCCCAGCCCTGGCCAACGCGCAAACGAACTACCTAATACCCCTGTCATTTTATAAGCTAACATTATGGCATGATTGATGTCACAGACGCATCGCCAAGCAGGACAAATACCATGGCCAGCCGAATTGAACATGACACGATGGGCGAGATTGAAGTGCCAGCCACCGCCTATTGGGGCGCACAAACCCAGCGCAGCTTGCAAAACTTCAAAATCGGCGAAGAACGCTTACCTCGTTCACTGATTAGAGCGATGGCGATTGTCAAAAAAGCGGCGGCCATCGTCAATGCCGAACTCGGACAGCTTGATCCCGCGTTGTTAGCCTTAATTGTACCAGCGGCCGATGAGGTAATTGCTGGTCAATGGGATAGCCAGTTTCCACTTGTTGTTTGGCAAACAGGCTCTGGCACGCAGAGCAATATGAATTGCAATGAAGTGCTTGCGAATCGTGCCAATGAGCTGGCGGGGAGTGCGCTCGGTACGCAAAAACCTGTGCATCCCAATGATCACATCAATTGCTCGCAATCCACCAACGATTCCTTTCCTACCGCCTTGCATGTAGCGGCTGCTATTGATATTCAGCAGTTTCTTATTCCTGCCGTTCAGTCTCTACGTACTACGCTAAATAGCAAAGCTGAAGACTTTAACGCAATCGTTAAAATTGGCCGCACCCATTTGCAGGACGCCACACCACTAACCTTGGGGCAGGAGTTTAGCGCTTACGTCAGCCAGTTGGATCATGGTCTAAAACGTTTGAATCATGCGCTGGAAGATATTTATGAACTAGCGATTGGCGGTACGGCGGTAGGCACGGGTTTAAACACGCATCCCGATTATGCTGTTAAAACAGCGGCCAAAATTGCTGAACTAACGGCTTTGCCTTTCGGCAGCGCGCCTAACAAATTTGAGGCGTTAGCTGCGCGTGATGCGATGGTTTATGCATCGGGAGCTTTAAAAACTCTGGCAGTGAGTCTTAATAAAATTGCCAATGATATCCGTTGGTTAGCCAGTGGCCCACGCTGCGGTATTGGCGAGTTGCGCATTCCGGAAAACGAGCCGGGTTCGAGTATCATGCCTGGTAAAGTGAATCCTACGCAGGCCGAAGCGATGACCATGGTTGTGGCGCAAGTGTTAGGTAATGATGTCACCATCAATATTGCGGGTGCTTCAGGCAATTTCGAGCTTAATGTTTTTATGCCCGTAATAGGCTTTAATTTATTGCAGTCTATTCGACTACTCGGTGACGCCTGCAACAGCTTTAATGAGCACTGCGCGTTGGGCATAGAACCTAATCTCGATAAAATCGACTTGAATTTGCACAGTTCACTGATGTTGGTGACGGCACTTAATCCGAAAATTGGCTATGAAAATGCCGCAAAAGTCGCTAAAAAAGCGTATCAAGAAGGAAAAACACTAAAAGAAGTCGCGATGGAGTTAAAGCTACTCACCAGTGCTGAGTTCGATGCACTAGTACGGCCAGAAGAGATGATTAGACCCAACCGCTAAGGCATTGAGGCAGATCTATTTATCCAAGTCTAAAATAGTAAGGGCGGATAAGTCCGCCCCTAAACGTTCACTTTTTCTCTGGAGTCCAGCCTTTAGGCCGTTCGTAATCGGCGTTACTCAAAAACTTTTCCCGCTGTTCATCCAAAAAAACGTGCGTTTCTGGTTGCATAACATTGAGATGGTTTTCATTGATGAGCATGGTTTGATGCTTTAACCACTCTTGCCATGCCTGTTTAGAGACATTATCAAACAGTAGCTGACCTTTAACACCCGGAAACGGCGGAAAAGCCAAACCTTCCAGTTCTTTTTGATATTTACGGCACATTACCAGTCGAGTCATTTCGGTTTCCTTTAAGCAATACGGGCGCGAGCGCGTTGGACGGCGGCGAGCACTTGATTCGGCGCCGTACCACCAATATGGTTACGCGCATTGACCGAGCCTTCCAGTGTTAACACAGCAAATACATCGTCCGCGATAGTGTCGGAGAACTGTTGTAACTCAGCCAGTGTCATTACACTCAGGTCTTTGCCCGTTTGTACGCCATAGGCAACGGCTTTGCCAACGATCTCGTGGGCATCTCTAAACGCGGTACCTTTTTTCACTAAATAATCAGCTAAATCGGTCGCGGTCGCAAAACCACGTAATGCGGCTTCGCGCATCACCGCATGGTTAGGCTTGAGCGCAGGAATCATGTCGGCAAAGGCGCGTAAACAGGCTTGTAGTGTGTCTAATGCGTCAAACAGCGGTTCTTTGTCTTCCTGATTGTCTTTGTTGTACGCCAAAGGCTGGCCTTTCATTAACGTCAGCAAACTAATCAAATGGCCAGTAACACGACCAGTTTTGCCGCGTACTAATTCGGGTACATCTGGATTTTTCTTTTGCGGCATGATGCTGGAGCCGGTACAAAAGCGGTCAGGAATATCAACAAATTTGAATTGTTGCGAGTTCCATAAAATCAACTCTTCACTCATGCGTGACAAATGCATCATCGCTAATGAGGCGGCGGCACAAAATTCAATGGCAAAATCACGATCAGAAACGGCATCAAGCGAGTTTTCGCAGACGGCTTCAAAACCCAATAACTCTGCGGTATAAGCGCGGTCAATAGGATAGGTTGTTCCCGCTAGGGCAGCTGAGCCTAACGGCATTCGGTTCACGCGCTTGCGACAGTCAAGCAAACGCTCATCATCCCGCACCAACATTTCAAACCATGCCAACAGATGATGACCAAAGGTCACCGGTTGTGCTGTCTGTAAATGAGTAAAACCGGGCATGATGGTCGCCGCTTCGCGTTCGGCCAGCTCAAGCAAGCCGTGTTGCAAACGAGCTAAAATAGTACGGGTGCGATCAATCTCGTCGCGCAAATACAGGCGAATGTCGGTTGCGACTTGGTCATTACGACTACGTCCTGTATGCAGTTTCTTGCCGGTGATACCAATACGATCCGTAAGACGTGCTTCAATGTTCATGTGCACGTCTTCTAAATCCACGCGCCAGTCAAAAAGACCCGCTTCGATATCACCTTGTATGGCAGCCAAACCGTCAATAATGGCGTCTCGTTCGGCGGGGGTGAGCACACCTACTTTGGCAAGCATCGTGGCATGAGCGCACGAACCTTGAATATCATGCTTATATAATCGCTTATCAAAATTGACAGACGCGGTAAATTCAGCGACAAAGGCATCTGTCGCTTCGCTAAAGCGACCGCCCCACATAGTGGAAGAGGGTGTAGTCATAAATAAACAGTGGAAAAATAAAAAAGAGTATAACAGGAATTATGCATCAAACCCCGCTCGCAACCAACAGTCAGCCCGCTGACAGTGATTTCTTCTTGCCTGATTTTTGCAACATGACTGCTGTGTTGCGTTTGTTAGTAGTGACGGAGTTATTAGCAGTTTTTTTAACCTTGGCTGATTTGGACCAAGCTCATCCGTTGTCGTGGGCCGATTTGGCCTTAAAGTCTTTTTTGTTGGTTTGGGTTGCCATGAGTACGGCGGCTGTTTTATGTGCCTTGAGAGCGTCGTTAAAAAAAATTAAACGTTCCTATGCGGCGTTTGTCATCTTGTTTGTTTTTATTACCTTAGTTGGTTTTTTTACATTTGCTGCGGAAGGTCTATTATTGTTTTTGCACTTGCGTCAACCGGGCGAAGTCGGGCTAGGTGCGGTATTAGTGCGTAATGTCATGATGGGTGGCATTATTGGTGGGCTAGTCCTGCGCTATTTTTATTTGCAGGAACAGTTGCTAGGGCGGCAACGTACTGAATTGACCGCGCGCGTACAGGCGTTACAGGCGCGTATTCGCCCGCACTTTTTGTTTAACTCCATGAATATTATTGCTAGCTTGATTATGGTTGACCCCGATAAAGCAGAGCAAGCAGTGGAAGATTTATCGACGCTATTTCGTGCTAGTCTTAAAGCAGAGGGCGAGGTGGCGCTGAGTGATGAAATAAACTTGTGCGAACGTTATTTGAATATTGAAAAATTACGCTTGGGTAAACGACTTGACTTTGAGTGGCGCTTTGATAATTTGCACTCAGACTTGCGTATTCCCGCCTTAACGTTACAGCCATTGTTAGAAAATGCTATTTATCACGGCGTCGAACCCAGTGATGAAGGTGGAAAAGTAACAGTGTTGATTTCTTGGACAGGCGAAGAGTTGAGTATTATCATCACCAACCCTTACCATGAGAATAAAAACAGCCATCATAAGGGTAATAACATGGCTATTGCTAATATTCGTGAGCGTTTACAAGCGCATTACGGAGAACAAGCTAAACTAAGAACACAGGCAACAGGACAAATCTTCACGACACAAATCAGTTATCCTTTTGTGAGTGTCGATAGTCAGAAACCTCTTTCTACAATAAGTTAATAATATGGAGGCGGTATGAAAGTTTTAGTGTGTGATGATGAGGCGCTAGCACGGGATCGTTTGGTGCGCTTATTACGTGACGCTAATGAATGTGAAGTGGTCGGTGAAGCCGAAAATGGCCGTGATGCCTTACAAAAAGTAGAAATGTTTGCACCTGATGTTGTGTTACTAGACATTCGTATGCCTGTTATGGACGGCATTGCCTGCGCAGAAGAGTTAGCGCGCTTGCCAAATCCACCTGCCGTTATTTTTATTACCGCCTTTGATGAGCATGCACTGGCGGCTTTTCAGGTCGAAGCTATTGGTTATTTACTCAAGCCGGTGCGCCGCGATCAACTGAATGAAGCATTGGCCCGAGCATCAAGGGTAAATAGAGCTCAACTACAGCATATTCGCGAACAAGCTAACGATGACGATAAACCGGAAGCACGGCAACATATTACCGCACGTACTCATCGGGGTTTAGAGTTGATTCCGATTAATGAAATTTATTATTTTCTGGCGGATCAAAAGTATGTCACTGTCCGTCATGCACGGGGCCAAGTGCTGGTAGATGAAACATTAAAAGATTTAGAAACCGAGTTTGCTGACTTGTTTATTCGTGTTCATCGTAATGCCTTGCTCGCTATTCACTATTTGGATGGCTTAGAATCACTCCCAGGTGGTCAGTATCAAGTGCGTTTTCGGGGTATTCCAGAAAAATTAGTCGTCAGTCGTCGTCATTTACCACAATTACGCGAAAAAATGCAGACTTTATGATAAAAAGAACATCGGGTTTACGGGCCTTCGTTTTAGGCTGTCATACGTGATAGTAAAACTCGTGTACATCTCATTAAATGGCTTTTGCAAAAAGACAAAATGCCAGCTAGTGAGCTTTGTCACGTTAACTAAAAACAAAGGTCGATAGTTTGTGACTAACGATACGGCGTTAGCATAAATAAAGAATTTTTAGCCAAAGTAATGACAAAAATAACTAAGAATTAGTTTGCACAAACCATGTAATCACACAAAAAGAAATGCTGCCGTAAGGTGGTCGGGGATGTTTTATGAGTAACTGGAGTTTGTTTTTTATCCGGTTTCTATTGCTCGTTGGCACAATCTTTAGTTTTGCAGGGTGTACTAGCATACACAATGTGAAGTCTGACGAGCCTGAAAAATACATTCTGGGTGACAATGCCACCGATGCGCGCTACTTCTATACGCGTAGCGGTTTACGCCTATTTGGTCAATGGTGGTTGCCGAGAGAGAAACCGCGTGCCGTTATCTTAATGGTGCATGGAACAGTTTTCCATTCCGGATTTTATGCGCCGTGGGCTAACGAGTTAACCAAAAACGGTTATGCTATGTTTGGTATTGATTTACGCGGTTGGGGGCAATCACAGGGGTTTGGTCGTCGTGGTAGTGTTGGTAATTACGATGAATATATCGAAGATGTGAGCTTGGCGCGTCGCGAAATCAGAAAACGCTTCCCAAATATTCCAGTTTATTTGCAGGGCGAGTCTTTAGGTGGTGCTGTCGTCCTCATGGCTAATATGATGGATAAAGTGTCCAGCGATGGCCTGATTCTCAATGCGCCTGCTGTTCATCCCAATCCTTCAGCATTAGTCGGTATTCCTATTCCCAACAAGATTATGGATTTTGGTATGTGGAGTGCGGCACAAAGTGCCAATTTGTCACCTGAATTACCAGTGCTGCCCATTTGGAGCGCTTTCGTAGGGCGGGTGCTTGAAAACCCTGAAGCACGTAAACGTTTTCAGGATGACCCAAATACTACCCATAGTGCTTTACCGCTGAGTTATGTATCTGCTATTGAAAATGCCTCGATGCGTTTGCAGCAAAACGTCAATAATGTCCGCTCGCCGCTGATTATTTTGCAAGGCGATAAAGATGTACTAGTGCCTAAGTCATCCAGTGAATTTTTAATGAGCGCAGTACAAAGCCAAGACAAAACAATTCGTATTTATCATGGTATGCGCCATGCTACTTTGCACGATAATGATCGTCAAAAAGTATGGGATGATATTATTGGTTGGCTTGATAAACGGGCCGATCAAGCGATTGCCGCCCATAAAGCAATGCCAGATGAAACCGAAATTTCGTCCGTAGATGACATGGAACCCGCTCTGGAAAAAGCTGCGTACCGTCCGAAATATCCAAAACTCACGATGACAACAACGAGGAATTAATAATGAAACATTTCTTGTGGCCTTTGGTTTTAGCCACCGCACTGTCGGGTTGTGCCACAGCTGTTAGCCCAGTCAATGGTACGTTTTACAGCAATGTCAAAGCGCCAATGTTAGTTTCTGACAGCGCCGAAAGGCCCACCAAAATTGGCCGTGCCTCTGCACGCTCTATCCTGGGTATTTATGCCGTAGGTGATGCTAGTATTGAAACGGCTGCCAAAAATGCGGGTATTACTCACATTCATCATGTTGATTATCAAAGCGAAAGTGTTTTGGGCATGGTTGCTGACTTTACCGTAATTGTTTATGGTAATTAATCGCTAAATCACTGGGCGATTGATTTTTCGTTCATCGTGAGTTGCAGATTAAGCCGCCCTGCTATGGAGTGGGGCGTGTTTATTGATCATTGATCTAGGCCCAATAGCGGCTGTTTTGCTTTCCTACCTTTCATATTCCTCTCAGCATTGCCATAATCCACCCACTGCTTTTAAGCCGCTGTTTAGGTTATTGACATGAGAACACTCCGTATCGCCACCCGTAAAAGTCCTCTCGCTCTATGGCAAGCGGAATTCGTCAAAGCTAACTTGCTGAAACACCATCCGCACTTACAGATTGAATTAGTGACCTTCACCACCCAAGGCGATAAAATTTTAGACACGCCTCTGGCTAAAATTGGTGGAAAAGGCTTATTTGTCAAAGAGTTAGAAGTGGCGATGCTAGAAGGTCGAGCCGATTTGGCCGTACATTCTATGAAAGATGTCCCTATGGAGTGCCCTGACGGATTGGCTATAACCACGATTTGCGAGCGCGAAGACCCGACAGATGCATTAGTTTCGAATCGTTTCGCCAGTTTGGCGGCATTGCCACAAGGAGCGATCGTTGGAACGTCCAGTTTACGTCGCCAGTGCCAATTAAGAGCGCTGCGTCCAGACTTAGTGATTCTTGATTTGCGCGGTAATGTCGGTACACGGTTAGGGCGTTTGGATAATGGTGAATATGATGCCATTATTTTGGCAAGTGCTGGGCTAAAGCGCTTAGGTTTGCAAGAGAGAATTCGCCAAGCCTTGACGGAGTTGCTACCTGCCGTTGGCCAAGGTGCCGTGGGCATTGAATCTCGAACAGATGATGCGGAGTTATTGGCGCTACTGGCACCGCTCCATCATGAAACAACGGCTATGTGTGTGCATGCTGAACGCGCGATGAATCGTCGTTTGCAAGGCGGCTGCCAAGTCCCAATTGCGGGTTATGCGACCATCGATCAACAAGTACTGACGCTACAGGCGTTAGTGGGTAGCGTTGATGGTCAACGGATCATTCGTTATCAAGCGCAAACCGTGAATTTACAGGCTGTCGAAGCATTAGGCGAACAAGTTGCCAACGGTTTGTTGACGCAAGGCGCAGCCGAAATTCTGGCAGCCGTTTATGGTTGATTTAGCGGGTTTGTCGATTATCAATACCCGCCCACGCGCGCGCGCCGAGCAGCTTCAATCGGCGTTAGTCGCGGCAGGGGCAAGAGTTCACTTGTTGCCTTTACTAGAGATTCAGCCCTTGCCTCTGACAGATGAACAGCGGCAGTGGTTGCTGGATTTGGATCGTTATCGTTGGGTGTTTGTCGTTAGCCCAACGGCTGCCGAGTTAGGATTGCGACTATTAAGTGATTATTGGCCGCAGTGGCCTGTAGATATTCAGTGGCTGGCCGTGGGTGAAAGTACGGCAGACGTATTACGGCGTGCGTTACTGGATCCCATTATTCCAAGCGAAGAAAATAGCGAAGGCATTTTGCGATTGCCAGTTTTTCAGCAGTTGCAACGTGGTGATCGGTTATTAGTGCTGCGGGGCGAAGGCGGGCGTAATGTTGTGCGCGACAGTTTGCAAACTCAGGGTGTACGTGTAGATTACCTGAATCTTTATCAGCGCCGCTTGCCTGAGAATGCGACCAGCGAGTGGCAATCCATTGAGTCAACCGAAATGCCAGATGCCGTGATTCTGACGAGCGGCGAGGCCTTGCACCATTGGATAACGGTGGCTGGAGTAGATGCCGCTCAGATCATGGCGGTCGTGATTAGCCCGCGTTTAGCGGCCTTAGCAAAGAGCGCAGGCGTGAAAACGTGTATTATCGC
>CANBZV010000086.1 GCA_947373945.1 Moraxellaceae bacterium
GGGTTTAGGACTCAGTATTAGCAAGCGCTTGGTGGATCTGATGCGCGGTTATATGAAAGTACAAAGTCAGATTGGCCATGGCACCTGTTTTGAAGTCTGCATTCCTTGTGAACCTGCCAGTTCTGATTTTGCCGAAGATCATTTTGTGCCGCTAACGGCGTTAAAGGGGCAGAGGGTGTTATTTGTTGATGACTCCGCGGAGTTTGCCCAGATCATGACTGAACAAGCGCGAGCATGGGGCATGATTGCCGATGCGGTTCACGATGGTGAACATGCGCTGGCGCTGATGCTCAAGGCCGATAGCGAGCGCCAGCCCTATGATATGGTGGTGCTGGATATGCGTATGCCGAAAATGAGTGGGCTGGAGGTCGCCCAGCAGATGGCACAAAATCCAGCGTTGGCGGGCATCAAACGAATTTTGTTGACTGCCATGCGTATACCGCCGAGCAAAGAGGAGCTGGCGTCAGTTGGTTTACATTTGGTACTGCAAAAACCGACGTCGGCGAATGTGTTACGTGATGCGTTGCTGGAGCTATTGGGCTGTCAGGAAAAGTATCGTTCTACCAGTGAAAGACGACAGAGCATGAGTATTGTTCAGCAGATGTTAAAAGGCAAAAATCTGTTGATTGCCGAAGATAACACCGTCAATCAAATGGTGATTTTGGGCATGTTGAAGAAGCTGGGGATTAGCGCCACCGTGGCTCATCATGGCATGGAAGCGCTGATGTTATATCAAGCGCAACCTTCGGCTTATGATCTGATTTTAATGGATTGTGAGATGCCCGAGCTGGACGGTTATCAGACCACCGAAGCCATACGTCAGTTCGAACAGGAACAGCAGTTGGCGGCAGTGAAAATTGTTGCCTTGACTGCTCATGCCATGCGTGACCAGCAATTGCGCTGC
This sequence comes from Moraxellaceae bacterium, assembly GCA_947373945.1. GTDB lineage: Bacteria > Pseudomonadota > Gammaproteobacteria > Pseudomonadales > Moraxellaceae > Agitococcus. The sequence continues at coordinate 905 of CANBZV010000086.1, forward strand.
TTGAATGTCGGGATGGACGATTTCTTAACCAAGCCGCTGGCGTTTGAACGACTAAAACACACGTTGATGCAGATGTTTTGGCAGGCGGATAATGGCTAGGGCACTCACCGCACCATCCTGTACAAAGACTCTGATTGCATTAACCGTTGAATGTGTTTTCGTGATGAAATCTTGTGTAGGATGGCTTGACGAAGGAAACCCATCAACCGTTTAAAGCAAGAAAATCAACAGCATGGGTTTCGTGCCTCAACCCATCCTACCACTCATATTTATAACCCGCACCATACAAAGAATGAATCAACTCTTGCTCGGGTAAAATCTGTGCAATCTTACGGCGAATCTTTTTAATATGGCTATCAATGGTGCGGTCGGCGACAATCCGATTATCGCTATAAATAGCATTCATCAATTGCTCGCGATTAAAAATACGTCCGCGATGCTGTACTAATGTCGCTAATAATAAAAACTCAACCGCAGTGAGTTCTAAATCGTGCCCTTGCAGCCACGCTCTATAGGCATCGGTATCCAAGCGTAGGTCATTTTTAGCCGCGTTCGAGTTATTGTTGGCGCTGCGTCGTAACACCGTCTTGACGCGCGCCACGACTTCACGTGGGCTAAACGGTTTGCAAATATAGTCGTCCGCCCCTAACTCCAAACCGAGCAAACGATCAATTTCTTCAACCCGAGCAGTTAGCAAAATGATCGGTATTTGCGAGTGCTGGCGAATACGCTTACAAACCTCTAAACCTGACAATCCCGGCAGCATAATATCCAGCAAAATCAGATCGGGTTGATGATGATTTAACCAGTCTTCAACGATATCACCACGCTCTAAATGGCTACTATCAAAACTATCTAGGCGCAAATAGTCTTGCAACAGACTCGCGATTTTAACTTCATCTTCAACAATCAAAATATGCTGATTCATCGCTTAATCCCCATCGGCGAGCGCAAAAGATAACGTCCAGCACAAGCCGCCAAGTTCACTGCGTGAAGGCTGTAAACTCGCCTGATGCGCTTGCGCAATGGCCTGCACAATCGACAAACCTAATCCCGAGCCGCCGCTGTTACGATTGCGCGAGCTATCAACGCGAAATAAGCGTTCGGTTAAACGTGGCAAATCGGCATCATTCACCCCAGGACTGGAGTCCTGCCAAGTAACGACAACCCGTTGCTGAATAATCGTCATTTTAATGTGCAACTGACCTTGAGCATCGGTATAGCGCAAGGTGTTTTGCGCCAAATTGACCCATAACTGGGTTAATCGTGCAGCATCCCCGGTAATTAGCGCGTGCTGTGGCTGAAAACTGACATGCAGTTCGTGATTAGCAAACTGGTGAGAAAACTGGCTGAGGACGTTCGCGATTAGTTTATCTAAATCAATAAGCTGCCAGTTATAACTGAGTGATCCGGCATCGGCTTGAGACAATAAGTGCAAGTCGTCAACTAAGCGGGAAATACGGCGAATCTCATGCCAGAGCGATTGGATGTTGGTGGCCGATACGGGGCGAACACCATCACGCAAGGCTTCTAGTTCCCCTTGCAGAATAGCTAATGGCGTACGTAACTCATGGGAAATATCAACAATCCAGCGTTGGCGTGAGCGTTGATTGTTATCCAAAGTGTGCGCTAGGGTATTAAAATCACGCGCTAACTGTGCTAACTCATCATCACTATCAATAGCAATAACATGTTGAAAGTCTCCAGCAGTGAGCGCTTGCGTGCCGTGAGTCAGACCCAATAACCGACGATTTAACCATTCGGCAATGCCCCATGCCAATAGTGCCGAGGCGATCAACATCGCTAGGGCAATTAGGGCAAAGGTCTGCTGTTGCTGTGCTTTAAATGCATTGTTCAGCGTTTTCGCCAATTCTCGCCGAGGCAAATAACCCAAAAAGCCAACTGTTTTATTATCGACGATCAGCGGTCGAACCACGGTTTCTGGGGGTAGTGTAGCAGCGGGGCCGGCTAATGTTTGCTTGTCAGCATCCAGTAATACCCAACCAAACCAATCTTCAGGTGGTCTATGAGGGGGATGATGTCCCGCAAAGGGCGGTGGAGGAGGTAAGTCATTTGGTGGCGTAGCGTTATCGTATTGTTGTGGTGGGGTTGCACGTTCAGCATTCCGGCCACTGACGGCATAATAACGAACAAGTTGTTGGAAAAACTCCGGATGCTGGCGCAATTGCAACCAACTCCCGCTAGTTTGATAGGTTTGTTGCAGTTGATTTACCAGCGTAGTTTGACGCTCTAGAATTTGCTGCCCCAAATAACCACTAAAACCTCGCTCAAAGCTGATGCTATTCAGTAAATACATCGCCAAAGCCAGTATCGTATTGATGCTAACAATCGCTAATAATAATTTGGTGCGAATACGCAGTGCGGCCACAGCAATTATCCAACAGATATTTTTGCCATCATAACCACAAATAGTGTAAGAATTATGCAAATCAATTTATTGTGTTATGTTCGTTGAGAAAAAGACCTGCATAGGCTTAGAATGCAAAAGTAACCACAATTTTTTTGCGCGGTTTTCTTTTCAAAAATACAAAGCATGTACAAGTAAAAATACTTGGGGGAAGGGTTAGTGACTACTCTCATGATAACCCCCTCTCTTGTTGATGACGGAAGCCGTAAGAATCAAGAGCAAATTTGAATAAGCTTGATGAGTATAAATGACTAGCGTAGGCGCCGATTTATCATTACCCGTTCGTAATAAGACCCATCTAAGTCTGGTTAAACATACCAAGGCTGATATGAGCATGTGGGTCAATAACCTGCCGATTATGAATGCGGCCGAGAGTGGTAAACAGCTCTATCAAACCATCACTGAATTAAGTGCTTTGGCCATCGAAGAAGAGCTGCGCTTTGAGTTATTAGAAGTGCTGCAGCCCACTATTCATAATTTGATTAAAACCTTAGAAAAATATTTTTTAAATCAACCATTACTGTTGTCGGTGCAAGGACGGCGGGTCTTTGCCTTGGTATTGGCACTACGCAGAAATTTGGCGTTAAACTACAAAATCGTTGCTATTCAAACACTAAAGAAGTTGCAAGGTCGTATCGGCTTTATGAATCTTGGTCGTCGCAAAGCACAACAATTAGCGGCAACGTCGATTCAACGAACTATTGCCGAGCTTCAATGCCTCTTGTTGGACAGTTATCGTCAGTATGAGCATGTCTCTGAAGGAATATGGTCCGATATTCATACCTTATGTCGTGTGGCGGCCGCACAAGAATTAATGGATATTCCTTGTACCGAGAGTATGGGCCAGCAACAGCCAACGTCTATTCGCCATGCTTATTTATGTGCCATTGTACTCGCTGCCAGTCAAATCAATAAGTTACGTCCAGCAGAAATGGAGCTGGTTTATCGCTATAGTCATGATTGGGCGAATCTGTTAACGATTAATAGCGAAAGTGAAAACAGCTTGCTGGTATGTAATTTGAATGACCAGCCACCGCTGTTTCATCATCTGGCCACAACACATCATGATAGCTGGTTTATCCATAGCGCAAAACTCGCCGAGCATTTCCAGTCACTGATGCCTCAGTCGTCAGGTGTGTTGTCGTTAAGTTTAATTACCCATTTGTTTGAGGCGTGGTCGGCGACGAGGGAGCGCATGTTTGAGCGGGCGACGTGCCATAAACACATTTTGTTGTGCTTGGGAATGTCATCTGCACATTATTTTGTTGGTGATCAAACCGAATTCAAGCTAGTGGTTAAAGGTGAAGAAAAGAAAGAAGAGGTGAAACAGCCAGCTTTTCTATTTGGTTTAGATGAAGGCAATGTCTTAAAAGAGCAGCCCGATGCATGGCAAATCTGTTATGGCTTGATTGAGGCAGTTGAGATTGACGAAGTCGAAGAGGTTGATTTACCACCTGTGCCAACAATGACCTATATGCCCTATCGGGTGACGGCTCAGAATCGTTGTCCAGGAGGCTATGGTCTGGCGTGGCCAGCAGAGCCGCCGACAGCGTTGCGAGTTGGTGAAATCATTGGCATGAGTGAACAACGCGGCCATGGCTGGGGTGTTGGTGTCGTCCATTGGCTACACCAGACATCAGAACGTACTATTACTGTGGGTGTGGAGTTGTTAGCTGCCCATCCTAAACCCTGTGGCGTCTGTTTGGTAAACAAGCAAACGACCAGTGATTATATGCGTGGTTTTTTGATTCCTGAAATGCGTTCGCTTGAACAGCCCGCATCAATTATTACGCCTAATTCAGGCTTGACGATGAACAGCATCGTTAAGATTAGCCTCAATGGTCAGGAGGTTGTAGTACAGCTCACTAAACAAATTTTGGCGACCCAAAGCATGAGCCAGTTTGAGTTTGCGCTTCTCAATACTGATAAAGTGGAAAAAGTAGATGCAGTCGCTAGTCAGGAAAGTGACGATATAGATTCATTGTGGGCATCGTTGTAACCGTCATCGCTAAATTAGCTTTTAGTACTGCGGTAATGACTCGGTGTTTCGCCCGTCCATTTCTTGAAAGCACGGGTAAAGTTGGCGGCATCGGTATAGTCCAGACGCTGAGCAATTTGTTCTATCGTCAGCGACGTGTTCTGTATTAGCTTGATAGCATCCCGTTTCCGTGCCTCATCCAATAATTGTTGATAACCCAAACCGCTCTGCTGTAAGCGCCGTTTTAAGGTTCTCGACGACATAAACAAACGTTCAGCAATCGCTTCCAGATGGGGGTAATGTCCTTGATTATGGCTAAGCATGGCGCGCACTTGGGCGGGAATATCATCCGCACTATTAATTAATGCCAGCTCACGCTCGCATTGTTCCGAGGCCAATCTGGCGGCAACGGGATCCGCCATCATTAAGGGTTGATCTAAAAAAGTACGGGGAAAGCGCAGTTGGTTGGCTTCCCGATTAAAGCAAATAGGTGGTAGACGTTCTTTCATCGCTGCGTAATAAACGGGTTCAGCAAAAGCAAAGTGAATTTCACCAGCGTGCAGATTATTACCAGTAATAAAGCTGCCAGCGCGCACCAAACTGAGTAATAAACTTTCAAAAACAAAGTGTTGCAATATTCCTGTTGGATAGTTACTGCTCGCTTCAACTATGGCAAAGTCGCCTTCTTCATGCAGTTTGAAGGTCATTAACGTCGAGCGTAAACGGACAAAACGTTCGGCAAAATGAATTGCTTCCCGTAGGTTGGCGCAACTCATCACGCCATAGCCCAAAAAACCATGCGAGGTCACGGGTGTACGCATGCCTAACTCGTAGCCAAGGGAAGGGTCTTTGCTTAAATAAAAACAACGCATGACGATAAACAAAAACTGCGCGGGTGTCAGCCGATGTTCGGGCTTATCAAAGAGATCTTCACTTAAATTAGAGCCTGCTAACACCTCAGCTCGACTAAAGCCGCGCTCGGCCATGATATCAAGCAATAACCGAGGATAGGCGATGGGAACGGCAGGTTTGTTTGGGTCGAAGTCGTTTTTCATGGATTTTTTGGGGTTCAATTAAACGTAATACTGCTAGGCGCTATCTACGAGCTTCTTCGCTTGAGATTAGCACATATCAGTGTACGGTTTTATCTTTCCTTACAAGGCGAATAAATTCGCCCCTACCGTTGAGTAAGGGGCGTTTTCAGGACAATGAGTTAACGCTTAAATGTCACAATCTGCACCATATCGTTATCCTCTTTGGTTTCGGGATGTTCCGCTGCCATCACCTCATTTGGTCGGTCTTCGCGATGGCCACAACTGACGCACTCGGTCCATTCATGGTCGCTGTCACTATCTTTGCACCAGCGAATAACATCTTGCTTCTGGCATTGTTTGCAGGTCGCACCAGCAATGAAGCGCTTTTTAATCATGCGGGTGTTACCTCCAGTCCAGAGTGCCGTAACAGCGCGTCAATGCTCGGTTCGCGGCCGCGGAAAGCGGTAAATAACGCCAACGCTGGTTCGCTGCCACCCTTGGCGAGAATGTGGTCGCGGAAAGCTTGACCGGTCGCCCGATTAAAAATACCTTCCGCTTCAAAGCGCGAAAATGCATCGCTGGACAACACTTCTGCCCATTTGTAGCTGTAATAACCTGCGGCATAACCGCCAGCAAAAATATGGCTGAACCCATGCTGAAAACGGTTAAAGCTCGGCGGTGGCATAACACTAACTTCGGCGCGTACTTGGTCGATCTCGCGTTGCATACCAGCGCTTGTCAGTGGCGCTTGGCTATGAATACGCATATCAAACAACGCAAACTCTAGTTGGCGCAAGGTTTGTAGGCCGGACTGGAAGTTTTTGGCCGCTAATAAACTATCAAGTAGTTCTGTAGGCAGCGGTTGTTGATTGTCGATATGGGCGGTCATGTCGTTCAGCGCTTGCTCTTCCCAGCACCAATGCTCCATAAACTGGCTTGGTAATTCCACGGCATCCCACGACACGCCATGAATACCACCGACGGCACTTATGTCAATCTCAGTGAGCATATGATGTAAGCCATGACCAAACTCATGGAACAGTGTGGTGACTTCATCGTGCGTCAGTAGGGCGGGTTGTGTGCCGACTGGCGGCGTGAAATTACAGGTCAAAAAGGCGATTGGCAGCTGGGTGCTGCCATCTGCGAGTTGGCGGCGAGCACGGCAATTACTCATCCATGCGCCGCCACGTTTATTGGCGCGGGCATAAGGATCTAAGTAAAAACTGGCAATCATCTGGCCGTGTTCACGGATTTCATAATAAGTAACACCATCGGCCCAAACATTGGTTTCTTTGGCTTGAATATTGATGCCATAGAGCTTTTCGACAATGGCAAACAAACCGTTGATGACTTTTGGGGCTGGGAAATAAGCACGTAAGGTTTCTTGCGATAGATTATGTTTTTGCTGTTTCAGTTTTTCGGAGACATAACTGCTATCCCACGGTTGCAAGTCATCAATACCAAGTGTCGCCGCAAAAGCGCGTAATTCCGCTAAGTCCTTTTCGGCGGCTGGTTTGGCGCGTGTCGCCAACTGCTGCAAAAACTGCATCACCACCTCTACCGACGATGCCATTTTTGGCACTAACGATAATTCGGCATAATGTTGATAGCCCAATAATTGCGCTTGTTCATAACGCAAGGCCAAAATTTCTTCCATCAACGCCGAGTTGTCAAACTTACCGTCGTTGCTAAGTTCCGAAGCGCGAGTGCAATAGGCGGTGTACAGCGTTTCTCGTAATGGGCGGTCATCGGCGTACATCATTACCGCTAAATAAGCGGGCGCATCTAAGGTAACAATATGGCCGGTTAAACCTCGTTGCTGGGCTAATTGTGCTAATAAACCCCGATTGGCATCGGGAATACCGACTAATTCATCGGTGGACAGTGCTTTGTGCCATGCTTGCGTGGCATCAAGCAAGTTGTCAGCAAATTTGGCACATATCGCCGATAAACGCTCCTCAATTGCCGCAAATCGTTGCTTTTTTTCCGTTGGTAAAGCCACGCCACTTAAACGAAAGTCACGTAAGGCATTATTAATGGTTTGTTGTTGTGCGGTGCTTAATTGGCGAAAGTCGGCTTGGTCGGCTAAGGTTTGATAACGCTGGTACAAGTCAGCATTTTGGCCAAGCTCGGTGTAGTAAGCAGAAATCTGTGCCAAACAACCGTTGTAGGCATCGCGCCATGCGGGACTATTGGTGACAGCATTGAGATGGCTAACAATTGACCATGCCTTACTCAAGTTGTCATCTAGCTCTTCTAAACTGGCGGGTAGCGATTGCCATGTCGGTGTCGTTTGTTGAGCCAATGTTTGAATAGCGGCACGATTGTGGGCCAGTAACTCGGTGATCGTTGGATTGACTAAATCGGGTGTGATATCGGTAAATTGTGGTAAAGATGAGCTAATTAATAACGGGTTAGACATAAAAAATAATCCTCAAAATGTAGTACTTACGCTGCTGATCGAGGTTGGTGAAAGTCTGAGTTTCAGGTCACTAACAGGCGCGTAAACGGTAGTCCCAAATAGCAACAGCTTAACGCCTAATGACCTAATCGCAAAGTAGGGTGCTGTTTGCACCGCATTGGTGCGAAAGAGCAGTAAATACACAGACGCACAGGGCTGATTACTGCTACAAAGTGGTTGATGACTTCGAACAGACGTCATTGTTGCGGCATGATCGGTAGAAAAATGACCTTCAGTGGCTTAAAGCGCCGTAGCCAGTAAATTATGAGTCTAATTATTAACAAGGAAAAGTTGGCAAAGCTTTTGCATTGATTAACAGATAAAACAGATACCAGACTCGACAGTAATGCTCTTGGCTTGTTTACACAGCAATCGTTAAGGGCATATTGGAATCTATAAAACCAAGTTTTGTACTGTCATCATGCTACGCTGCCACTGTGGGAGAACAGAATATGGCCTGTCGCAATAGTGCTATTTCCGGAAACAAGTACGGCTATTTCCCCAATCCTAGTCATTATGATGAAATGATGAGTCAGGGTGGAACACATCCTCATTATCAACATATTGCTTCCTGGTTAGAACAAACTCCACTTGAGGCAATGCTCCAGAGCCGTCATCAGGCAGATGCCGTGTTTCGCCAAGAAGGTATTACCTTTACTGTTTATGGCGATAATGCTGGCACCGAGCGTTTGATTCCGTTTGATATTATTCCTCGGGTTATTCCTGCGCATGAATGGCAACTAATTGCCAAAGGTTGTGAGCAACGCGTTCACGCCTTAAATGCATTTTTGCATGATATTTACCATGAGCAGCACATTATTAAGGCGGGCATTATTCCTGCCGAGCAAATCTTGGCGAATGAGCATTATCAAGCCGCGATGATAGGGCTGAACCTGCCGAACCAAATCTACGCTCATATTGCCGGTATTGATTTGGTGCGTCACAGCGATGGCACTTATTATGTGCTTGAAGATAATTTGCGCACGCCGTCAGGTGTGTCGTACATGCTCGAAAATCGCATGATGACCGAGCGCCTATTTCCCGAGTTGATGGCCAAACATAAGGTTGTGCCCATCAATCAGTACCCAGATTATCTGAAAAGCACCTTGCTCGAAGCAACGACCATAGATTCGCCCAATATTGCTATTTTGACGCCCGGTCGCTTTAACAG
>CANBZV010000087.1 GCA_947373945.1 Moraxellaceae bacterium
TGCCAAAATTGAGAAAGTGCGTCGATCATCAGGATGGGCTACCTTGCAAATATAGGACTTAGACATTGCACTGCAGTATGCGCACTGTGTCAGCATTAACAACTACACGTCGTATAAATGCACACCATACGTACAAGTCCTAGAATAGTCTGTTTTAGCTGAAACCTCGTTGTTTAAACAGGCTCAAACCATTGGCACAAAAAGCATAACATACTCCATCTGCTGTTATGACGATTCACGACAACTGATAAAAGCATTTTCAATGCCATTGCTTTTTGCACCCACTCAATGCCACTACCCTCTTTTTTATCTTATAGTGCCAAGTATCAATTACGGATACTTAAAACACTTTCAGCGCTGTACTAAAGCTAAAAAACGCCCTAGGTGCAGCAACTTCTTTGGACTTCGGATCAACTCGATCAGAAAAGCCTGTTCCCAAACCAACACTAATGACTTTGCGCGTATGTTCGGTGACCCAATGATAGCTCAAATCGGCACCAGCCCCAGTACGGTTATATTCTTTACCGTCAAAAGACCCACCAATGACATGACCAATAAAGACACCCATAAAATAGCCTTCTTCATCGCGTGTCCCGGTAATCGGATAACGCCAACCAAAGTTGGCAGCTGGGCCTGCACTAGTCTCAATGAATTTGCCAACGCGGGCATAAAAATTGCCTAGATCCGTCACAGTCTCAATATTCACATTGGCCATATCATCAAACAAACCGACACCAACATAGGTAGAAACCGGCTTCATTTGCGTCATGTAACTGTGTACTTTTTCACTGTATGTTTGAGGCTTTTGCTCAGCAGGCTGCTCTTCGTCAGCAAATACAGGGGCCGTCATCATGAGTAAAGGGACGATAGCTAAAAAACCAAAACGACGAGCCATACCAAAATCCTCAGAAATATTATTCTTATCAAAGCGCGATAATAAAACTAACTACGCCCAATAAGCAGCACCTAGCATGTTTTTTATTGTTGCGATTGAGGCGCAATTTTAGAACCTAACACCATAAAAGTCGCTGTTTTTATCAGACAATCTGACGTTCGCACCCATAAATCAATGAAGAAAACCCAGTTTTTTGCTTAAGTCAGCCGAAACAGTACTTTGAAACTGGCCTGCTAGTTGATAGGCCGCAAATTCACGCCGTGGCCAGTAGTGCTTACGCAAGCCATCAAATGCCAAGGCACGCTCGTTCTCCGCGAGAGACATCGTCGCTCGGAATGCGGCATCATCGTTCATTATTGGGTATGCTTGCGCCACCAACTGTTGCGCTGTCGTCCAAGCACTTTCACCATCAACGATTTCTATCTCGTTTTTTTGTTGAGGTAAGAAATCGGCGAGTCGGTGCTGCGGTGCCAATCCTAAAAACTGACATAACACATTATATATCTGTTCTGTGCCCCGCCACTTCCCTTCCAGGCTATAACCAGCAATATGGGGTGTCGCAATCGTTACTTTGCTGAGTAATTGTTGGCTAACTAACGGCTCACCTTCCCAGACATCAAGCACGACTGCCGCCAAATGTGTGGGTTTTTCTTTTAATATTTGAAGTAAAGCCTGATTATCAACGACTGCACCACGGCCCGTATTAAGCAAAATACTCCCCGACTTCATACGTGCTAAACTGCGGGCATTAACTAAATGATAACTCGGATGACTACCAGTCTGGGTGAGCGGAGTATGCAAAGACACTATATCTGCCATCGCTATTAACTCAGCAAAGTCTACTTGCTGAATCTCTGTTCGAGTCACAAAAGGATCACAAGCAATCACCTTCAACCCGATGGATTGCGCTACGCGAGCCAATAAATAACCCACATTTCCCAAACCAACAATACCGAGCACTCGCCCATCTAAAGCTATACCTAGGCGCTGGGACACGGTCAACAATGCTGATATTACGTACTCAACCACACTCCGGGCATTACAACCCGGCGCTGTGGTCGTGAAAATATCTTGCGCAGCCAACCATGGCAAATCTAAATGGTCAGCACCAATGGTGGCGCTACCCACAAATCGAACTCGACTTTTGGCCAATAAATCTGCGTTAACTTTTGTTACCGAACGAACCAACAAGACATCTGCATCTTGCACCTGCTCTGCAGTCAGTTGTCGCCCCGCATAGCAACGTAACTCACCTAAATGACCAAAAAAAGGCTCCACAAGTGCCATGTTTTCATCGGCGACGATCAACATAAGTTATTCTCTTATTCACAAGCCAGCTAGGGGCATCATTTTAACGTTCAACTTTGATTGGGCAATGTTTTAGAACGACTTTATGACTCTGCTTTATTGCCAACTACTTCGCGGGAAAGCTCAAAACACCCTTTGACTGTCAGCTTTCCTTATGCGTTAATCACGAGCAGCTTTGATTTCCAAGGTAGCTTCGTCTTATCATATAGAAGCACTAATAATTTCAACCATAACGACTGATGACTATCATGAACAAGGGATACATTTTATTATTCGTTGGCTGTCTTGCCACATTCTCGGCCTTCAACAGCTTTGCTGCAGGCGAAACCAGCTTACCCTCTGATCTACAAGACTTGAAGTCTGATGTCTTGTCACTGAATCGCGACCTTACTCAGCTTGAGAACGAACTACTATTTCCCAGCTCCAGCACCACCGTTTTAGTGGGAGTGAATGCCGGAAGTAAAGTACGTCTCGTTGACATCAAGCTCAGTATTGATGATCAAATCGTCGGCTATCACGCCTACTCAGAGCAAGAAACCGTTGCCTTAACCAAAGGCGGGTTACAACGACTATATATGGGCAATGTGAATAGTGGCACTCATGCCTTGCAAGCCGTTGTCACCGCTTATGACGCTAACGGTAAAGACTTTCAACGGACTGTCAACTATAGTTTTACCAAAGGTAGTTTGCGCAAAATTGTTGAGATTAAAGCTGGCGACGATAACTCCTCCGCGCAGCCCGCTGCATTCAACTTCCGTGAGTGGGAAAGCAAGAACTAATCGCTATTGGGATAAAATAACACTATGAAGCGGATAGCGGATACTAAATGGCGGCAGTCATTGATCGCCTTAGCGATTATTACGTTAAGCCAACCGGCATTGGCGGTAGATTTAAATAAACGTCTCGATGTGTCGACGGACACGCGCGAGCCCGAATTTGGCCAAATTTATTATAATTATCATATGGGTCGGCACTTTACCGCGCTCAATGAAGCCATTCAGGATAAAGAGAAAGGTTTATTTACCAGTGACGATGCTACCACCGAAATTTTACTCGGTGATCTTTATACCGAGTTTGGTTTGCCTCGCGAAGGTGACGCTGCGTTATCCCGGGTGCAGGCGCAGGACATTCCCTCCAGCACTCGTAATATGCCTTGGTTACGTTATGGTAAATTACTTTACCAAATGGGCAATGACTCGCCGACCGAAAACTATCTGCGTAAACCGCCAAGCAACCTGACGAGCTACCAAGAGTCTGAGCGTCGTTTAATGCTTGCTAACGTGCTCATTCGCAAAAAAGCCTATGCCGAAGCAATTGCCTTGCTCATTGATATGCGCGGTGAAGGCGTGATGGCCAGTTATGGCCTCTATAATCTTGGTATTGCTTATTTACAAGACAAAAAAGATGCATTAGGTCTATTTAACCTTAACGAAACTATCCGCACCGCGGGTGATGATGACGAAAGCAAAAATCTGCAAGACAAAGCTTCATTAGCAATCGCCTACAAATACTTAAAAGATGGCTACTTTGCGGGGGCCCATGAAGCACTGTTACGTGTTCGTCTTGATGGTCCTTACAGTAACTCGGCACTACTCTCTCTCGCCTATGCCCGTTACCTAAATAACGAATACGAGCAAGCTCTGCCGCCAACCTTAGAATTACAAAGTCGTAACCCTGCCGACCCGGCAGTCCAAGAGTCATTTTTACTCGCAGGTCGCATCTACGAAGATTTGGGCGCCAAAACGCAAGCCATCGCTAGTTATAATATTGGCGCTTTAACCTTACGTGATCAACTCGCCCAGCTTGAACGTGTTGCCCTTCGTATTGATGATGACAATTGGCCCGATGTACTAGCGCCTTTTAAACTCAATACCAGTGATGCCGACCCCCTCAATTTAAAAGCTATTCCAGCAACAAACGACGCAATTACAGCGGGCTTATTTGCCAAACTGTTTGCCTCGCCAGCGTTTAATGAAGGTTTTAGGCAATACCAGCAGCTAGAAGGCATGGAAACACTCATCAGTGTTCGTTTACGTGATATCAGCGCCTTGCAGGAAGTAGCTGAAACATTAGAAGCACGCAAGACAACCATTGCCAATACAGAAGCTCGCCTGAAGGCATTAAGAGAACACTATGTCGAACTAGTAAAAAAATGGCAGGCTATTCAGGTTCGCGCTAAGAAGATTGGCAATAATGCCGATGCCTATACCGATGCCGCTACGCAAGCAGAAACAACGCGCTTACAGCAAATTAACCGACTGATTCGCAAACTGGACAAACTCAATTTGGACAGCCAGCAACACGATTATCTGCTAGGGCGATTAAATCAAATTAAAGGCGTGACTCTGTTTGAAGTTGCTCGTCACTCTGCCTCTCGAGATGAGATTTATAGCAAGTTACAGGAATCTACCAATCAATTGCGTGAAACAAAAGCACGTCTGAATACCATAGAAACCTTGTTAGCTGATAATAAAACCGTCATCCAAAACAAGAATAGCGCCAAGTTTCCAACGCTGAAAGCTAAAGCCCTACTACTTCAGCAACAAACTGCCGATGCTCGCGTCATGTACCAGAACTATTTACGCTCTCTCGCTAAAACACTGCTGGATGACCGTCGTCAACGCTTAACAAACTATATTACTGAAACCTATTTAGGGATGGAACGCGTCGAGAATAAGGCAGCGCCCATCACTCCCAAAGCCAGTGAAAAATTATGACCTCTAAGACATTAATCTATCGGCTTACCCCGTTAGCAGTCGCGGTAGCATTTATCACCGCTTGCTCTAATGCGCCCGTTAACCCAAATACCGCCGCCAATGGCGCAGCAGCCATTTCAGCAAAAACAGCAGGAACATTAGCAAGCCTAGAAAGCGTCAAAGTTCCTATTATTAAAGATACGCCCATTTTTGCCGACCCTGCTTCAAGGCTCACGAAGCTACAACCGCGCACGAATCCACTCAGCAGCGTGCAAACGACTGACGTCGCACCTAACTCTGATGGCGTTGATGCGCAAATCAATAAAAAACTGAATGATGCTCTGTATAACCAACTATTAGAAAGCGCCAAAAAAGCCAAAGATCCTGGGTCAGCAACGGCTTATCTCAAAGTTGCTCGACGACTCAAAAATGGTGCAAGCACAGATAGTACTGGCGACAAAGCCGAACTGGAAATGCTCGAAAAAAATGTCGATTTTTACAATGATTTAATTGCTCGCATGCCTGCGGCGGAGTCGCGTGCAGAGATTTATTATGAGCTGGCAAAAAACTACGACTTGCTTGGTAAAAAGCCTGAATCCATTGCTGCACTCAAAATATTAGCCGAAAAATATCCGTCCACCCCTCACCTGACTGAAGTCCGTTTTCGTTTGGCTGAAGATGCGTTTGCGTCCAATCACTTTTTGGAAGCCGCCGATTACTATAAAAAAGTGCAAGAAGATGAAAAGTCTGACTTTTATGATCAGTCCGTCTACAAAAGAGGTTGGTCACTCTATCGAGCCTCAGACTACGAAAATGCCCTACCACTTTTCTTTACGTTTGCTGAGAAAATTTGGATAAAACCGAAGAAAAACAAGCAGGAAGAGGACGCACTGGAAAATGTTCAGGAAGTCATTAGCTTGTGTTTTATTCAATTAGAAGGGGCAAAATCGGCTAATGCATATTTTGACAAAGTCGGTGACAAGTTTTACGAGTCCATTATCTATAACAGCCTAGCTAAAGCCTACATTGGTAAAAAACTTTACCGTGATGCCGCTGAAACTTACACGGCATTTATTGACCGTCATCCTTTTGACCCTACTGCCCCCGAACTCAGTACCGCGATCATTAACACCTATGATCTAGGTGGCTTCCCGTCATTAGTTGTCACGGCCAAAGAAGAGTTCGTCAAACACTATGACCCAAACAGCCTGTACTGGAAACAATCTGATGATGCGACCCGTGATAAGCTACGCCCCATTTTAGAGGGCCATATTGTTGATTTGGCTAAACATTTCCACGCCTTAGCGCAAATTAATAATGACCCTGCTGATTACCAAAAAGCTGCCACCTGGTATCGCGCACATCTCAGCCTCAAACCCAAAGAGGAAGATGCGATTGTTGTTAACCAATTATTAGCTGAAGTCCTTTATTCCGCTAAAGACTACAAAGCGGCTATTGTTGAATTTGAGAAAACGGCATACGAATACAATAATCCCAAAGCGTCTGAGGCTGCTTATTTTGCCCTGCTGAGCTATCAAGACTGGGATAAATCACTCGGCACAAATGAAGTTGAACGCAAACTGATGGTGCCACAACGAACAGCCAGCATCCTTAAATATGCCGAGAAGTTCCCGCAAGATACGAATACGCCTATCGTTATGCAGGGGCTCATTGAATTCGTTTATGAGCATTACAAAGATTATGACGACACAGCCAAACAGCTGGCCAAAGACATAGAAACCTCTGTCTTTAAAATGGCCGCAGCGGCACCTCAAGATAAAAACTCTGCCCTCCTGCTGCAAGGTATGACTAACCTTTATCTCCACTTTAAAGATTACGACAGCGCAGTCAGATCCGCTCAAACACTACTCGCTATCAATCCACCTGTGGAAGAAAGCTTACGTTTGGAGTCGGCTGGTGTAATTGCTGATGCTCAGTTTGACAAAGGAAACTTTGAAGACGCCGATAAGTCTTATCAACAAGTATTAGCATTTAATATCCCTGACGCTAAATTAAAAGCTCGTTATCAAGATCGTTTAGGTACAACCTATTACCGCCAAGCTGAGAAGCTGCGTGATGATAAACAACCTGAATTAGCGGCGCAAAAATTCTTGCAGGTTTCTCAAGTTGCCGCTGACCCTAAATTGAAAGCAACTGCTGATTTTGATGCAGCGACTGTCCTCCTAAACGGTGAAAAATTTAAAGAAGCTATTCCCGTGCTGATTGCGTTCCGTGATCGCTACCCCGATAGCCCGCTGAGTCAGGATATTCCCGAAAAACTCGCTGTAGCCTATGAGAAAACAGATGACTTAGGTAATGCTGCGGTGCAATACCAAGCTATTGCCGCCCGTGATCAAAAGAAAAACCCGGCAGCTGCTCGTGAAGCCCTGTGGTTAGCCGCGGAAACCTACGACAAAATCAAACAACCTGATGCCGCCGCAGCCGTTTATGAACAATATATTGCTGATAGCACGAACCCCATAGATTTACGTGCTGAAGGTACTTATCGCGTTTATAATTACCATGTTGCCACAGGCCAAAATAGTGCATCACAGACGGAGCTTAAAAGCCTCGCTGCTATTTATGACAAGCTCGCCGACAAAGCGCCACCTCGTATTCGTTACTTTGGTGCGATGGCCCACTTTAAGCTTAGTCAGCCACTCTACGATACTTTTGCTGCGCTTCCGCTGAAACAGCCACTTAAGCCTAATCTACTAGCCAAGAAAAAAGCAATGCAAGCTGCTTTGCTAGCCTATAACCAAGTATCAGGTATTGGCGTCGCTGAATTTACGACTGCCGCCAATTATCAGCAGGCACAAATCTATCAAAAACTGGCGGCTGATTTGATTGCCAGTGAAAAACCGAAAGGACTCAGTGACTTAGAGCAAGAGCAATATGGTATTTTGCTAGAAGAACAAGCTGAACCCTTAGCCGACAAAGCCATTGACATTTACACCGTCAACTCCAACTTGGTCAAAGAGCAAGTTTATGACAGTTATGTCCAAAAAAGCTTTGCCGCTCTCGCTGAACTGTCGCCTGGTCGCTACAAGAAAAGCGAACAGTTAGAAGACGCAATCAACGAGATTTACTGAGGAAATATTCATGTTCGTGCCTAAAAAACTAGGATATACATTGATGTTAGGTAGCCTGTTGGCTGCCTGTTCATCTGCACCGCAAAAGCCAACTACCATTGATGCGTCGGCTGCAGCAACATCCAGCGCCGAGAGCAATGAGCCTGATCTAGAAAAAATTGCGAAAGAACGGGCAGCACAAGGCCTTGTTAAAGCCAAAGAAGCGCCTAAAGAAAAACAAACCTCCTCTATCGACACCTCGCCAGAGATTGTTTTGCCAGAAGCTAGCGCCGAACTTAAAGCGCTGGCCGCTCCTGTCTTGGCAGACTACCAAAAAGCGATTGTGCTGATGAAAGCACAGCAACTAAATGATGCATATGCTCTTTTTGACGATATTCAGGGTAAAACACCGATGTTTTCTGGTCCGGTGCTCAACCAAGCCATGATTCGCATTCGCCAGCAAAATTATAAAGAAGCTGAATTACTACTGAAAAGAGCCATCGGTATTAATGAGAAAAATCCATTTACCTATAATTTGCAGGGATTGGTATATCGTCAACAAGGGCGCTTTGCTGACTCGCGTGCCGCCTACGAGAAGGCGCTGACCATTAGTCCAAACTATGCCAAAGCACACTTTAATCTTGCCGTATTAGCTGACCTATATTTGCAAGACTTACCGTTTGCATTACAGCATTATGAAGCCTATCAAGCATTGCAAACAACACCCGACACGACTGCAGCTAAATGGATTGTTGACTTACAAAAGCGTACAGGGGTCTATAAACCACCCGTTAAACCAGCGCCAGTTGAAGACGTTACTGTTGAAGAAACACCCGTTGCCGTGCCAGCCGACGGAGCCGCAACTCCTAACGCTGATGCAGCAAATGCTTCGCCTGCACCTACTACTCCAACTCCTGAAGTAACAAAAGATGCCGTAGCGACAGATAACGCAGCTCCCGTAATCAAGGAAGATAAAAAAGCGTCGAAGAAATCCGCCAAAGCCAAAAAACAAGCCAAGAAAGATGCAGCTGCAGTTGCTAGCCCTGCACCAGAATCCGCTAAACCTAGTTCAGCTGACACAGGTACAGCATCGCCAGCAAGTGTAGAAAGCACAGTAGCAACACCTGCTGCGGCCCCTGTTGAAGCATCTAAAGAAGCGGTGGCCGCTCCCAGCACCACTACTGAAACTGCTGTTACACCCTCAACCACCGTTGATAACACCCATAGTGACACAGCTAAAACAGTCACCCCACCAGCTGCTATTGACAGTAATAACTCAACGCCAGCGGCCAACGACGGCAAGAAACCGTCTAAAAAGTCATCTAAAATGAAAAAACAAGCCAAGAACGTGACTCCAGACACTGCCACTCCAGCAACAGAAGCCGTAAAATCAACGACATCAGATAACACTCAACCGAGTACACCTGAGCCAGCACCAACAACGGCAGCGGGAGTGCAGCCATGAAAAATATATTAATCAGTTTAATGGCCTGTACCCTCTTCAGCAGCCCAGTTTTTGCTGCCGACAAAACTACGCCAGCCAAAAAGACCAGCACCGCAAATAGCAGTGTTGATATTTCTAATGGGACTGACGTTATTGGCAGCCAAGACGCACCACTCGTGTTGAACATTGTATCGTGGAAAGACAAAGAAAATTATTTACCCAAAAACCCTTTGTCCGCCTCTGTATTACAAGAAAGCATTGAGCCAATTGACCGCGATGTCGTGCATCGCGAAGTTGATTTCTCCCATGCGCTACAAGAAAGTTCATCTACACTACCTAAACCGTAATTGCTAAAAAATCTAAACAGGAGTACCAACCATGTGGTTTATTCGTTTTGTTCAAGAAGGTGGCTTTTTCATGTACCCCACTCTATTAATTATGTTAATAGGGATGGGTATTGCCATTGAACGCTTTATGTTTCTTAACCGCGCCAAAAGTAGCA
>CANBZV010000088.1 GCA_947373945.1 Moraxellaceae bacterium
ATGCTCAATGAGTTCAAGCGTCCAGGCAAAAAAGAAGGTGCAGGTTTCTACGACTACCCAGAGGGTGGCAAAAAAGTTATCTGGCCCGGTCTGTTTGAACATTTCGTTAAAGCCGACAAGCGTCAACCATCGGAAGCCGACTTTGCCGAAATGCAGGAGCGTATTCTTTATCGTCAAGCGATTGAGTCTGTTCGTTGCTACGAAGAAGGTGTGTTGCGTAACGTGCCCGATGCCAATATAGGTTCGATCTTCGGTATTGGTTTTGCGCCGTGGACGGGTGGGGTATTGCAGTACGTTAACTTTATTGGCTTGAATGAGTTTATCAAGCGTGCCAATGAGTTGACGGCGAAGTTTGGTGAGCGTTTTACACCACCAAAATTGCTGCTTGAGATGGCTGAAAAAGGTGAGACTTTCCAATAACTTGATTAAGTAATTTGTTGTTTTTAATGGAATTTGTTGAGTAACTGCTGTGCAAAACAGTGGTTAACTGACAGTTGATTTGGTTACTTATCCAGTTATTTGGTAGGTGGCTGACTGAAGGGCAAACAAGATGGCGCTTACATTGTAGGTGCTATTAAGTTTGCCCTTTTTTATTGCTATCGAGAGAACAACAGGCAAGAATTAAAACCTATTAACGTGTATAACTTTGCGCAACAGCGCCTAAAAACGTTTATTTATTCTTTAGAGGTATCTCATGTCGAATTATCATTTAATTGTTTATGGTGCGACGAGCTTTGTTGGCCAATTATTAACACGTTATTTATTTGAACGACATGGTGCTCAAGGGGACTTTCGTTGGGCAATTGCCGGTCGTTCGCAAAGTAAGCTGGCCGTTTTGCGCACCAGTCTGGGCGCAGCGGCACAGTCATTGCCGATTGTCTTGGCAGATGCCGCAGATGAAGCCGCGTTAACGGTCATGTGTCAACAAACGAATGCCGTTGTTTCCACCGTTGGCCCCTATGCCTTGTATGGTTCGCCACTGGTGAAAGTCTGCGCGCACAGTGGTACCGATTATTGTGATCTTACTGGCGAACCACAATGGATCGCTAAAATGATTCATGAGCATGAAGCGGCAGCACAGGCGAGTGGTGCGCGCATTGTTCATTGTTGCGGTTTTGATTCGATTCCTTCTGATATGGGCACTTATTATCTCCAGCAACAGGCACAACAACAGTTTGGTCAGCCTTGTAACCGCGTTAAGTTACGGGTCAAAGCGATTCGTGGCGGTATTTCGGGGGGCACAGTAGCCAGTATCATGGAGTTAGTGAAAGAGGCTGCCATTGATCCTGCACTGCGTAAACTGATGGCAAATCCCTATGCCTTATGTCCAGCCAGTCAAGTGAGCAAACCCAAACAACCTAATGTGCAATTTGCGCAGTTTGACCCCGATGCCGAAGCATGGTCAGCGCCTTTTATTATGGCGGGTATTAATACCAAAATTGTCCATCGTAGTAATGCCATTAGTCACAACGCCTACGGCGCAGATTTTGTTTATGATGAGGCGATGCTAACGGGGCGTGGGGTGCTTGGTAGCTTGATCGCAGCAGGAGCGGCAGTGGGCATTGCTGGTTTTGTCGGTGCCGCTGCATTATCGCCCACGCGTCATATTTTAGAGCGTTTTATTGTTCCCAAAGCGGGTGAAGGCCCGACACCTAAGCAGCAACTCAACGGGTTTTATGATATTCGTCTTATTGGCCTCACATCTTCTGGTCAAAAATTGACGGTAAAAGTCACGGGTGATCGTGACCCCGGTTATGGTTCAACCGCAAAAATTCTGGGTGAGGCAGCGACGTGCCTTGCGCTGGATATTGCCAAAACCGACAAAGCAGGTGGATTCTGGACGCCGTCAACGGTGTTTGGTGAGCGACTGATTCAGCGTTTAACACAACATGCCGGTTTAACATTCGGCCAGATTTAAGAACGATTCAAAGCCAAGGATTTCTCTGCCTTGGCTATCGCTTGATAACCTACTGTTAATGACTTACGGTGGGTTTTTTCTTCTTTTTACTTTTACTCTGTTTGCTGCTCATCATCTTACGAGATAAAACGGGGGCTTCAGTCTTTGCAACGGTAGGAGCATCAACATTAATGGTAGTAATAACGCTAGCGTCGGGTTTTTGACTTTCGATGACGGAGATAGGGGCGGTTGTGCTGGCCGCAGTTGCGCTAGAGGCGGTATCCATTTTTGCCATGGAACTGCAACCTGAGAGAGAAAAGGCCATCAGCAAAAAAGACAATCTATGGGCAGAATAAATTGCCATGAATAACTCCTAACAAGAAACATATAACGTGCATGATGATGACCAGCACAACCGAGATGCTATCATCGGCACTCGTTAGTTAATCCTCAAGTAAAGAGACCGTAAAAATTTCTGCCTTCTGCTGTTCTCTTCTGTAGATTTGGTAATCTTGGCAGGATATCTACAGGTCAAGATAATGTCTAAACTTAAAAACTATTTGATTTCGATCGTGATAATGCTTGTTGCGATTATGATCACAAGCACCGTGCAGCCTTTTGTTGATCAAAGTAGTTTAGTTATGGTGTATATGCTGGCCGTGGTGACGACAGCATTTTTTCTCAGTATTGGCCCAGCTATTTTGATCAGTTTATGCAGTGTTGTGGTCTTTGACTATCTGAATTTGCCACCGTATATGGAGTTTACCCGTAAGCCCGCAGAGTATGTTTTTACGCTTACCGGGATGTTGATTACAGCGGCAACGATTAGCACCTTAGCGGCACGGTTACGGCAAAAATTACGTGAATCAAAAGAGCGTGAGCTACGAACGTCGGCGTTGTATGCCTTGTCGGCAGCGTTAGCAGAAACACAAAGTAATCAAGAAGTTGTTGCTATTACCCTAAAGCATTTGTCGCAGATATTTGCCACACAAGCAGAAATTCTGACCAGCCAGCAAATCAGTACCAACACTGATGTATTTGATTTACAGCGAGCCGTATTGTCAGAGGCACTTTCAGCCAAAGTATTCAAATATGAGCATGGTGCTATCGCTAATGTTTTTATTCCTCTACATGCGAATGCCAAGCTTTATGGCATTGTGTCATTGGCCACAACCAAAGACCGTCTTGCAGATATTGAACAAACTGAACATTTACAAGCGATGATTCGGCAAAGCACACAGGCCATTGAACGTAATAATTTGCATCAGAAAATCCATGAGTCAGATATCAGAATTCAGCAAGAATCGTTACGCAATACTATTTTAAATGCCATTTCGCACGATCTGCGTACCCCTTTAGCGACAATTATGGGCGCGTCATCTAGTTTGATAGAACAAGATATTGTGTCAGTTGAAACCAGAAATTGCCTGTCACAAGCAATCTACGAAGAGGCTATTCATATGCAGAACATGGTCGAAAATCTGCTGGAAATGGCGCGCCTGCAAAGTGGCGATATTCACATTTCGCAAGATTGGCAGGCCATCGAGGAAATTGTGGGAAGTGCGTTATTGTCAGCCCGACGACGTATTAAACATCACGATATTATTGTTGATGTGCCCGATGATTTGCCGTTGATTAGATGCGATAGCACGTTAATTGAACGGGTATTAATTAACTTGCTCGAAAATGCCGCTAAGTATTCGCCTGATGGCACTGTCATTCAGTTAAAAGCGAAGCGAGTGGAGACCTATATCCAGCTCTCGATTAGCGATAAAGGGCAAGGTATTCCAGAGGATCAGTTAGATAAAGTATTCGACCCTTTTTATCGCGGTCATTCGACGAAAACGGGTTTTGGTTTGGGCCTAAGTATTTGTCGTGGTATTGCTGATGTTCATCATGGACACATTGTTATTCAGTCGACCATTGATCGTGGGACAACGGTGATCGTCAGCTTACCTATTCCTATTGATAGTCCCGCCCTTGAATTAGAAGTTTGCGCTTGAGAATGATATGCATAATACACCGGTAGCGTGGCAAGTCTTATTGGTTGAAGATGATGACCATATTCGCATTACTTTATTAACTATGCTTAATGAGCAGGGCTATTTGGTTACGGCTGTGCGTACCGCCGAGCTTGCTTTTCAGGTAGCGCGCGATTCGACGCTAGATTTGATTCTACTAGATTTAGGTTTGCCTGATCTGGATGGTGAACAACTTATTCCCATGCTCAAAGATATGAGCCAGGCCGCCATTATTGTAATTTCGGCTCGTAATCAAGAAAACCAAAAAGTACGGGCGCTTGATGCCGGAGCCGATGATTATTTGACTAAACCATTTGGGGTTAGCGAATTGTTGGCGCGCATGCGTTCAGTACAACGCCGAACGACGAAATTAAAAGATACGGACAACTTATGGTTGTATCGACATCAGTCGTTAGCCATAAACACGCAACGCTGTGAAGCATTATTAGCCGATAAACCTGTGCATATTACACCCGTAGAGTGGCGATTATTGACCGTCTTGGTGCGCGAAGCAGGGAAGGTGGTGACTCATCGACAATTATTGCGACAAGTGTGGGGCCCGCATCATGAGGAAGATGGTCATTATTTGCGGATTTATATGCGGCAATTACGCCGTAAGCTGGAAAGTGACCCTACAGAACCCCGTTATCTGCTCAATGAGCCGGGTTTGGGTTATCGATTGGCGATTGACTAAAAACAGCAGTGTATAAAAGTATGAACAAGGCAGACTCTAACGACTCTGCCTAGGCACACAAAGTTTAGCGTTTAAGCTAATGTCCACTCAAACGGCACACCTTCACGACCGCGGAACGCGAGCATTAAGGTTTCACGCATATAAGTCAGATTCTCGGCAGTGTAAGGCATCGCTTGATGTTTGCCCCACACTGGCTGTGGCCATGCGGCATCATTGCTGTAACGCACCACATGATGAATATGAAGTTGCGGCACCAAATTGCCAATCGCTGCGACATTCATTTTTTCGGCGCGGAAATACTTGGCCAGTTGCTCACTAACCCAAGAAGACTCACGCAATAACTGTTGTTGGTCGCGTACGGATAATTCGTAAACTTCACGAATACTAGGTACACGCGGTACCAATACCAACCACGGATAGTGCATGTCATTCATTAAACGGCATGTACTTAATGGAAAGTCGCCTAGCGGAAGCGTATCTTCGGCCAAACGTGGATGCAGCGTAAACATAATACAAACTGTCCCCAAAAAATGCCGCGCAACGATTTATGTTCATAGTCGATGTCTATTTATTAGTTATAGACCAACTGAACAATTCCGTAATAGTTGCTAAAAACAGTCAAAGTGTAGACTGATGTTTAGTCATTTTTGCTGAGTTGATGTGTCTCAAATACACAACCCTAACTCAACAACACTGCATGTTCTGCAGACTGACCAACAGATCGGTACATAACCTCAATTGTCAACGGCCTAAAAAAAAACCCGCTCACAGCGGGTTTTCGGAATATGGCGTCCCCACAGGGATTCGAACCCCGGTTACCACCATGAAATGGTGCTGTCCTAGGCCACTAGACGATGGGGACCTAATCTGGTTCGCTCAGGATGTGGAGATTGGTGGAGCTAAGCGGGATCGAACCGCTGACCTCTACAATGCCATTGTAGCGCTCTCCCAGCTGAGCTATAGCCCCAAAGCACCACATCATGAGGCGGGCATTCTATTCAGTGAAATTTGTCTTGTCAAATGTTTGGCGTGTAAATTGCGTTCAATCGCCCGCTATTTAGGCAATTAACTGTCAAGATTCAATAGTTGGGTATTTACACCCAATGCGCTGAGGTTATTGGTGACGACACGTTCGGTGCAGAAGCGCAGTAAATAGTGCGGGCCGCCTGCTTTAAAACCTGTGCCAGACAATCCTTCGCCGCCAAAAGGTTGGCAACCGACCATGGCACCAATCTGATTCCGATTGATATAGACATTACCCACTCGGGCATGGCGTTGTACATAATCAATATGACTACTGATACGACTATGAATGCCTAAAGTGAGTCCGTAACCACTTTGGTTAATATGGCTCATGACGTCAGCCAAATGATTCTGCTGCCACAGGACGATGTGCAACACTGGGCCAAACACCTCCTGAGCGGGTAAATCTTCGGCATTAATAACAAACGCGTGTGGTGCAACATAATGTCCTTTAATACATTCAGGCTCTAAAACAGCGTGTGCAGACCATGTGGCAACGGCTTTTAGATGCTCACAGTAGTGCTGCAAGTGGTTTTGACTATGGTGATCGATCACTGTGCTCATATCCGAGTGCAGCAAGCTGGCATCACCAATAGACCACGTCTTTAATGATCCTTCTAGTCGCTTTAATACGGCGGGTGCGAGTTCTTCTTGTAGCCATAAAGTGCGTAATGCTGAGCAACGTTGACCCGCGCTATTAAACGCCGATGTTAAGACATCTTGCACTAATTGCTCGGGTAGCGCGGAGCTATCGGCAATCATCGCGTTCAAACCGCCAGTTTCAGCAATAAACGGTATGATCGCACCAAGTCGAGCGGCTAAGGTTTGATTGATATGCACGGCGGTGGCGGTAGATCCTGTAAAAACCACGCCTGACAAAGCAGTGGCGGTGAGTAACGCACCACCAATATCGCGGCTTTGGCCAAATATAAGCTGTAGAGCCTCTTTGGGAATGCCTGCGCTGTAGAGCAATTGCACGGTTCGTTGGGCGATCAGTGGCGTTTGGCTCGCTGCTTTGGCAACGACGGTATTCCCCGTGACTAAAGCAGCTACTACTTGCCCTAGAAAAATCGCTAATGGAAAATTCCACGGACTAATACAAACAAAGACACCGCGCGCCACCAGCAATAATTGATTAGTTTCACCACTAATGGCTGGTAGTATTTGTGGTGCCTGTAGTTGTTCCGCTTGTTGGGCGTAGTAATGGCATAAATCCACGGCTTCACGCCATTCACCAACGGCATCGGCCAGTGTTTTTCCTCCCTCCATCATCAATAAATATAATAGTTCGGCTTGATGTTGCCCGAGCTGATCTGCCATATTGCGTAGGCAGACAGTGCGACTGCTGACGGGCTCATGTTGCCATGAAGCAAAAGCGTGATTTGCAGAGTCAAACGCCTGTTGAATATCGGCCTGACTGTGTGCATGCACCGTCCCTAATATGCGGTGTTTATCTACTGGACTATGACGAATATCGGCCAAAATATGCTCATTCATCAGGTGGTAAGCACCCGCACGCCATGTGTGCTGATGAAAAGTCAGTAGCTCTTCGCGTAGTTCGTTAAGGCTGGTGAGATCAGCCATGCTAACGCCAGCACTGTTTGGACGTGGCAAAAATAAGTGTGGCGGTTTAGGTAGTTTAGGGTGTGAGGATATCTGTTGTTGCGTCAATAGCACGACAGGATCCTGTGCGAGCACCTGACTATCAATCTGAGGATTAGCTAGTTGATTAACAAAAGACTGTGAGCTGCCGTTTTCCAGCAATCGGCGCACTAAATAAGGGAGTAGGGTATTAAACTCACCAATCGGCGCATACAGCCGTGTTTGCCGTAGAGTTTGTTGATAAAAAGCGGCATGAATATTGTCACCCATACCCACTAAACGCTGAACTTCGTAATCTTGCCCGAAATCCCGCGCCACTACTTCGAGCCATGCCAATGTATGGGCGTTATGAGTGGCAAATTGTGGCCAAAATTGTTGTGGGTGTTTTAAAAGTTTATGAGCGCATGCCAAATAACAAATATCGGTGTGCAGTTTACGCGTAAAAACGGGGTAGTCGCTGAGTCCTTGTTGTTGGGCGCGCTTGATTTCGCTATCCCAATAAGCGCCTTTGACTAAACGCACAGGAATTCGGTGGCCTAGTATCAAGGCGAAGTCTTGCAACCAGTCGATGACGGCTGGGGCACGTTTTTGATAGGCTTGAACCGCTAAACCTAAACCTTCGTAGTCGACGAATTGAGGTTGTGTTGCGACTTCGGCAAATATCGCCAAGGTTAATTCCAGCCGTTCCGATTCTTCAGCATCAAACGTAATCGGCAAACCGGCTTGCGCTGCATAACTTACTAGTTTGATGAGTTTGGGTAATAACGTTTTTTGTAACTCAGGCCAAAAGCGTGCTTCAAAACGTGGATGGAGTGCTGAAAGCTTAATCGAAATGCTATCCCGCGCTAAGAGCGGCTGTTGATGTGCTTGACCTGCCAAAAGTTCGAGCGCTTGATGGTAGGCGCGAAAATAGTGTTCGGCCTCATCGTAGGTTTGTGCAGCTTCGCCTAAACAATCAAACGAATAACGATAATGACTTTGGCGTAGTGCTAACGCCTCGGGTAGTGTTTCGGCCATGACAAACTGCTTGGCCATCAGATGAATACCTGCGCTCAATGCAGGACGCAGCACGCTATCACCCATTTTTAATAATAGTTGATGCCAGCGATCAGGAAAATCCTCTTCTTGAATAAAGCGGCGTGCCATTGTCAGAGCTTTGCTCGCCCAATGAACCAGTTTCGGACTATTGTGGCTTTGTTGCTCTGTCCAATCTGCTTGGGGTAGCAAACTATTAATCAGTTCATTACGACTAGCACGGTCGGGAATACGTAATAAGCCCTCGGCTAAAGTCAGTAACACCCGACCTTCATGGCTATCGAGATGATAATTCTGCAAAAAATCATTAAATAGTGGGGAAGTGCTATGGCGCGCTTGTTCAATCAAGGCAGCAGCTAACTGGCTAACCTGTTGTGTCAGATGGCTACTGAGACCAGCTTCGGGGAAGGTGGCGGTCATGATCAGCGCTTCATCGGCCAAATAGCTAGCGCGTAAGCGTTGAAAGTCGTAAGGAAATTCGGGTAAGTCACGCAGTGGGAGCATATCAAATATCCTTCTTGGCTGTTGAACAGAGCTTGCTGAAACACCACATCGTCAAGAGGCGTTACTTATCCTTAAACATCTAAATCTTCACTTAGTTAAGACAGCCATAGGGCGGAAGTAAAATCAAAAGCGCTTTATTCCTTGAAAAAATCGCATAACGCCTACAGTCAGAGTAAAATCGCCTAATTACCCTTTAGTTATCCAGTGAACTTGCATGAATAACCTGATCGACAACGCTGCTAAAGAATTAGTAAAGCAACATATTGACCATTTAACGTTGCACGAAGCACCAGCCATCAGTGCTGAGCATAAAGCTGAATTAATTGCCAAAATTAAACGATTATTAATAGAAAAAGATGCCGTTTTGGTTGCTCATTATTATACCAGCAATGATTTGCAGGCTTTAGCGGAAGAAACAGGCGGCTGTGTTTCTGATTCGTTGGAAATGGCTCGTTTCGGTAATCAGCATTCGGCAAAAACACTTGTTGTGGCAGGGGTGAAGTTTATGGGGGAAACGGCAAAAATCCTTAATCCAGAAAAAAGAGTGTTAATGCCGACGCTGGAGGCGACGTGTTCGCTGGACTTAGGCTGTCCTGTTGATGAGTTTACAGCGTATTGTGATGCTCATCCGGATTACACGGTCGTCGTCTATGCAAATACTTCAGCCGCTGTTAAAGCGCGTGCTGATTGGGTAGTGACTTCCAGCATTGCCGTTGATGTCGTTGAGCATTTAGCCGATCAAGGTAAAAAAATTATTTGGGCACCCGATAAACACTTAGGACGTTATGTGCAAAAAGTCACGGGTGCTGAGATGCTGTTATGGGATGGTGCTTGTATAGTCCATGAGGAGTTCAAGGCGCGTGGCATTCTTGATTTGAAAAAGGTGTATCCCGATGCTGCTGTACTGGTGCACCCTGAATCACCAGAAGCCGTAGTCGATATTGCTGATGCCGTAGGTTCAACCTCTCAATTGATCAAAGCGTCGCAAACATTGCCGAATCAGCGCTTTATTGTTGCGACTGACCGAGGCATTTTTTACAAAATGCAGCAAGCGAGCCCAGATAAAGAATTTATGGAAGCACCAACCGCAGGTAACGGTGCCACCTGTCGTTCTTGTGCTCA
>CANBZV010000089.1 GCA_947373945.1 Moraxellaceae bacterium
ACCAACAAAAGCTAAAACGTCTACAAATAAGTTGTTATAAACAGCTTCAATCTGAACGTTATCAATAAAAACACTAACTTGATTAACGACTTTTATGGACTGGGGACTATATCCATTCAGTTTTCTTAATATATATTCGGGAAAATCAATTTTTAAACCGTTTTCAAATAGCTGCTTTGCCATAGCAACTATTGATACTTGGTAAGAGAAATCGCATGTTACCTTTAACTCAGATTCTGTTTTTCTTGGCTTGTGTCCGAAATGCCATATTTTTTCGTTTCCTTGTCTGGCCACCAGTTCAATTTTGCATGATGGGCAAATGCACTTACAGGCCAATCCATTTGGCACCTCGTCAACAGCAACATATTCGTTTTTTCCAGTCTCATCAATTCGCAGCCCGAAAGGCACTCTGTTTGAACTGTCCATCTATTAACTCCTTCCATGAACTGCAATGCTATTGAAACTTTTTCTCAAGGTAGGTGTGGTAATCGTCTTTATTCAGATCGGGAACTTGTACCGAGCTTAAACAGCCCTTTAAAGATGTAATTATTGGCGGTAATGGCTCAATCCTCTGCGCTTGGCAAATCTCCAAGAAAGCTTTTAGCGATGCCTCCCCTTCTTTGTGTAAATCATCCACAGTGTCGGCATAGAAATCAGCACCGCCATTTAAGCCAACAAACTCGCCCCGATAAATATCTGCGTCAGGGTCGAAGCTAATAACGGCAACGTGTCCATTAATTGTCATTTGATTGTTCATCATCTGTTAGCTCCTTGTTCGATCTAAAGAGTCAATACACCGTATCATGATCTCCAATATCGACAGGAATGATCTCTTTATCGACTATCAAAAAATACATGACAATACGATAGCTCATGTTAATAGATACAGAGTGATAGTCACTCAAACGCCCTTCCAGCTTGTGTAAACGTAATGACGGATGAAATGGGTTCGTAACCAACATTGTTAAAGTCTTTTGGTACTTATCTATCATCTCTGGATGACGCTTCAAAAAACGCTTAACCTTCTTTTCGTACTGCTCTGTAGATTTTATCGTGTACGTCATTCTGACAGCACCCGTGCCATATGCTCAGCAATGTCCTGTTCCACACTTTCGGGACGTATGCTATGAAAGCGTCCTTCAGCAATATCACGCTTGGCCTCAAGTAAAGCGGCATCGAGTTCACACTCGCGCAAATAATCGTAATGCTCCATTGTCATCACGACAAAGCGAGGTTTGCCACGTACTGTAATCACAGCCTCATCTTGTGCCGTCAGACCTTCTTCTATAATTGGAATACCTTTGGTTTTTAAGTCATTGGCCGTAATTGCAAACATAATATACGCACTCTAAATAGCACTATTAATAATGCTATTTTAGATACTAAAGCAACTAACAACAAGCGAATCATGGTTTTGAATGTAGTTAGCTAGTGTGACCAAAAAATCACACTTTCAGCCACAAGTCGGGTTTAACGAGGCCGTACTTTTTTATAACCCATTGTTTTATATAACACTATGCAACAACAAGGCACACGGCAAAGTTTGAGTACCGTCATAACCACAAAATTTCCGCTTTAATATCAAATACCTATAGAAATGCAGGGCTTTTTTATTGAGCGTAAAAAAGTAAAAGTAACAATGAAGTAACCCCAAATTTTTAATGCACAAATAACCAGACCAGATATGGCGACGCGTCATTACAACCTCTCACCCTACCTTTATCCCGACTAAATTAACCCCGCAGCAGGCACAAACCAGCCACTAATTTGCTAGAATCAATATTATTTGCCACATTAAGAGCTAACAACAATGGCATTCATCTGTAATGATTGTGGCAATAAATCCACGCAAAAATTTCCGCATGGCAAATGTCCTGCGTGTGACTCCTTTAATATCAAAAGCACCCATCTCAGTACCAAACAGGCTATTCAAGAAAAAGAACCTAAAACCTTAATAGAAATCGCGATTATGTGTATCGTCTGGGGTTTATTGGGCTATGGTGTTTGGGATAGATATTTACGCCCAGAACCAGCAAAAGCGCCCATCAATGCCGTCAAAGCAAAAGACTTACCACCGCAAGACAAGAATGATCCATCACTTGACTACTAAACCAATATGCCAGGAAATAAGTTCCACCTACGGCAAATATTCGCCAAGATAACTGCCTCATATAGCCTTTCCAAGCTATCCCGCCAAATTTCACAGCAATCGTAGCCAACACAACTAAAATAGATTGATACACAGGACCTAAGCACTTTCTGGATAATAACCATGAGCCAAGATGCGATCCTTATCAATGACACTGCCAACCAACAAATTGAATTATTTCGTCGTTATTTGTTTAACTATTTTGGCCCTCTGGACGAACAGGTATTGGCTGAAATTATTGCGCAGTGCGAATGGATTGAATGCCAAGGTGGTGACACACTATTCCTACAGGGTGATCCCGGTAATGCGGCCTACTTTCTTATTTCTGGCCGTTTACGTGCTATCCGCATAACAAATGATGGTAGCCAGTACCACTTGGGTGACATTAAACCGGGGGAAACAGTTGGGGAAGTGGCGGTCTTATCCGATGATGTGCGTGGCGCGACGGTCCTCGCCACCCGAGATAGTGTGGTTGTTCGCATTGCCACTGATCGTTTGCACCTGTGGTTTATGCAATATCCACAATTGCTGCTGCAAACCGCAAAGCTTATTATTCAGCGTACCAATAGTCGAAACAACCAACAGCGACATGACCATCATGTTACCAACATAACCGTGCTGCCCTTGTCGACGGAGATTGACCTTAGCCTATTCAAAACGCAATTACATGCCGCGATTAAACACTGCGGCACGTCACTGATTCTTGACCCCAACGAAATCGAACATCAATTAGGCGAAGCGGATGCCGCGTTTGTGAGTAAAAGCGATCAACAACGCTACCGCCGTTTAAGTGCTTGGCTAGATCGTCAAGAAGATGAACATGATTTTGTGATTTATATTGCTAATGCGGGTGACGATGCCTGGACACAACGTTGTCTGCGTCAAGCCGATCGTATTTTGTTATTGGCTGATGCCGGCGACGACAGTAAACCACCCACTTTTGAGCGCGAACTGCTCAATGGCTCTTCTAACCCACTCCACGCCGATATTATGTTGATGTTATGGCATCCCGCTGAAACGCTGATGCCGAGTGGCACGACCTATTGGCTAAATGCTCGTCCGTGGGTGAGCGAAGTCATCCATATCAGACGCGATAGTGAGCGCCACATGGCGCGACTAGCACGGCTGATTACCGGCAATGCTATTGGTTTGGTGTTGGGCAGTGGCGGCGCGCGTGGTCTAGCCGCCGTGGGTGTGTGTCGCGCCTTAGAAGAAGCCGGCATTCCAATTGATCGTGTGGGTGGCACCAGTATTGGTGCCATCATGGCGGCAGCGGTCGCGCTGGACCATCCCGCCCATGAGCTAGCAAATAAAGTTCGTTATTCTTTTCAGCAAAATCCCACTAAATTCTATGACTTGAATATCTTACCGATTCTGTCTATTTTTCAAGGCAAACGCCTGCATGGCTTACTGCAATCGGTCTTTCCCGAGAGCGTCAGTATTGAAGACTTATGGCTGAACTTCTTTTGTGTCAGTAGTGATATGGCGACCAATCAGGAGGTAGTTCATACACGCGGCTCATTATGGCGTGCCGTATGTGCTTCCGCAGCCCTGCCCGGTGTGTTTCCCATGGTGCGAATCGGTGATGGTTTACATGTCGATGGCGCTTTTTTTAATGCGTTACCCGTCGATGTGATGGATAAATTTGGTGCCAATAAAATTATCGCTGTCGATTTTTCGTATCTACCCAATGTTAAGTTTGAATTCCCGGATATGCCTAGTCCGGTAGCTTTCCTGATGGATAAGTTCTTTAACAGCCATAACCGCCAATTTCGCGTTCCTACCTTAATGTCGGGCATTATCCAAAGCTCGTTACTGGCAAGCTCGGTCAAAAACATTAAAGCACGCGCCAATGCTGACTTACTTTTTAGTCCTGATGTGCGCAAATACGACTTACTCGCGTGGTCATTTTACGATTCATTAGTAAAAATAGGTTTTGAGCACGCACGCGATGTATTGGTGCAATCGAAGGTGAATATTTTACCGAGGAGAAAGTAAGACAAAAATTTACGTTCTCCCCCATCAACACAGACAGCATGCTTAAACAGCGCCGTATACCAGCTCTTCCGTCATCATGCTGCGAATCGCTTCTTCGGTGGCCAGCCATTTGGGATGACGAGGTAAATCATTCCACAATAACTTACCTTGGCCACGCAACGCATTGAAGCGATGCTGATGCGGCATACGGGGATATTTTTCTAAGTACTCTAAAATCTGCACCGCGCCCGCACGTTGATTACACGCTAAAACCATGTCACAACCTGCCTCCAAAGCGGCATCGGCACGATCGGCATAACCACCAACAACTCCGGCACCTTCCATACTTAAATCATCGGAGAAAATAACCCCTTTAAACCCCAAGCGTTGACGCAAAAGGTCTTGCAACCAAATTGCTGAAAAACCTGCTGGTTTATTGTCTACTTCAGGATAGATAACATGAGCAGGCATAATACCTTGCAGCTCATGGCATAACGCTTTAAAAGGCACTAAATCAAACGCATCAATTTCGGCAAAAGTCCGGTTATCAACGGGAATAGCCACATGCGAATCGGCTTCAACAGAACCATGTCCAGGGAAATGCTTACCCGTCGCTGCCATGCCTGCTTCATGCATGCCTTTAATAAACTCACTTAACAAAGCAACGGCTACTTGGGGATCCGAATGAAAAGCTCGATTACCAATGACCTTACTTAAACCATTATCAACATCCAAAATGGGTGCAAAGCTAATATCGACACCCACCGACAACACCTCAGTCGCCATTAACCAACCACATTGATTCGCTAGCTGTCGCGCTTTTTGCGGATCACGCCCAAAGACATCGCCAAACATTTTCATAGGCGGTAATTTAACAAAGCCTTCGCGGAAGCGCTGAACACGCCCGCCCTCTTGATCCACCGCAATAATAATTTCGGGACGAACTGCCCGTATACTGTTAACTAAAGCTTGAATTTGCTCTGGCCCGGTGTAATTACGAGCAAAAAAGATGAGGCCGCCAACGTGAGGATGTTGCAATATTTCTTTTTCTTCAGCATCTAACTCTAAACCTACCAAATCAAGCATTAATGCGCCGTTCATTTTTGCGCTCCTTATATTATTAAATTAGTCATAGTTAATAATAAGCTATGCCTTGCAATGATGTTTTGCAACTTACAGATATTTTTAACATTTGTGATTTAAAAGTGAGCAAAGTCTATTTTTCCGGGGTTGGTGCTCGCCAAGTCAGCCTCAAATTTTGCTCGCAGGCCGGCACTCATCGGTAAACGTGTTGCCGTATGCAACTTTGTGTTTTTTAATGTTGTTACCCGCTATAAAATAACGGTCAAGCTCTCTATAATCGAAATCGCCAGTAGTCCGCTGGCGTTATTAATTTAAGAATCTCATGGCCGTACTTTCTCGTAAACATTTATTATGGTCTGCTGCTTTTGGTGGCTTAATATTTTTTTCCGCTGTCTTTGCAAAACAAGCCTCGGCACCCACACAACTAGAACCTAGCCGCGACGAAATCAAAGCCGCCCGCTCAAGTGTCATGATGCTCAAACATCTGCA
This sequence comes from Moraxellaceae bacterium, assembly GCA_947373945.1. Classification (GTDB taxonomy): domain Bacteria; phylum Pseudomonadota; class Gammaproteobacteria; order Pseudomonadales; family Moraxellaceae; genus Agitococcus. The sequence goes on from CANBZV010000089.1 coordinate 5,699, forward strand.
TTATGAACACAAAAAACTAAACGATACCCTTTCCAGCCAAATCTTTGATCGCTATCTTAAAGATTTAGATGGTAGCCGCAGCTACTTTCTGGCGAGTGATATTAAAGATTTTGAAGCTTATCGTACTCTGCTGGACGATGATCTAACCCGTGGTGAACTCGGTCATGCCTTTGCTATCTATAGTCGTTTTCAACAACGGGCGAATGAACGGTTGGACTTCGTCATTCGTGAGCTATCCAAAGGTCTTGATCATTTCGATTTTAAAAAGAATTTGGTCCTAGAAACAAAAAGAGAAACAGCGCCTTGGCTCAAAACAACGGACGAACTGGATGACTTGTGGCGTAAACGCTTGATGTCTACGGTACTCAGCTTACGTCTGTCTGGCAAAAGTGATGCCGAAATCCTCAAGATGTTGACGAAACGCTATCAAACGCAACTCAACAATATGAATCGTAATAAAGCCGACGATGTATTTCAGATTGTTATGAACTCGTTTGCCGAAACCTACGACCCGCATACCGAATACTTCTCGCCGCGCACCTCCGAGAACTTCAACATCAATATGAGCCTGACATTGGAAGGCATTGGTGCAGTGTTGCAGGGTGAAGATGAATATACAAAAATCGTGCGTTTAGTACCTGCCGGCCCCGCCGAAAAATCCAAGCAACTGAAACCGGGTGACCGTATTGTTGCCGTCGCTCAAGGTAATGAAGATTTTGTTGATGTTATTGGCTGGCGCATCGATGAGGTCGTCGATTTAATTCGCGGCCCTAAAGACAGCACTGTGCGTCTGCAAGTTCTACCTGCTACCTCACTTGATGAACATCAAACCAAAACAGTCACTATTGTCCGTAACACCATTAAGCTGGAAGATCAGGCAGCGCAAAAACGCGTCATTGAGATTACCCGTAATAATAAGCCGTATAAAATTGGCGTGATTAAACTACCCACTTTCTACGCTGACTTTCAAGCAATGCAGGCGGGCGACCCCAACTATCGCAGCACGACTCGCGATGTTGCCAAGCTCATTGATGAATTAAAAGCCGAACATGTTGACGGTTTAGTATTGGACCTGCGTAACAATGGTGGTGGCTCGTTAAGCGAAGCCAATTCATTGATTGGTTTATTTATTGAAACGGGCCCAACAGTACAAGTGAAAAATGCCAATAGCGAAGTGGAAGTCTTAGGTGATGCAGATGCAGGTGTTGCGTATGATGGCCCATTAGTCGTTATGGTTAATCGCTTATCTGCCTCGGCAACCGAGATTTTCGCCGGTGCGATTCAGGATTATGGACGTGGGTTAATTGTTGGCTCCACGACCTTTGGTAAAGGCACAGTACAGTCATTACGCGACTTGAATCATGGTCAATTAAAATTGACCGAAGCCAAGTTCTACCGTATTTCCGGTGCTAGTACTCAACACAAAGGCGTTGAAGCAGACATTAACTTCCCTAATATCTTCCAAGGGGCTGATGTTGGTGAGTCCTCCCTAGAAAACGCCTTGCCGTGGGATACTATTACGCCAGCTCGTTATTTACCCTATAGTGGCTTTCACCGTCAGTTAGCAAGTCTGGTGCTAAAATCTCAGCAACGTCAAAATAATGACCCAGACTTCCGTTATCTGAATGAGCAAATCGCGTTGGCTGAGAGTCTGAAAAAAGACACCACCATTTCGCTCAACGAAGCAAAACGCCGCCAAGAGCAAGACGACTTAGACGCACGTCGCCTTGCTATCGAAAATGAACGCCGGACAGCTAAAGGTCAAACATTACTTAAAACGTGGCGTGAGGCTGAAACAGCCGAAAACGACGAAGAAAACAGTAATGTTCCTGATGAATACGCCGACCCGAGCAAAAAGGAAAAGCCTGAAGACGAAGCCTTTGTCAAAGAGTCTGCGCAAATTCTGCTAGATGTCATGTTGCCCGATGCCAAATTAGCTAAAGACAATATGGTTAAATCAAGCATTAGCGCAAAGTAGTACTATGCCTTAACCAATCGCCACCAGCTACAGGGGATAATCCTGTAGTTGGTCGCCGATACCAATATACCCAAGCACTTAACCACTGACCTGTTACCAACAGCACCGGATGTAAGTGACGCTCATATTCCGCCTCTAGCCCTGTTGCCTCCTCAAAGGCATCCAACGTTGGCCAAATATCTGGTTGGCACGCATAAACATCTCCATAAATCCAATTATCACCTGCCACTAAAGCGGGGTAATAACTCACTTGGTATAATTCCCCTTTGAGCTTGGCTTCGCCAATATAATGGCCGTTGTTCGCTAACCATTGCCCCATATCATGGCCTGACTGCCGGCGTAACGTACCATAAACAAATAAATAGGAATTCTCCATGACATTGCCTCTTGTTTTAGCGTCAACATCGCCCTTTCGCCGTGAGTTACTCATGCGCCTAGGCGTTGATTTTATACAGGATAGTCCGAATACCGATGAAACGCATTACCCTAAAGAGTCAGCCGAACAACTCTGTCATCGCCTAGCTATCGCCAAAGCGCAGGCACTGGCGACAAAATACCCACAGCATCTGATTATTGGCTCTGATCAGGTCGCGACATTTCAGGGTGATATGATTGGCAAACCCTTAACACACGCTAAAGCTGTCCAACAATTGACGCGCTTTAGCGGCCAATGTGTCGATTTTTATACTGGCGTGTGTTTACTCAATAGCGACACCGGACAACAACAAGTACAAGTCTGCCACTTCCGAGTGCATTTCCGTGTGTTATCACGTGATCGTATTGAAAGATACTTACTGGCCGAACAGCCCTACTATTGCGCAGGCAGCTTTAAGAGCGAAGGCCTAGGCATTTGTTTATTTGAGCGCTTTGAAGGCAATGATCCAACAAGTTTGATTGGTTTACCGTTAATAGCGTTGGTCAGTATGCTAGAACGTGAACAGCTAATGATTCCCTAAACCACAAACCAAAGGGGGGGAAGAAATACTCGCCCCCGATGGTCTGCAAATAAACGCTTTAAAGACGCTTAATATCGACTTTTGCTACGGCATTGTCCCACTTTTCCAAATCCGTCAAACCAGAGTTGGTTAAACCATCATCCTTAGAAACCACACCGGGATGTAAAGTTAGTTGATCAACCCGGTCATCACGCACCGCACTAAACCCTTCACCCCCTAAAGCACCAAGGGTTGCAGCCGTCTCACGGTTTAATTCGGTGCCTGCATCATATGATAACAATTGCATACTGGCCGTTTCTCCCGACTTTAACGTGTTAAGTTTCTGCCCGGACATCAACACTAAACCATCATTGGTTTTGCCCAACATCGCAGCAAAACTTATACGCGGGTCATTTGCTAGTACTGCGGGCGATAACTCAACGGTGAAAGTCTCGCTTTGGCCCGGCAAAATCAAGCCTTTACCTTCTTTGATCTGATAAACCATGCTATCGGCTTTGAGGGCATCGCGCCAAAACATGGCATTACCAGATTCGGCAATACGCTCTAAGGCGACAGTGACGGGCTGCCCTATTTCCCAAAAAGCCTGACCTGCCTGATGCACAACTAAGGTCATCGGCGAAAATGGCTGACCGGCAGTTTCATTAGTCACACTCACTTCAAACATGACATTAGCAGGCATCGGAGTAGCAGTAACCATCGCCTCATGATTATCATTACATCCTACCAAACCGACAAACATCCCAAACAGGGCGTAGTGATACAACTTCATGATATCACTCCCTTATTTAACGGTAATAACCAAACGGGCAATGGGATTCAACCAGCGTTGGCTCATCATATCAATATCACTTTTACCACCCATAGGATTGTCATCACCAATAACGCCACGATGAATGTGTACAAACCCTTCGGCTGTTGTTGCTACGCCCGTACCATTGTGGCCGACATCAGCTTCCAAAAATGGCGCTACAGGCATGCCTAAATGACCCGGCATTCCTGCATCTGCGGCACCACGAAGTTCATTATTCGCTTCAGTACCTGCGTCATAGGCATTGAGCATGTAAACATACTCACCTTTGGCCGTGGGGATTGCGATGGCATTGGCCGCCAAAAAACCGTCATTGGTTGGCACAATCATGCCCGCTAAGGACAAAAAGTTATTACCTCCTGTCGTCATTAACGTAAATTTATTACTGAGTTTTCCTGGTGCTAACGGCCCCGCCGCAGGATTATCAAGGACGTTCGC
>CANBZV010000090.1 GCA_947373945.1 Moraxellaceae bacterium
GGTACTAAGCTTTTTAAGACACCACTACGCACCAACCAAGAGAAAATCCACGTCGCCAAACTAGTCGTGGCAAAACCAGCACCGGCGCGAAATTGCACGGTTTTCACCGACGGATAACGCTGCGGAAACAACGACAAATCAGGCACATCACAATTCGATAAAAAGCGCATACCAATCGGGGCGACATAACGGCGACTAATCACATTCTGCCAGCCATAGACCGTTTGCCACTTGTTGTTTTGCCAGCGCCAAAAAGGTTTGCCGACGTAACTCATCACCCCTGCCATGGTCGCAATACCCGGTGGTTTAGCTCCGGCACTGATGCCATGTTCAATGCTATCCAGACGCGAAAAATCCGCCAAATACTGGTCAACAACCGCACTGGATAGCGCGGGCAACGAACTGGCACCACTGACTACCAACACCCCTGCCTGTTGCGCGGCGGCATCTAATTGGCAAATATCACGGACATAAGCGCGGCCATCGGCAATATCAATATAATGACTGCCGACATCAATGCAGGCGCGGGCGATGTGATAATCCTGTCCCTGAAACGGCCCAGAAGTATGGATGAGCACATCGGGCTTGATCGTCGCCAAGCGTTCGCCAAAGTCCGCCGCTTGATGATCCAAAACCACCGCCAGCGCCCCTAGCTCGTGCGCCAATTCTTGTGCTTTCGCCAGTTGCCGTCCGGCAATGTAAAGCTCACAATCACCATCTCGCGCCAATGCCCGACAAATCCGCGCGCCAAAATTACCATAACCTCCCAGCACCAACACGCGTTTCAACATCATAAACTTGTCCCTGTATGCAATGCTCAAGCAACCTTGGCGATAATATCGTGCAGCACTTCACTGGCACGAGCAATACGATCAGCACCATTCGACATATGGCGATAAATCTCCCGACGCTTCAAAATTTCGAGCACAAAACCGACCGAAGACAACATGTCCTTATTTTGTGCTGCGGTGGTGGCAGGAATTAACACCTCTAAGGCTTCAGTGTCTTCTTGCTGCTCATCAGTCAAGGTTTTGATGTAGTGTTCGGGATCAAACAGCTCGGCCAGCGCTTGGCGATAGACTACTTCGGTGCTACGTTCGGTTTTTAACGCCAGTAGCGCATCGGCTTCGGCAGCTAACGGGTGTTTTTCTAACTTCACAAAGCCGTGTTGCAAAGCCTCTGCACCTTGCTGCATCAGTACCGCCATCGCCAAGGTATGTTCATCGGGTGCTAAACCCAGTACTTGCATTTCCATCACCGTCGTTTTGGCATAGTTCAGAATGTCATCAATCGCGGCGATGGCCTGATAAATATCTTCACGGTCAATCGGTGTCGTAAAAGCGCGGTGCAGGGTATTCATATTATGCTGTTTGACTTTATCGCCCTGCGCTTCAATATCAAAAACCCGTTGCACACAAGTATCGTCGTTGCTTTCCATATAACTCACCAACGCCGCCGTTCCTGCTACCACTAAATCACACTGATTATTCAGTAAACGATAAAAATCAGGGGTACGCGGAAAAACGCGTTCAATAAGCCGCCGTATCCATGTAGGTGATGTCTGTTCTTGCATAGCAATGACTCTAATAAAAGCGCTGATGAAGCAGCCAGTGCGTTAATTCATAAAGACTACACGCCAAAATAGCCGAGCCAGGAATGGTGAGTAGCCACGTAAACATGATTTCCTTGGCCTTCAGCCAGTGTACAGCCCGTGGTCGTTCGGAAGCGCCAATACCCATAATCGACGTGCTCACCACATGTGTCGTTGATACTGGCCCACCAAGCAACGAAGCGGCCATAATCACGCCCGCAGACGCGAGCTGGGCATCTAAACCGTGTAAAGGTCGGATTTTATAAATACCAAAACCAATAGTACGGACAATACGCCAGCCACCGAGCAATGTACCGAGCGTAATGGTACTGGCACTGAGCAAAATGACCCAGAAAGGCACGATAAAACTCTGTAAATAGCCACTCAGCACCAAAATTAACGTGATAATACCCATGCCTTTTTGTGCATCATTCGCGCCATGCGAAAAGGCCAATGCGGCCGCCGTAACCCATTGACTACGCTGCAAATAGATATTCATGCGTGGACGTGCCGCACGCAACACAAAGTGCATGGTTTTGTGCACCAAAAAACCAGCGAGAAAACCAACAATCGGTGACAACAACAAAGCCATCAAGACCTTGGTCAAGCCGGTTAAATGGCCTTGCCCCAATTCCGTAAAGCCCCAAGCAACATCCTGTGCGCCGGAACTAAGCATGACCACGCCCGCCAAACCACCAACCAAGGCGTGTGATGAGGATGACGGAATGCCGAACCACCACGTCAAGATATTCCAACCAATCGCACCACTGACGCCACAAAAAACGATAGCCAAGGCATCGACTTTTGCTAACTCGCCGATGGAGACGATACTGCCAATAGTATCGGCGACGGCTGTACCACCAAGGATCGGCCCTAACACGGTAAAAAACGCAACCAGTATAATCGCCTGCGCGGGTGTCATTGCGCGGGAGGCAATTAAGGTCGCGAGCATATTGGAAGCATCGTGAAAACCATTGGTAAAATCAAACACCAACACCGCCATCACCGTTGCTAACACCAATAACAAGACAATATCCAGACCCTTCTCCATCAAATAGAAGCATTGGCTGCGGTTAAAAAGCAGCGTGCTCGTTCAATACCTTGATCATCAAACCCTAAAAACAACTCGGCACGTGGCGTTGGCAACATCGGCAATTGTGCCGCTGGTATCAAAGGCAATTGTTTATTAATTTGCTGATCGGCCAGCCATTCGTCACGACCGACATGACGCCATTGCCATAATGCCGCTTCAGGACTGGCGACAAACTCATCCCACAATAGCCAATTGCCTTTCAGATGCTGCGGCGAAAGACACGCTAAACCATCTTCCATCGTTGCCGCTGCCAATAACGACTTATGACTGCTGGGATAAAACAATCGTCCTTTCACCGCCAAACAGCGTTGTTCGATTTCATGATCCTGATAGTGACCAAAACGAAATTGTTGCTGCGCCAGATGATCCAGCTTACGCCCTAAAGAGTCCCTATCGTTAGGCCCCAGCCAATGATAGGCATCATTTAACGGCGGATGCCCCAAATAAAACTTGATCGCTACTTCCCAATGCTCAATACGCCCTGTCTGCTGATTTTTGATCAAGAAATCCAGTTCACCAATGGTGATTTTGCCAGTAAATATCGTCGCCCGATGTTTAATCAGTTCAAAATGATGATAGTCGCGATCTTGCAGCCAAAAGAGTAGCAAATACTCAAAATAATAGCCTAAACGATGATTTTTATGCTGTTCTAAAAACTCAATTAACGGCTGTGGCTGTAGATCTAATTGCTGCAATTTAGGAACATAAGTTTGATAGTGTCGTTGCCAAAAATCATCAGCCAACACCGTCAATGGTTGCGCAAAATTGGGCAAAAAAGACAACAGCGCCGGCGACGACAACACCCACGCCAAATTACGGACATGAGGTTGATGAAAGGCGTGCCAGCTCGCCAGCTCAGAAGACATGATTATTTGCTGATTTTGGGATGAGCAAAATGCAAACGACGGTCGCAGCCATAAGATACTTTGCTTTCGTTAAGCACAATTTCGCCAATTTTTTGCCAATCGCTGGCCTCTTGATCGCCCGATTTATCTGAAACTAAAATAGTAAAATTCAGGCCTGTGGGATGATGCTTTTCGATATTCAACTCGTCTCTAAAGTCTTTTTCGTCACTGGCATTATTTTTAGCGGACGCTTGCACCATCAAATAACGTGGACTTTTCGCCATTTCACCATTTTTTAAGCCGAGTTCACCAATAGCGCTAACAGGACGAAACCCCGGATTATCGTCCGCACTACGAAACACACGTGCAACATTAAACGCCAGCGGAATAACACTAAACCTAAAGCCCGTTTTGGGTTCATTGGTCATTTTGACATCTAAATAATGGTCGCGCTGCGCCCCCGCCAAGACATCCACCGTAAAAAAATTCGCGGTTTTAACTTTGTTATCGGGCTTCATCGTCGGGAACAGTTTACCGGCAAAAGCAAAGGCACGCGGGTCACCACGCTCGGTTTCGGTTAATGCCGTTGACGCACGGGCAATTAGCAACCCTTTCGCTTCTTTTTTGAAATAACCCGTGTAAGGCGTGTTTTCAGTAATATGCCAAGTTCCGGTAAAACAAATACCGTTTGAATGCAGATGTTTCTCTAAACGCGGGTAAAAATCAGCATCTTCAGACAATGTCCGCTGGGCATCCTGTTTTAGTAAGTTAACGCCATCTTTAAAGAAATTAGCAGACGTTACCTGATAATGCGGTAATTTATTATCTAGATAGACATCGAGTTCATGTTGTTCGATATCCGTCTTGACCGTTGGAATCGTAAAAATCACATCTCGGACTTGGTTAAAGCTCGCATCGGCAGCGACTGTTGTCGCTAGAAATAACAGCCCAGTCATTACAATTATTTTCATCATTTTCCAGTATTTTAAAAACAATTCACATTAAGCACTATTTATAACACACATTCGTTATGCTCCTGACTTATCGTCAATTATAGGAGAGGTTTAACTAACTATTTCCTGCTATAAGTGCCTTGTCTTTTAATCATAACAGAAGACAATATCGCTATATTTGGGTATGATTGTCTACTGTAAAAATCTAGCATTACGTCATACCCGTCGTAACCCTCTATAGGTTTTGTCGACTTTAATACCCTCGAATTCAGGACAGCTAAAGGCAAAGGTTATGCCCACATTCAACACTAAGACCGCCCTTTACAGGACACTCCGTTCTATGCCTGCCGCTGCTTTTATACGTCATTTTTTTATTTTGCTGACTTTAACATCGTTATTGCTCGCATGCGGTGGCGGAGGTGGCGGCGCAGACCCTTCTACTCCTAGCGTTAACAGCCGAGTTATTACTGGCATTGCCAGCAAAGGGACGCTAAGAAACGCTCTTGTCACAGCCTATCAAATTACGGCAGATGGTCAAAAAGGCGCGAAACTAACTGATACACAAACGGATAATAATGGCGCTTATACCTTAAAAATTACTGATTACGTTGGGGCTGTGTTATTGGAAGTCTCAGGCGACGGCAATACCACCATGCTCTGCGATATTCCAAGTGGCTGTGAGAATGGCAAGGCTTTTGGCGCGGAAGTCCCTGCCAACTTTGTCATGCAATCAGTGTTGCCCGAATTATTGGCAGCCAATCAAGTCGCCATTACCCCTTTTACTCACTTAGCGACCCAATACGCCCAAAAAGACGGTTTAAGCAAAGCCAATATCGACAAAGCGTTCACGCAAATTCAAGATTTATTTGGCTTGCCTAACTTACAAAGCACCGTTCCTGTTGCTATTACCGGTAATGTTTCTGATGATTTAGACAATCAGCGTTACGCTATTTTGAATGCTGCCATTGGTAAACTAGCAGGCCGAGTCGATAAAATCTCTGGCCTACTGAATAGCATTGCTAGCGAATTGAATGCCAAAAATGGCCAATTACAAAGCAGTGAAGCAGGTGTTACCAATACCAAAATCGACTTGGCGGATATCTTAAAAGCCGCTATTGCCGTTGCTAATGACAGCCATCTCAATAACAAAATCCATGCCATTACCAAAGCGGCGTTGGCAGCAGATTTAGCCCGCGCGCAACTCAGTCAGGCACTCACTGAAGCCAAACCTTCTGATAACGCAGGAGCAACGGACCTTGCCAAAGCCAAAGCGTTTATGAAAACGACGGGCAATTTGGTCACAACCCTACAACAATACGACGACCAAAGCCTAAGCAATTCATTGAAAAGCAAAACTAATTCCATTCGAGCATTAACAGATGGCGATGTACTGATCGCCGATGCACTGCATTCGACCATTGTACTGTTATTACAAAGTGCTCTCGATTCCACGGTCAGCCGTAGCTATAACTATGCCGAGACCCAACAGTTACTCGATAAGTTTGTCAATACGCCCACATTATATGTCATGGCCAATAGTGACGTTAAAATCATGGTCGATGTCGCAAGCCACACTGTTAATTTGAATGGCGTCTTAACTATTCAACCCAAATTACAAACGGGGACAAACAGCTATATTAATGATGGTGCTCCCCAGTATTTTAATGTCATCAATGTGCTGGCCAGCTATCCTGAGATCAATACTCTAGCTAGCAGCTTTACCTTTAAAATCAATAATACTAGCAAAATCAGAACACCTGATTTAGAACTAGGATTCTCAGATACCAGCGACAGTGTCTTTACCCTCGACTTTACTCAACTGGCCACCTTAAAAGATCAGATTAATGCGCTTGATGCCGATGATCTCAGCCCTGAACATGTGCCCGCCAAAATTCAGGCCAATATTAACCAAGTGACACTACTGGCTCGAAAAGCACCAACTAACGAGATTAATAAATTTGTTGGCAGCCTCCAATTAACCATGGCTGAACATGAACTTGATATCATCAACAGCAGCGCCAAACGTAAGTGGCCTACACCTGAGTTAATCAATTTGATGGGCAAATTCACTAGCCCTACGGGCGACTTGCTAGAAGCGAATACGACAGTTACTTTTGATAAAAACACACAAGCATTGATTTCACCTGGAAAAGGTCATGTTCGCCCTGATTTATATAGCTATCAATATAATGATAGTGAACATGCCATTTACTTAACCGCTAATGCGGGCCTGTTTAATAACTACTATTGGAATCAAGATACTAAACTTAAAATTGTGCTGTCCGATAAGTTTTGTGGTTTGAATAATTATTATTTAGTTGCTAATGGTAGCATTTATCTTAGCTGTACCGACAAAACCAATGTCGTTGATGCCTATCAACAAGCCATTACTAGTGCTCCGTATAGTGATTGGTTTATGAATACTTACATTAAACAAGAAGGTACTTATCGACCGCAATATCCCAATAATTTTAATTATGCCACGTCTAATGCAACGGCGGTTAATGGAGTACTCGATTGGGCTGATAATGCCTTATACGAAAACTCTACTCATTTCACACCGGCTGCCTTGAGTATGACCACCCGCATAAAATTATTAGGTACATCTGCTTCGGATATTGATGCCCAAATTAGCGCCAAACGCACCACCATTGATAATGGTGAATATATGGCTAACTTTCGAATTGGCAATGATAAAATTATCTTAAAATCTTTAAACGTCGATAACAAACCTGATATTACTTTAATCAACAAAGACAATATTGGCATCGACCTCAATATCCTAGAAAAAGAAAAATTCGTTGATATTACCCTCAATGGAAAAGTGCTTGGTCATATATATAAACTAGGTGGCCTGCCCATAGCTAAATTTATTGATAACAGTATCATTGGCTTATAAGTTGTTTACTATAGGGCGCATTGTTAAGCGCCCTTCTATTTCGCCGATTATTTTTATGCCTATGCGTTTAGTCATATTATATTTTCTGTTTCAATCCACGCTGTGCAGTGCACAAGAAAATATTTCTTTTATCAACATTAATGTCGATGCTTATGCCGAGCCTGTCTCTATAAATGCGTTTACCGATGATTGGCAAGGCCAATTTAAAGGTGGGGACACAGCTTTTTTACAAGGTCGCGCTGAGTTAGGATTGCACCAAAAAAACAGCGATATCAGCATGTTGTGGCGTTATGACTATCTACTTAACTTTAGTGAAGATAGCGCCCAATTGTATTATGACTACGCCCACGATAATCTACCCAGTATTAACAAAAATCACGACCTCTATATTAAGGCTCGCTATAGCGAAGCGTATGGTATTCGTTGGTTACCATTTTTTAACCCTACTCCGATGCTAAAACTGGGTTTAGGTTTTAATTTACTTAAAGGCTATAAGATGACCGAGGGTCAATTAATTGGCTCAACGGTATTTAAGCAGCCGAATTTTGACGTCAAAAATATTGATCAGCTGAATAGCACCGTAGATTATTATTATGATGAACCACAATTACATGAAGGTGAATTAGACTGGCATCCGCAAAACCCCAGCGCACTAGGGTTTAGTCTTGATGCCGTGGCGACGTGGCGCATTCAGCCCAATCTGACCGTCGATGCCACTATTTACGATGTCTACGGTCGTTTGTATTGGCAGGATATTCCCCGTACCCACTATCAATTGAGTTGTGACTGCGATCAGTTAAATCACAGCATCACCGGACAATTAGCCGTTGAAAACCGCTATACCCAACGCTTGAATACCCACGGTTCTGTCGTGCTCAGCTACCTTAACAACCATTGGCAGAGTGAAGTCCGTACTCTCGCTAATCGCCAAATAACACTGACACAATTTGCGGTTGGCTATCAGCCATCTACATGGCAAACAGTGATGTTATGGGAGCCGCAAACGCGGGCGTTGGGCATAGAAATCAACCATCAGCATCTACAGTTACGCTGGCTTGCTGACAGCCTGAACACCAATCAAGCGCACCGTCTTAGCCTGAGTTTAGCCAGTCAATTCGCATGGTAAGCGATGGCTACTCGTCTGCTAGTGGCATCAAAAACCACAGAATCAAATATATCAAAATACCGGGCACCGCGACACTCGCGCAAGAGACAATGACAAACAACAACCGTACTTTAAAGGGACTCCAGCCCAAATAATCGGCAATACCGCCCATGACACCGGCAATGATGTTGTGCTCACGGGAACGGGTCAGTTTTTTCTCACTCATAGTCTTACTCAAGCTGTTAAGTCGCGACATTATGTGTCGCTCATCGATGATTCGTCACCATAACCTGTGTTAGTTTTATGGTATCGTTTGCGGATAATTCAAGATCTTTTTATACCGTGGATATGCCGCCAATCAGCCCCGAACAAGCCCTACAATACGCTCCCGATGAGAGTTCGGTCAAAGCCGCGAAAAAACTCGCCACCAATAATCAATGGCAGTCCCTTCATAGTCATAGCCCTGTCGATCAAGGTCAGGTGCTGATTTGGGGGGAAATTAAAGGTAGTAGCCTGTATCAAAGCTCGATTATTTTTGCCCATAAACTCAGTTTTGCCTGCAACTGCCCTAGCTTTAAAAGCCCCTGTAAACATAGCATCGCCTTGTTACTGTGTTATGCCCATAGCCAACATGCCTTTGTCAGCGGCGCGGAAATACCGGCGTGGGTCAACAAACACGTAAGCAAAGTGCAGGCTGCCGACGCCAAAAAAGCGGAAAAAGTAGCGCAACCAGCAAAAGTCGTTGATGAAGCCGCTCAAGCCAAACGGGTAGCGGCACGTGAAAAGAAAGTTGAAGCCGGACTGAGCGAATTAGCGTTGTGGCTGGATGATTTGCTGCGCATGGGTTTAGCGCAGGCGAAAAGCCTACCCTATAGCCATTTCCGCCGCGCACAAGAACGTTTGATTGATGCCCAAGCCCCCGCCTTAGCGACACTAATCGACAATCTGCAATCGTCACTGGCACACGCCGACTGGCAGCAGCAAGCGCCGCTGCTCGTTGGTAAAATTCAACTCCTGCTCTCGGCTTATCAACGACTAGAGACCTTGCCCGCTGCTTTGCAAGCCGACATTCGGACAATGATTGGCTGGAATACACCACAAGAACAGGTGTTGGCCACTCCCGCCAGCCAAGATCACTGGCTAGTTGTTGGTAGTCGAGAACTGGAAGGCGAAAACAATATCAAATATCGACGGCAATGGTTGTGGGGCATACATAGTCAGCAAACGGCGTTAACGCTGACGTTTGCCGCTGGCTTTCAAACCCTGAGTCCAGCGTTGCCCATGGCCTTGTGTTTTGCTGGCGCGTTGTGTTGGTATCCGAGCGC
>CANBZV010000091.1 GCA_947373945.1 Moraxellaceae bacterium
TCATAATCATATTGAGTTTGCATCTATCGCTCCTTTGTTCGGCAAAAAATAAACATCATCAGCAATATTACGTTAAAATTAACTTCTTTAGGTATAAAGAGCGCGACGGTAATGAGTGAAGCAGTCAAAGTCATCACGGGTGATAAGCTACGTGGCGCAGAAAAAGTAGCCCGCATTCCCATAAAAGTCATTCCTACCGACGCCTTGCCGCGTAAACCAGACTGGATTCGTGTCCGTGTTTCCAATCCGGGTGAAGTTCAGCGCATTAAAGGCTTATTACGCGAGCAAAAACTACATACCGTCTGTGAAGAAGCAGCATGCCCTAACCTGCCTGAGTGTTTTGGTGGTGGTACCGCAACCTTTATGATTATGGGTGATATTTGTACCCGTCGTTGCCCTTTCTGTGACGTTGCTCATGGTCGACCAAATAATCTAGATCCTGAAGAACCACGCCACTTAGCCGAGACCGTTGCTAACCTGAAATTAAAATATGTCGTGGTGACTTCTGTTGACCGTGACGATTTGAAAGATGGTGGCGCTCAACACTTTGTTGACTGTATCAGCGAAACGCGCCAGCTCAATCCCAACACCAAAATCGAAGTTTTAGTACCTGATTTCCGTGGCCGTATGGATATTGCCTTACGCATTATGCGTGAATGCCCACCCGATGTCTTTAATCACAATATCGAAACAGTACCGCGTATTTATAAAGCAATTCGTCCGGGTTCGGATTATCAACATTCCTTAGAACTGTTGAAACGCTTTAAAGAGGAATGCCCTGATGTCGCGACTAAATGTGGTTTGATGGTCGGTATTGGCGAAACTAAGGAAGAAGTGTTTGCGGTGTTAGATGATTTACGCGCTCATAACGTTGATTTAATTACTATTGGCCAGTATTTGCAGCCATCAAAAAATCATGCGCCCGTTGACCGTTTTGTTCATCCAGACGAGTTTAAAGAGTTTGCTGATTATGGCATGAAGATCGGCTTTAAAAATGTCTGGAGCGGGCCTATGGTACGCTCTTCGTATCATGCGGACCGGCAGTATGCGGGCTTGGCCTTGGCTTGATTGTTGCCCCCTTGAGATCACCAAGGGGGAATATCCTCTAGGTTGCACTCTTTGGATAGAGCTTGGCGTCAAACTCATCCATATGCGGATAACGTAAAGGCGTAAGCTGATCTACATTATTCAAATAACTACTGTAATCATCCAAAATTTGTTGCCGCGCTTCCGGCTTGATATAAGGCACATGATAACCAATGAATGGTGGCAACACTTCTAGGCCAACATAGGCCAACGTGCCACGCAATAATGGCCGCAACATACCATCAATCAACTCGCCATGAATCGCCTGCTCGCCAAACATGTGTTCCCGACCACCCAAGGTAAACGTCACCAGTACTTTTTTACCCTTCAAACCACCTTGGTCGTAAAAACGCATACCGCCATAACACAAGCCAGAAATCAGCACCCTATCAATCCAGCCTTTCAAAATCGCGGGTACAGAAAACCAAAACAAAGGGAAGTTCAGGATAATCAAATCCGCTTTTTGTAACTTTACTAACTCCGCCGCAATATCTGGCGCTATGCCCTGCTGTTCAAAACTATAACGTTGCTCAAGAGCGTAAACCAAATAATCAGGACTTTTGCGCTCGGCGAAATCATTAGCCGAAGCGACAGGATTCCAATTCATTGCATATAAATCGGATACGTCAACATTGTGTCCGGCATGGCTAAGTTGCTCTTTAGCGAGCGTCATTAACGCGGTATTAAATGATTGTGGCTCGGGATGAGCATGAACAATAAAAACATTCATCAGGGTGCTCTCAGCAAATACCTAGGGATTAATGTCTTTGATTTAACCACATAATAGCGTCAGTTCACTACTGACTGATTTTGTTTATATTCAGATGACAAAGCCATTCCCTAGCGCTATTAATCATGTTAAACAATTGTCATTATTCACTTCTATAGATAACAACAACATGAATTATCAAGCCATTCGCTATGATGTCTCCGATTACATTTTGACCTTAACACTGAATCGCCCAGAACAGTTGAATTCTTTTACCGTTGAAATGGCCAATGAATTGGAACATGCCTTTCGTCGAGCTAGTGACGATGATGAAGTACGCGTTATTGTTGTCACCGGCGCCGGTCGTGCTTTTTGTGCGGGCATGGATTTAACAAAAGAAGGTAATGTGTTTGGTCTGGATGAAAGCCAACAACCCACCTTGGCTGATATGAACGGCCGACTACATGATGAAGCAATTATCGCGGGCGTACGTGACACAGGTGGCCGCGTCACACTTGCTATTTATGATTGTAAAAAACCTGTCATTGCGGCAATTAATGGCGCTGCCGTGGGTATTGGCGCGACGATGACGTTAGCGATGGATATTCGTTTAGCATCAGAGAAAGCTCGCATCGGTTTCGTTTTTGGTAAAATTGGTATTGTTCCCGAAGCCTGCTCAAGCTGGTTTCTACCCCGTATTGTGGGCATAAGCCAAGCATTAGAATGGGTCTATAGCGCCGACATCCTTGATCCTGCTGAAGCTTTACGTGGTCGCTTGGTTAAAGCCGTCTATGCGCCCGAAGAACTGCTCAATGAAGCCTATAAGTTGGCTCGCAAGTTTAGTGAAAATCGTTCACCTGTAGCAGTCGCATTTGCCCGACAGATGATGTACCGGAATACTGCACAAGCTCACCCCATTGAAGCACACAAAATTGACTCATTAGCGATGTTTTATACGAGTATTGGCGATGGTAAAGAAGGTGTGCAATCGTTCTTAGACAAACGTTTGCCTGAGTTTGCTGGCAAGGCGAGTCAGATGCCCGCTTTTTATCCGTGGTGGGATCAAGACAAAAAATAATCTGCTGATTGTGAGTAGATCAATGACTATTGACGGCTGGTCGAGCAGTTTAAATGCCCAACCAGCCTACATGGGATTAAAGCAAGGAAATAACTTTGGCTTCAACAGCATCAAGATCAGGGATAACAACTAAAGAATCCTGATAGCGCACTTGTAAATATTCCATAGCACCAACTGGTGCCTTTTCCAAATCTTCTAACTCGGCAATTTTTACTTTGACCATTACCGGCTCAGATTGCAAAGCAATTGCGTATTGCGGTAGCTTGTCAGCCAAACCTACACCAAACAGAATTGCCAGTTTTTGAGGCTCGGGAGGTGGTGTATCACCATTTAAAGACTCAAAAGCAATCACGGGAATTTGTTTATCCTCCCATTGAATATGGCCAATAATTCCCAGTTTTTTGCCCTTTTTAATATGCCTCATGCCTTCGACAGACACTACTTCCAATACTGTCGAAGCAGGCAACAACAATTTCTTTTGCCATAATGGCAACAAACAAACATCTAGCTTACCCGTTGTTGCGCTTAATAATGTTGTTTGGCTAAGAGTGCCTAATTGCGCTTGTGCCATAAATTACCTCTAAGCGGCTGTCGCTTGTAAACTGTTATTCACGTAAGTCACCAAACGACTTGCTAAATCAAACGGGTTACCCGTAAATGAAACACATCCCGTCGCCCTCATGGAGTCGGGCTGACTTGGGCAGGCGCAGGTTCTTTCATCTTGCGCCCAAATGACACCACCCGCTTCTACCATCAAAGGGCCACTAATGGAACCATCACTGCCCATACCACTAAAAATGATGGCTATCGAGCGTTTATGAAAACGCCTACTGACGTTTGCTAAGACTTGATCAATTGAGGGTGAATATGGGCCATCCCACTTAATATTCCTCGATATCACTTGGCCATCAGCACTAAAATCGATTTCTGTTTCTACCGGCGCAATCAGTAAATGTCCTGACTGGAGATGCTCACCGCCTTTAGCGATTTGGCAAGGCATTTGATTGTGGCGAACCAACACTCTGGTCAACGATTCCTGCATACGTGCATCAATATGTTGAGCCAAAACAAAACTGACAGGCAAGCCCGCAGGTACATAATCAAGAAACTCTTTAACCGCAGCTGGCCCACCCAGTGACGCAGCTAAAACACACACAAACTCAACGCGTTGAGATTTACGCGTCATCATATCGGTTGGTAGAACAATATGTTTTGGCCGCGTAGGATTTAATGGCGTTCGCTCTAAAGGCTCCAAATTTTCCTGAATAACAGGATGCCCCACAATCTCATGCAACTTAATGAAAACTCTACGTTCCCAGCGTGGATATTGGCGCGTACCTTGAGGCGGCGCCTGATCTAAACCAAATAACACAGGAATGTCTGTCGCCAGCACTTTATCAAGCAAATCATCATCTTCATCTTGAAGATCAATTAACCATACATCAGGGGAATTCGCAGGGCTGAACGTTTTTTCATCCAAACGCTCGGGGGCACTATTTAATACTAAATCGTACCCATGCCCCTTGACCGCATGTGCTAATGCCAAACGCTGCAAACTCATATCTGAGATAATTGCAACACGTGGATTCCTTTTAGTCATGATTATCCTTACCTCGCCGATACAGCAGCAAGAAGCTCAGCAATAGTTTCTAACAGTTGTTGCTCTTGGAATGGTTTACCCATATACGCATTCACACCAATCTGGAAAGCACGCTCACGATGTTTTTCACCAGTACGTGAAGTAATCATGATAATCGGAAGACCAATAAGATTCGGGTTATGTCGCACCAACGAAGCTACTTCAAAACCGTCCATACGAGGCATTTCAATATCGAGTAACATGATATCTGGACGAATTTCTTCTAGTTTTGTAATAGCATCTAAGCCATCTTTTGCCAAGACAACTTCATAACCATGACGTTCTAGTAGACGCGATGTTACTTTACGCACTGTAACCGAGTCATCGACAACCATTACCGTACGAGTACTACGCTCTGCTTTGGCCGGTGTAGTATCTTCGACCACTTGTTTTTGACGTGGTTTTTGCAGTGCCGCAGCACGCAACATCGCAACGGTATCCAGAATGATAACTACCGAACCATCACCCAAGATTGTTGCGCCAGAAATACCGGCTACATACGCCAATTGCGCACCAACTGACTTAACGACAATTTCACGAGAACCAATGAGTTGGTCAACTTGAATCGCTACTCGTTGCTCAGCACCACGCACTAGCATAATGGGTAACGGTAACGTTTGGCCAAACAAGCTTGGCGTTCTGATTCCGTGTACGAATTCGCCTAAATAATGCAGTTTATAACCGACGCCTGCATACTCAAACGGAGGAGCATCGACCGCATAATAGGTCTCTAGCTCATAGGGGCTAGCACGAACAATACCTTCGATTTGCGATAGTGGAATGGCATAAACATCTTCGCCAATCCTTACCATCAAAGCACGACTCACTGCTACCGTAAATGGCAAGCGCATGACAAAAGTCGTACCTTGACCAGCAACGGACTGAATGACAACTGAACCACCCAATTGCTTGATTTCACTTTGCACAACGTCCATGCCAACGCCGCGCCCAGAAATCTGAGTAACTTTTTGTGCGGTTGAAAAGCCTGCATGGAACAAGAACTGCAATAACTCTTTTTCACTAATATGTGAGTTTTCGTCGAGCAAGCCGCGTTCAATAGCTTTTTTACGTACCGCCTCGACATTCACACCGCGACCATCATCCGACAGTGTTAAAACAATCTCGCCCGCTTCACGACCAATCGATAAGGTGATTCGCCCCATCGCATCCTTGCCAAAGGCAGCACGATCAGCTGGAACTTCCAAACCATGGTCAACTGCATTACGTAGCATATGCTCTAATGGCGCGACAATCCGTTCCAATAAGGTACGGTCCATTTCACCTTCAGCGTTGACGACATAAAGCTCGGCGGGCTTATGTAATTCATTTGCAGTTTGACGAACAATACGCTGTAACCGCGGCACCAATCGTGAGAATGGCACCATACGTGAACTCATTAAACCTTCTTGAAGCTCGGTATTCAGGCGCGCTTGTTGCAACAATAACGTTTCAGTATCACGGGCTTTTTCAATCAGGGTCGCTTTAATATCAAATAAGTCAGATGCGGACTCGGAAAGCGATTTTGACAACTGGTTTAATGATGAATATTCATCCATTTCGAGCGGGTCGAAGTCTTCATATTTTCCGCCTTCTTGCGTATGCTTCGCAAGAATTTGAACTTCAAGCTCACCTTCCATACGACGTAACTGATCAACTAACCGTTGTACCGTTGCACCCATTTCCTCTACGGTTTGACCGAAGCTGTGCACCCCCATCTCGACACGAGAGCGAGTAATCGATGTCTCGCCTGCGATGTTGATGAGCTTTTCCATCAGCTCCATCGAGACACGAATCATCTCTTGCGCCGATTGTTGAGAGCTGGCTTTACGGAAATTACCCGTCATGGCCGGCATGATGCCTTGGGCAACCATAGGCAGCTTAGGTGTGTCTATTAAAGCTGAAAACTCTTCAAGCTCAACCTGTACTGGGGCAGCAACCACTTTAGGTGTTATTGCTACACTTGCGACAACATCTTTAAATGCTTGTGGATTCGACAAATACCGCTTGAGTTGCTCAACTAGATCCTGAACTGCGAGCGACTTGCCTTCTTTTTGCAATAGCTCAACGCTGTCGGCAATACGATCATGGCAGCGTTGCAAAACAGCAAAGACATCAGCATTGCCTTGATAACGCTTTAAACATACACCTTCGTATATATTTTCCATCTCGTGCGCTAAGTCACCAAGCGAATTTACGCCTGACATCCGCGCCCCACCTTTTAAGGTATGTAGCCCACGCTGCAAGATTTGTACAGGGCTAACATCTTCAGGTTTTTTCATCCACTCTTGCAAGCTCGCATTCGTTTCATCAACAATCTCTTGAGCCTCTTCCAGGAAAATAGCCAACAACTCAGGATCTACCGCTTCTTGGGCCGTATCGTATTGCGATGCAGCCGCAGACGCTGGCTCTGCACTTGGTACAACAGCCAATTCATTTGTGGTGATTATATTTTCCGATGCCGCGGCAGATGTTACAGGGGCGACATTATCAACCTTAGTCAAACCACCTGCCGCTGGTGAGAAAAAATCCAGAATTACTGCATCACTTGGCTTATGACGATACAAGTCAATGACCGAGACTAAATCGCGGGCATATTTACATTGTCCATCACGTTGCAAGTCTTCAATCATCACCGCCAAACGATCATGACAACGCTGAAGCAAATCAATTAATACTTGCGTTGCTTGGTAGCGGCCATTGACAAGATCCTCATATAGAAACTCTAGTTCATGTCCCAAATCACCAAGACTAGCCACTACAGCCATCCGCGCACCGCCTTTTAGGGTGTGCAAATGACGCTGTAACACACGTAGAGGCTGTTTATCGTCTGTATTTGCCTTCCATGTATGTAACTCAGTATCAGCAGCAGTTAATACTTCCTCAGCTTCTTCTAAGAAAATCTCCAACAACTCAGCATCGGCACCTGTGTCAACTTCTTCTTCAGGAGGCATATAGGCAGGTAAGCTCTCAGTGGCTGCAGCCAAACTAACAACAGGGCTACCACCCCACTCACCTAAACGTTGGACCAGCTTAGGATTCGACTGAACAGTTTGACATGCTGCCAACGTATCAAAAATATTGATAATTTCGTCATGAGCATTAGCTAAATCTTCTAACAACTGCTCATTAACCAATGCTTTTTCAGTATCTTCAGCAATGAAACGATAAACGTACGTTAATTGATTAACAATTTCCGCTAATGGCGTAACGCCTGCATCTTTCGCGGCAAGTACCAACAACTCAAGCTCTTGTAACAGTCCTTGGATATGCTCAGCGCGATCGTGTGCTTTTAGCCAACCATTTAACTCCCAAGGAGCATCTAAAAGGCGATCTAATCCCAATTCAAGGAAAGACGCAACTAAACCCGCTGTATTAGCAACTGTATTCTCAATAACAATGCCGTCATCAGACATAGCTGGCGCATGAGCCACTTGCTCGACACGCGTAATAAATGACTCTGCTTCAGCAACAGCACCTACTCCACCCTTAGATACATCACTAATACTTTGTTTAATTAAGCTATGTGCATCTGCCAACAAACTAATATGCTTATGTTGCAGCCCCTTATTTTGTGTTCTCAAGTTTTTGAAGAGCTGCTCCATTGGCGCAGCAACGGCAGCGACCGTTTTAACGCCGGCCATGCCAGCACTACCGCGCAATGTATGCAATGCCCGCAACATTTGATCAGTTACCGGTACGACATTGTATTGGGCGGGTAAACTTGCCAGATAAGCAGCAATCTCATCTAAATAGCTATTCGCTTCGCTGGTAAAAATATCCAACAAAACTGGATCATGGGCAACTGTAGTTTCGGGAACTACAGGCGAGGTTGGCATTTCAGCCAAACTTGCAGCCAGCTCTTCAAAGGCATCGGTTAAATCCTCTTCATCAAGGCCCGTATCATCAGCAACAATATCAGCGACTTTTTCGACTGACTGCTCCATCACCTCGGTTATCTCTACAGGCTCCTCTGGCACAACAACCACGTTTTGAACTTGGTAAGTAATACCACGGGCACAAGCAACTGCAGCCGCCACCTCGTCAAATGTCACCACTTTTGCATGTGCAAAATAATCAGCAATACTCATTAATGGTGATGTATTTAAAGTAGGTTTTTCTCTGTTTTGAAAATTCGTGACAAGCTCGGGGATAACATTAATCACTTCAGTGATTAATTGACACATTTCAGGACTTGGCTTTGCCGTTTTATCGATAATACGATTTAACATATTTTCGACTGACCAAGCTAGCTCACCTTCAACCTTTGCTCCAACCATGCGTCCCGAGCCTTTTAAGGTATGGAACCCACGACGAAACTCTGTTAAGGCTGCCGTATTGCCATAATTTGCTTCCCATTTCGGGAAGTAGGTATTTATCGTTTCTAAGACTTCCTCTACTTCTTCTATGAAAATCTCACGAATTTCATCATCCTGACTAAAGTCGTCTTCAGGAACAGAAATGTGCTGAGGAACAACTATTACTTGTGCCACTGAAGTAGCAATAGTATCAACATCTACGACGCTTTCATTCACAGCATGAGATGCTGATGCCATCGCCTCAAATTGTTGTGCAGAGGTATCATTATCTAAGTTATCGACAGGGACCGCAAAATCCTCGTCCATAAACTCGGTTTCGATATAAACAGCGCTATCAAGCTCACTAGAGTCTTCACTTGAGTTGGCAAGATTCAATACGTCATCAGTTACCGCTGGTAATTCTGAATATGTTATGTCGTCAAAGCTTTCAACTTCGTCTTCACGGTCAGAAACTACCTCTCCGCGTGAATAGGCAATCACAACTTCAATTTCTTCAACCGTCGGTGACTGAGCTCTTGCGAACAACTCCGCAACGGTCATCAATGGAGCTGTATCCAAATATGGTTTTTCTTTATTCTGGAAATTGGCAACTAGACCCGGAGTCACCAACACCACTTCATTAATCAGTGCCATCATGGCTGGACTTGCTTGAGCAGACTTTTCAATAACCCGATTGAGCATACTCTCAATCGACCAAGCCAACTCAGCAACAACTTTAGCCCCGACCATACGACCAGAGCCTTTTAGCGTATGGAATCCTCTGCGTACTTCTGTTAATGCAGGCTTACTATCAAAATTAGCTGCCCATTTTGGTACATAGGTATTAAGTGTTTCTAAGACTTCTTCAGCTTCTTCAATAAAAATTTCACGAATTTCATCATCTTCACTAAAGTCATCCTCTGGCACTGATGCTGTTATCTCAAATGATAGCTTTGGTGCTTT
>CANBZV010000092.1 GCA_947373945.1 Moraxellaceae bacterium
CACTCATAAAAACTACAACTCCTATGTCCATTTCCCATTCAGACCCACTCGCATCATATCGAGCTGGCATTATTGGCAGTCGTTGGTTTGCCAGTTTGCCCGCGGGTTTGCAACACGGTTTATTGGCCGATGCAGTCGTACGCCAGTTACAAACAGGCGAACGTTTGTTTATTCGTGGTGATGCCTTTGATGGTATTTACTGCGTATTGCGTGGCATCTTGTCGATAGTTGGCTCAAATGAAACCGGCAAAGAAGCGATGTTGGCAATGCTCGAACCCTATAACTGGTTTGGTGAAATTGCGCTGTTTGACGGTTTGGAACGTACTCACGATGTGATTGCTGATACCTCAAGCGTGGTCTTACGTGTGCCCAAGCACGTGTTAACACAATTATTGACCACATCGCCAAGTTATTGGCAGTGTTTTGGCGTTTTACTGAGCCATAAAATGCGTTTTGCCTTTGTCGCATTAGAAGAAGCGGCGTTGCTGCCTACGACCTTACGTGTGGCGAGACGATTGGTATTGATGGCCGAAGGTTACGGTGAATTAAAAGGCCATAGCCGTCGAGTATTGCCGTTTCCGCAAGAGCAACTGGCTAGTATGCTGTCCGTATCGCGCCAGACGATTAATCAAGTGCTGCGCCAGTTTGAAGGCCAAGGGCTAATCCGCTTGAATTATCGCGAGTTGGAAATTTGTGATTTGGATGGCTTACGCCGAGCAGGGGCAGAATTAAGCACTTAGAGAAGGAATAACTGTGTCTTTAGTCAACATTGAATAGACGCAGGCACCGTGCAACAATGCCGTTGCTTTCTGTTCGTCAACAGGGCGCGAGAAAAAATAACCTTGGCCAAAATCACAGTCCAGCGCTTGTAACTGCTGCACATGCGCCGCCGTTTCTGGGCCTTCGGCAATCACATCCATACCTAGGTTGCGCGCTAAATTCATAATTGACTGAATGATCTGAAAACACTCGGGGCTGTCATCCATTCGCGATATAAATGAACGGTCAATCTTTAAAATATCTGCCGGAAAGCGATGCAAGTAACTGAGTGATGAATAGCCTGTGCCAAAATCATCAATACTTAAATGTACACCGATTTCTTTCAATCGCGATAGTATTTGTACGGAACGCTCCGCATCATCCATGGTCATGCTTTCGGTGATTTCCAAGCGCACCGACGCAGGGTTGATGCCTGTGGCATTAATGATCGCTTGTACTTGTTCGACTAAATTGTTTTGCGCAAATAAACGCGCCGACAAATTGACACTGATCGTCAACGGCTGTTGCTGAGGGAAGTCAATTTGCCATTGGCGCATGGTGCGACACGCTTGCTGTAGCACCCACATATCGAGCAGTAAAATCAAGCCTGTATCTTCAGCGATATAAATAAAGTCATTAGGATAGATAAGCGTCGTGGCATTTTTTTGCCAGCGCACTAACGCTTCAAAACCAACAATAGCCCCAGTTTTAAACGAGACAATAGGCTGATAATGCAAGATAAAGTGATTGTCTACTAAGGCGCGGCGTAAGTCGTTTTCGATGATCAGGCGATTAACGGCACGCACATGCATACTTTGGTCAAAGAGTTCGCAACACGCACCGCCTAAGCTTTTGGCGCGATACATCGCTAAATTGGCATTGCGTAACAAATCTTCAGCAGAGGTTTGCTGGTCGGCAGTGGCGATGCCGATACTCGCGGACGCATAAACGGCCTGTTCATTAATGCTAAACGGCAGGGTCGTTAATGTGTGTTGAATGCGCTCGGCGACGCGCATGGCATCATTCGGACTATGGATGTCGTCCAGTAGCAACGTAAATTCGTCACCGCCCAATCGCGCCAAGGTATCTTTTATATCGCGTGTTTCGCCGATGCGGGCAACGGTATCTTCGCTACGTAAGGTAGTCAGTAAGCGCGGCACAATTTGACTGAGTAATTGATCACCCGCCAAATGGCCCAAACTATCGTTGACGACCTTAAAACGATCCAAATCGACAAATAACACCGCAAACAAATATTTAGGATGGCGTTTTTGATAGTTCATTGCGTGTTGCAAACGATCAAGAAACAACGTGCGGTTGGGCAAACCGGTCAAACTGTCATGAAAGGCATCGTGCTTTAGTCGCTCTTCGGCCATTTGTCGTTCCACGACGCGCCCTAACTGCATGCCGATCTGTGCCATGGTATGCAGCAACTCGGCGTCGGGTTGTATCTCCTGAGTGCTAAAAAACTCTAGCACCGCTGCAACGTGCTGACCTGCCAGCACAGGAAAAGCAAAGGCGGTTTTTAGCCCTAGTTGTTGTGCTGATGCCTGACGCACGAAGTCACGGTCTTTGGCAATATCAGTAATCCACGCCGCTTCGCCCGTCGCCAAGACGCGGCCAGGCAAACCAATACCACGATCAAAAAAGGTCATTTCAGTGGTGCGACAAAAGTCTTCAACCGCATCTTCGTCGGTTAAATAATTATGCCAAATCGCGGTAGGGTAGAGGCGGTCACACTGTTTAGGCAAACTCACATAAGCGTGGCCGAGTGGCCAATGGGTAAATTGGCAGAGCTGAGTCAAGGTAAATTGCAACATGTCGTTCAACGTGCTGGTTTGATTGGCTTTAACGGCAATCGCTTCGAGCAATTGTAATCGGCGTTGCTGCTCGTACAGTTCACGCAAACCATTTTCGGCGATTTGCTCTGCTTCCAAACGAGCGTGGTGTTCGCGTTCAAGACGACGTTTTAGACGCGCTAGCTCGACACTGTGGTCGGTCATGGTTAACTGTGGCATAAAGATGTCTTAAGCGCTGTCTGAAAAACGAATATGAAACAAGCACTTATCATCACCGTGGCTCATGCACGCCAGATGTTTAAAGGCCAGTTTTTCGCCGTAATGTGTGGCCGCGCCTTCGGCAAAGCCTTGGGCAAGCGCACACAGTTTGCGTGCTGAGTGATAGCCCATTAATAAAGCGTCATCATCCGCCTCTTGAAAGTCGAACACCGGCACATCAGCACCGGGGTAAATCTTGCGCACTTCGGGATGAATAATGCTGTTTAAACTCTCTAAAAAAGGACGCGTTGATGAATGGGCAGTAAAGAAGTTAGGATAGCGCTGCGCGAGCAAGGGCATAGCTTCGTGGCCAAACCAGCGTAATACCTCGTTGGGGGTAATGGCTAAGGCATTAGCAGCTGCCATCACCAATTTGTGCATGTGCAGATCGGGATAATTGCCCAATGAGGTGTAAGCGCCTGCTACATCTGCTTGGTCTAATAGCATATCCCATGTATCTGCGCCGTGATGAGAAGTCACTACGTCTTCGAGTAGGTTAAATACAACTCCCTTCATAATAAACTCCGCGCAGTAATCACTATATTATTGTTGTCATCGTGGTGAAAAAACGGGATCAACAGTCCAGATGACGTTGTTTATTCGGTATAGCAAAGCCTTAACAGATAAGCAATTAAAACGGTGTTTGGTCGCGATGATCGGCACAAGCGAACACGGCTTTGTTACAATTTGCCGTTTTCTTTTCAAGACGTTGTCAACGATGAAAAAATCAGACCTTTGCCCTTGTGGTTCTGGCCAGTCTTATGGCAACTGCTGCAATCAATTTTGGGGTTCTAGTGTTCTCCCTGCGACAGCCGAACAATTAATGCGCTCACGCTATACCGCATTTGTGTTGGAAAAAGCCCACTATTTAAATGATACGCATCATCCACAGTATCGCGCTGCCGATGAATTAAAAAATATTAAAGCGTCTTTTCGTGGCATGAACTGGTTAGGATTGACGATTGTTGCGACAGAGTTAGGCGGTGTGAATGATGATGAAGGCGTTGTTGAATTTATCGCCCAGTTTAAACATTTAGCCAAGCCAGATGCCTTACACGAGCGTTCGCGCTTTCGCAAAGAGCAGGGGCAGTGGTTCTATTTGCACGGTGATGTTTTAAGTGAGGACTAAGTTTCTGTCTTTATCATCGCGCAAAGCTTAGCGCCTGCCATTCTTAAGTGTTATATTATAACGTTTTTAGCTCCTAGCTCACCCTAAGTGAGATGATTAAGCATACTCTGGGCATGGCACGTTTTTAGTTTGAGAGGTTTTCTCTATGTTACAGCTACACCGCACGCTTTGGCGTTTAAGCCTGCCTGCTTTGTTGGCGATGATGACCGTCATTGCTTTTACTCTGTTGCGTGTGGCGTTGTTGTGCCGTAGTGCGACAGATGTGCCCTTTAACGTGCCTGATTTGGCGGGTCTGTTTTTACGCGGTTTATTGTTTGATACCGTCGTTGCCGCCTACGTCTATGCCTTTTTTAGCCTGTTTGGTTTGTTGATGCCGGAACGGTTGCGCCAAAGTGTTTTGGGGCATCGGGCGACGTTGGCTGTAGCGTGGGTTTATCTTTTTGCCTTGGGTTTTGTGCTAGTTGCCGAGTGGTTCTTCTGGACAGAATTTAGCGTGCGCTTCAACTTTATTGCCGTTGATTATTTGGTCTATCGTCGCGAAGTAACAGGCAATATCAACGAATCGTATGCGGTTGTCCCTATTTTAAGTACCGTCGCCGTGATTGCGGCTGGCGTGGTCTGGTTGTTACGCAAGCCTATTCAAACCAGTATTAATCATCCTCTGACCGTCAAATTGCGTTTGTTGACGGCTTTAGTCACCATCATCGTGGTCAGTATCACCGGTTCGTTACGGGGCGATAGTGTCCCAGCGTTATCGACTAATATGTATGTCGAAGAATTAGCACATAACGGCGCTTTTCAGTTCTTTTATGCTTTTAGACACAATGACTTAGAGTACGATAAATTTTATAAATTAGCGGCGGATACGCAAAAAGCCTCGCAACTGTTACAAGCTAATGTTGTTTTACCCAATGAGCAGTTGTTGCACCCACAGGCGTTATTTGACGTCAGTCGGCAAGTCACTGTCAAAGAGCCTGAACGCCGTTTGAATGTCATGCTGATCTCGGTCGAAAGCCTAAGCGGCGACTACATGAAAGCCTTTGGCAGCGAAGATAACGTCACCCCCGAGCTCGATAAACTTGCCAAAGACAGTGTGTTCTTTACCCATTATTACGCGACCGGCAATCGTACTGTGCGTGGTTTGGAAGCGTTAACGCTGGGTATTCCACCAACGCCCGGAAGTGCCGTTGTTCGTCGTCCTGATAATGCCAATATGTTTTCGTTGGCGTCGGTGTTGAATGCCAAAGGTTATGACAGCAAGTTTATTTATGGCGGTTATGGCTATTTTGACAACATGAATGCCTTTTTTGCGGGCAATGGTTATCACGTCGTTGACCGTACCGATTTTGCCGAAGATGAAAAACTATTTGGTAATGTCTGGGGCGTCGCTGATGAGTATTTGTTCCTGCGTTCGTTGCGGGAAGCGGATAAGAGCTATCAGGCCAAGAAGCCATTTTTCTCGATTATTATGACCACCACCAACCATCGTCCTTATACCTTTCCTGAAGGCCGAGTCGTGGGCAAACAGAAAAACTGGATGGGCGCAGTACGTTACACCGACTGGGCGATTGTCAATTTTATTAAAGAAGCGCGTAAAAAGCCGTGGTTTGATAATACGGTGTTTGTGATCAGCGCCGACCATTGTGCGGGCAGTGCGGGTAAAACAGCCGTGCCGGTTGATCGTTATCAGATTCCGTTGCTTATCTACGCGCCGAAGTATTTGCAGCCAAAAGTAGTGACGCAGGTCGCCAGTCAAATGGATGTGCCATCGACGATTTTGGGTGTGTTGAATATGAATTATGTCAGCCGTTTTTTTGGCCGCGATATTCTGCGCACGCCGCCGGAACAGGGCAGAGCGTTGATCGCCACCTATCAGCGTATGGGTTTATATAAAGATAATGACTTGGTAATTTTGTCGCCGCAACGGCAGGTGGAGTTGCATCGTAATCCGCTGGGTAATGATCAAATGTTGCCGCCCGCTACCAATCAGCCGTTAACGGATAGCGCAATTGCCTATTATCAAGGGGCCGATTATGCGTTGCGTCATCAATTGTTGAAGGCGTTGCCACAGAAGAAGTAGAGTTGTCATGGGGCGGTGTTAACCGCCTTTTCCCGCTAAAATATGCACCTGATAATAATATTAAAACGCTGGAGTGCATCATAGACACGAATTTTCAATATATCAAAATTGATGCAGCGTCTTTGGCCAAACTGAAGCAGCAAAACCTGCATGGGCCTTTAAGCGATAAGGTTGAGCTTGATAAGTGGTGTATTGATACAACGCTATCGATTGCATTGCTTTATCTAGGCCATGTTGGCCGTGGCATTGCTCGAATGGATGATGGTTCGGAGTTTTGGTATTTCCTTTTAATGATTAATGGGAACCAGATAGAAATTGAGCTCATAGGTCAGAGCTTATCTATCGCGGGAGCGAGATTCTCTCCTGCTTTTGCTGAAAGGTATGGTTTTACACCAGACCAACTGAGTTATGTTGTTAACGAGGCAATCAAGGTTTGGGGAAATGGCCGAGATGAGGACTTCAGGGAGCAGTCAAGACAGCGTAAGCTGGAGCAATTGAGACAAACACCGATTCGCATTATGCATGGCAAATTCTCGGACTTGTTGCGTCAGTGCATTGATAGTGTTGTGGAAGTTCGTGACATGGAGAAGAAGTTCAGATCGATATGTCTAAGGCACTTCAAGGAACATAATGTTAAAGTTCAAAAATACCATTCGTTTTATTTGCATGATGACGAAGACTCCTTGTTTGTTTTTGATGCCATTTTATGGATGTACATGCATATCAGAAACGCCACCATTGACGGCTTTGTGGGCAATTATGAGTTGATTGCCAATGTCTCATATCGAGCAGATGACGATGGGTTTTTCTTGGGTGGTTCAAAAAATTTTTTATCCGAGAAATACTTCCCGCAACGTCTGCAGCAAGGAGCACTAATCCTTTATGAGGGGCAATTACAGTTTTCGTATTGGTATCTAAAGAAATTTATTCATGAGTTGGATAATGTCGTTGAGCCGACATAAGCAGGCTCAATAAAATTGGGCTACAAATTCAGCATGAGTGTTGCGGGACAAATGCTTTAAGAAATCCCTACGTTTTATGCCTTGGCAATGCCAACGAAATCCCCGCCGCCAAACCGACAAAAACACTAGAAATCCACAAACACGCCCCTAATCCTGCCGCCTGAAATACCCAGCCCGAAAGCACCGTGCCCAGCAAGCGCCCCAGCGCATTAGCCATATAATAAAAGCCAACATCCAGCGACACACCATCTTCCTTGGCATAACTGACAATCAAAAAGCTATGCACGGATGAGTTGATGGCAAACACCACACCAAACAGCAATAAGCCAGTAACCAGCACCAGCGTCGGCGACCACGCCGTCATCAATGCCAATGCGATGAGTGCAGGCAAGCCCGCCAAGCCCAGCGCCCACATAAAAGCACTCTCTCCATCGGGTACACGTCCGCTATTAAGTCCGGTGATTGCCGGCGCTAGTGTTTGTACTACGCCATAACCGATAATCCACAGCGCTAAAAAACCACCGACCGCCTCAGACTGCCAACCTAGCGATGAGCTTAAAAAGACAGGCAGGGCAACAACAAACCAGACATCACGCGCAGCAAACAAAAACATACGCGCGGCGGCCAAATAATTGACGGCTCGGCTTTTGGAGAACATATCGGTAAATTTAGGTTTGTTTTTCGCTTTGCCTAAATCTTGTTTGAGCGTGAAGATACTAAGTAGCCAAACGACGGCCAACACTGCCGCCATAGCCATTAGCGCCTGCGTAAATCCAAGCGCCGATAACAACGCTGCACCCAGAAAAAAACCAATGCCTTTTAGTGCATTTTTGGAGCCTGTCAGTTTCGCCACCCAACGATATAAGGTCTCTTGCCCTGATTTATCGCTAGGCACCAGCAGTTTGATGCTGCTTTTAGCGCTCATTTTATTGAGGTCTTTAGCTATGCCGGACAGTGCTTGCGCCGCCATGACCCACGGCACTGTTAGCAACGTCGCGGGAACAGTTAGCATCAGTAGTGCCAATACTTGTAACCCTAAACCGACATTCATCGTCTTATTTAAACCTAAACGCGCACCCAGCCAGCCACCGACCAAATTCGTAACGACACCAAAAAACTCATAAAACAAAAACAAAAAAGCGATACTTAACGGCGTATAACCCAGTTGATGAAAATGCAACACCACCAACATGCGCAGCGCGCCATCGGTGAGGGTAAACGCCCAATAATTGCCGGTGACCAGCAGATATTGACGGATTTGTGGTGATAAAGAGGATAGTGGCATAACGGACTCAGAGGGCTAGATATTGCTGCGTTGCTCGGAAATCCCCTCTAAGTCCGGCCTTCGCCCTACATGGCTTAGGCGTTCAGTCGGCAAGCAGCAGTGCTTCTTGAAACCCCGACTTCACCCCCTTTGGGAAAGGGGAGGACTTCTTTGCTTTGGCTAATGCGCAGGGAAGCCTCCCTTTGCAAAGGGAGGTTTGGAGGGATTTCTGAGGAGGGAACATTGCCATGTATTAACCCGCCAACCCCACTTTTTTCACCAATTCAACGGTGCGATTGGCATACGCCCATTCATTGTCGTACCACGCAAACACCTTCACCTGAGTTCCGTTTACCACCATCGTAAAGTCAGCATCAACAATACTGGAGCGCGGGTCAGTGCGATAATCAATCGATACTAAAGGCCTTGTTTCATAACCCAAAATGCCTTTCAGTGCACCTTTGGCGGCGGCGTTAAACAGATTATTCACTTCCTCAATCGTCGTTGCTCTCGTCATCTCAAAGACACAATCAGTCAGTGAGGCATTGGCTAACGGCACACGTACCGCATGGCCATTGATGCGTCCTTTAAGTTCAGGAAAAATCTCGGTAATGGCTGTTGCTGAGCCAGTTGTTGTGGGAATCAAACTCATGCCGCAAGCGCGGGCGCGGCGTAAGTCTTTATGCGGGGCATCCAAAATGGTTTGGCTATTGGTTAAATCATGGATGGTGGTGATACTGCCATGATGAATACCAATATTTTCATTTAGCACTTTGACGATGGGCGCTAAACAATTGGTCGTACAAGATGCTGCCGTAACAATGCGGTGCTGTTTGGCATCAAACAAATGATCGTTAACGCCAATCACGACATTTAACACACTCGCTTCTTTTACCGGCGCAGTAACGACAACACGTTTTACCCCTTGATCTAAATAACCTTGCAGTACCGTTGTGGTTTTCATTTTGCCCGACGCTTCAATAACGACATCACAATTCGACCAGTCGGTATCGGCAATTGCTTTGTTGTTGGTGACGCGCAGTCGTTGTCCGTCGATGATGATGTCATCGCCGTCGGCAGTAGCTTCGTGTTGCCAATGACCGTGTACGGAATCAAAGTTAAGTAAATGCGCGAGGGTCGCGGCATCGCTGGCAGGGTCGTTAATATGAATAAAAGTTAGTTCAGGCCAACCCCATGCTGCGCGTAAGGCCAAACGTCCAATACGGCCAAAGCCATTAATACCCACTTTGATAGTCATAATTTGCTCCTTTTAGAATCAAGATGTTATTCGTTAAGCATAGATTGAATAAAAATATTCACCGTTAACAACAGTTGGTTTTTAGTTCACACGCTTGCCCTGAGCAGCAGTTTTCGGTGAGAAAGGCGAGCAAGTCATTCATGGCCGGATAATTCGCTCGATAGCGCAAAGATCGCCCTTGTTGCTCAACCTTAATCAATCCCGCGTGTTGTAAGGTTTTGAGATGGAAAGAGAGAGTGGC
>CANBZV010000093.1 GCA_947373945.1 Moraxellaceae bacterium
TTTTTCAATACAACCTTTCGCCAATAAATCGGTTAAATGACGGGTTGCCGTCGCTTTACTAACTTTGGCTACTTTTTGATATTGCGCGGCACTAATACCATGCTCGAAGCCTTTGTCACCGCCATCCAGCAGGCGATTCAGGACTTTTATTTGCTCCTTGGACAATTCGGTATCGCGAAAACATTGCCAAAATTGCGTTTTAGCTAATATGCGCTGGATATTATCTAACGCCGTTTGCAACGTTATCGCCAAGGTTCGCAAAAACCATACTAGCCATTCGCTGATATCCAGACCTCCTCGCTGACTGCTTTCCAAAACACGATAATAATCGCTGCGGTTTTCTAGAATGGCCACCGACATGGCATATAAGCGAATGCTTTGCGCATCTGCCTGCGCCAAAGCCAAATCGGTCAAGGAACGGGTCAGACGACCATTGCCATCATCAAAAGGATGTACAGTAACAAACCAAAAGTGGCAAATCGCAGCTCGTAGTAGCGGATCAATCACTGCTTGACTACGACTATGGTTAAACCATTCGATAAACTCGTTCAGATTTTGTTCTAAACCAGCACGCGGCGGCGCTTCAAAATGCACGGTTGGCTTGTCTATACGACCAGAAACGACCTGCATTGGCTCGTCACCACGTAATTGTCCAACGTGTAAGCGTGGCAATAACAACTCTGTTTCAGGAAACAACCACTGGTGCCATTGAAACAAGCGCTCCATAGTTAATGGATTCGCTAAATTGCCAATAGCATCCATCATTAACTCGGCCAAACCTTCAGTGCGCTGGGAAGTAGGGTAAGCGACGTCTGCCGCGATCGTTAAACCCAAACGTTTAGCTAACGAGGAACGCACCGACTGCGCATTGAGGTGCTCATTTTCAATCGCGGATGAAGTGAGAATATTTTGCAATAAAGTATCTAGGGTTGCGCCATTTTCACCCCCTACATTGACTACACCTGCCTTACCCAACAGCATACCTTGCTTGAAACGTACCTCGCGCAATAACGGCTGAATGTGTTGTTCTTGCCAAGTAAAAGCAGGCCAGCCAGCATGTTGCCAAATCCAGATCAATGGGGTGTTTTCAGTCATTAGGTGACGTCCTTATACTGGAATGAGCCGATTAAATCACTTATTCGGCTCATAATATGAGCCGAATAATAGAAAGATTCGGCTCAGCAGGCAAGTACAGCACTAAATCTTAGTTATTTACCAATACAAAAACTGCTAAAAATCTTGCCCAGTAAATCATCAGCGGTAAATTCGCCAGTAATTTCACCCAGCGCTTGTTGGGCGGCACGTAAATCTTCGGCCATCAGTTCACCCAACGCCAAGCCGTGCAACTGATCATGTGCTTGCTGTAACGCCGCTTCGGTACGACGCAATGCATCCAAATGACGCCGACGAGCAATAAAGGGACTATGTTCGGCATCCTGATAACCCACTAACGCTTTTAAATGGCTTTTTAGCTGTGCTAGCCCCAGGTCTTGCCGTGCCGACAAGGTGATATGTTGATAACCATCAATGACCGTTATCTGAGGTTCCTGTTCCACCAAATCACATTTATTGGCGACAAAACAGAGCTTGCTAGGTGCTGGTAATGGATCAAAAAACTGACGAGCAAGATCAAGCGGATGGAAGCCTGTGGATAACTCCGTGGATAAGTCATACATCAATAACAGGCCATCGGCCTGCGCAATTTCGTGATAAGCGCGGCGAATGCCTTCTTTTTCAACCTTATCACCCGTGTCACGCAAGCCGGCAGTGTCAATAATATGCAACGGCAAGCCATCAATATGAATTTGTTCACGGAGCACATCACGCGTAGTACCGGCAATATCGGTAACAATGGCGGCATCGTAACCCGCCAAGGCATTGAGTAAACTCGACTTACCGGCATTAGGTTTACCCGCAATCACTACCCGCACACCTTCGCGCAATAACGAGCCTTGTTTCGCTTCCTGCAACACTGTCTGCAAATAATCGCGTACTGCTTGCAAACGCGCTGCGACAATACCATCACTTAAAAAATCAATTTCTTCATCGGGAAAATCAATCGCTGCTTCAACATACAAACGCAAGTTAATCAGGCTATCCAATAACTGGTTAATGCGCTGCGAAAATGCTCCCTGTAAAGATCTGGTGGCTGATTTGACCGCCGCCTGTGAAGCGGCATCAATCAAATCGGCAATCGCTTCCGCTTGCGTTAAATCCAGTTTATCGTTTAAAAACGCCCGTTGCGAAAACTCACCCGGCTGCGCCATCCGTGCGCCTAACTCCAATACCCGCTTCAACAGCATATCCATCAGCACGACGCCGCCGTGTCCTTGCAGCTCGACCACCTCTTCGCCAGTAAACGAATGAGGGTTGGGGAAATACAATACCAAGCCTTCATCCAGTACCGCATTATCCTCAGCATAGAAGCGTCTAAAATGCGCATAGCGCGGCTTTAACGGCTGCGGCTGTTGCGTCAATGCCTGAGCAATGGCCAAGGCCTTAGCGCCGGAAATACGGATAATGCCGACGCCGCCACGCCCATTCGGTGTCGCAATGGCGGCAATGGTGTCATTGGTACTGGATAAGGTCATTTTCTTCCCCAAAAAATAAGGCTGCTCCGAAGAACAGCCTTAATCTTAGCAATAGCTTAATAACAGCAGTGCATTACTTTTTAGCCGTGTTTTCAATCTGACGGGTAATCACCCATTGCTGAGTAATCGACAGCAAATTGTTGACAACCCAGTACAATACGAGACCCGCAGGGAACCACAGCATAAATCCTGTAAACATCACTGGCATGATTTTCATCACTTTCGCCTGCATCGGATCAGTGGGTTGCGGGTTTAATAATTGCTGCACATACATCGTCCCGCCCATCAACAACGGTAAGACAAAGAATTGATCCATCGCCGCCAAATCGTGAATCCACAACATCCACGGCGCATGACGCAATTCGACACTTTCCATTAACGTCCAATACAAGGCCATAAACACCGGCATTTGTACCAAAATAGGCAAACAACCCGAAATCGGATTAATTTTCTCTTTTTGGTATAACTCCATCATCGCTTGTGACATTTTTGGACGGTCAGTACCAAACTGCTCTTTAATACGCTGCATTTCCGGCGCAACACGGCGCATATTCGCCATCGACTTATAACTCGTCGCTGACAAATGGAAAAACGCCAATTTAACCATTAAGGTTAAGCCCACAATCGACCAACCCCAGTTACCCAATATACTGTGAATATGCTTTAGCAACCAAAACAGACCCTGAGCGATAAACCACAACCAGCCGTAATCAACGGTCAACTCCAAACCGGGTGATAGTTCTTTTAAATGATCCTGAATTTTTGGTCCCGCATAAAGCTTGGCACTAATGCTATTTTGTTTACCTGCCGACACCGTTAAATCAGGCGAAGTAAAACCAATAAAGTATTCGCCTTTATCCTTATTGGCACGACTGGTTAAATGATTCGTGCTATTAGCATCTGGAATCCATGCGGCAACAAAATAATGCTGAACAATTGCTGCCCAACCACCTTTGACTGACTCTTTTAACGCTTCGTCATTAAATTTATCAAACTTTAACTTATTATAGTTTTTCTCGGTTGTACCCCAAGCACCACCCAAATAAGTAGACATACCAAAACTACTATGATGTTCATTACTTGGATCTTGACTGTTATCACGTTTTAACTGCGCAAACATTAATCCTTGCCAAGATGTTTGACTGCGATTAATCACATTATAACGCACTGCAATATCGTATTTATTTTTGCTAAAGGTAAAAACCTTTTGAATTTCTACGCCATTTTTATCGGTAAAAACTAATGGCACTTCTAAGCTTTGCTGATTATCAGCCAAAACATAATCGCGTTTAGCGGCTTGATATAAAGGACGGCCTTCGGCATTGGCATCAGGGCCATTGGCACCAATTAAACCTGACTGGGCAATAAAAACACGCTGACGATTATTTTCGAGTAAATCAAACGCTTCTTTACCATCTACCGTTTTGGTATACGTAGGCAAAGACAAGCTAACGACATCACCACCAAGCGGATCAATCTGTAAATCAAGGACATCAGTTTTAACATGAATCAATGCCGTTGATGGGGCAACCGGTGTCGCTAGCGCAGCTTCCGCAACAGGTGCTGCCACGACAGGCACATCAGAATTGCTACTAGCTGCAGTAGTGGGTACATCTGTTGCTTTGGCAACGTCGACGCTACGATTAATCGCACTGTCTGCCGATGAACTAGCGGAGGTACTGCCATAGTCTTTTTGCCATGCTAAAATTAGTAAATAACTAACGATAGCTAAGGCGACTAAAATTAGGTTACGAGCCCATTGCATAGTCATTTTTCCACAGGTGACCAAGAGAAAGAATCTGGCACAGGGTCATAGCCACTGCCGCCCCAAGGATGACAACGTAAGATACGTCGAGATGCTAAATAACCGCCTTTTAAGGCACCATGATGAAGAATGGCTTCTTCGGCGTAAGCGGAACAGGTAGGTGTAAAGCGACAACGTCCTGCCATAAGCGGACTAAGTGCGTATCGGTAGATGCGAATGGGCACGAGCAGCAGGATTTTCATGAGTCGCCTTGAGAGAGGCTTGGTATCGACGATTCACTTGTTGCCATGTCTTGCTCAAGGCTTTTTCAAGTTCATTATTAATGAAATCATCTAAACCTTGCCGCGCAATAAACACGATATCGACGGCGGGCAAATCGTATTGATGCAAACGAAAACTATTGCGCACCACACGTTTGATACGATTGCGGGCAACTGCAAATCGTACTTTTTTTCGTGCTATAACAAAACCTAGACGCGCTTTGTTTTCGGTATTGGCACGAACCAACACAAGATACTGTGGCAAAGCCACTTTACAAACAGAACTATCAAAAACGGCCTGAAAACCTGCGCTAGTGCGTATACGTTGCTCAGGCCGAAAGAGATAGGGTTTAACCAGATTCACACTGTTAAACGCTTACGGCCCTTAGCACGACGACGAGCCAATACAGCACGGCCATTTTTGTCGGCCATACGAGCGCGGAAACCGTGAGTGCGTTTGCGTTTGATTTCGCTAGGTTGGAAGGTACGCTTCATCATTTTTACTCAGTTAACAGGCCAGAATCAGGCCACTTTCGAAAAGTCGGTCATTCTATGTATTAGGCAACAACCTGTCAAACGATAAATCATCTATTAGCAGAGAAAGTCAGGGACTCAATTTCAACTTATCCACAGCTTATTCAGCCGGTCATAATAAATTTGAAATTTTAAATTCGAATTTAAATTTAGAATTTATAGTAGGGGTGATGAATTTCTGGGGATAAGTACAATTTAGCGTTTTAAATCAAAAACATATCATGTAGACAATGCTGTGGATAGATTGTGGATAGTTCTGGGTTGAAAGTTATCACCGGATTTATCCACAGATATTAATGGGATATCCACAATGGTTATCCACAGAGTTATCCCCGTTGATTTTTGCTGTTTTGCGCTATTTTGAGCTGACAAGTGGGGTGAGGTTGCGTACAATGATGAGCCTTTTTGATGGCATGGAGATGAAAGATGATCTGGGCACAGTGTCTTGACCGTCTACAAAACGAGATGCCAGCTAACTTGTTTGGTATGTGGATTCGTCCTCTACAAGTTGAAGAAAGTGGCACAACGCTACGCTTGCTTGCTCCTAATCCTTTTTTTCGTAAACATATTGCTGAAAAATATCTGGATCGTATCCAGTTATTAGTCGTTGATGTGAGTCAGGGTTCGGTAAGTGAAGTGTCGTTGGAAGTTGGCACAAGACTGGTCCGTGTAGAAGAACCACGCTTGGTTACCCCCCCTCCCCCGCCGCCTTTGGTGGTGAACAAACCAAAAACATCGCTCAATGAACGCTTTGTTTTTGAGAATTTTGTTCAGGGTAAAGCCAACCAAATGGCGTATGCTGCTTGTCAGAATGTCGTAAGCAAACTGGGTGATGCTGGCCATAATCCGCTGTTTTTATACGGTTCGACGGGTTTGGGTAAGACGCATTTAATGCAAGCTGTAGGTCATGCGGTGCTGGCCTCGAAGCGTAACGCCCGTGTTTTGTATTTGACGTCTGAAAAGTTTGTCGGTGGTTTTGTCTCGGCGCTACAGCGTGGTGCCATAGATGAGTTTAAAAAATCTTGCCGGTCTCTGGACTTGCTATTGATTGATGATATTCATTTTTTAGCAGGCAAAGGCGCGAGTTTGGAAGAGTTTTTCTATACCTTTAATGCGTTATTGGAAACTAAAGGTCAGATTATTTTGACCTCGGATCGTTATCCTAAAGAAATTCCTGATCTGGATGAACAGCTAAAATCCCGTTTTTCCTGGGGTTTGGCAGTTGAATTAGAGCCACCCGATCTCGAAACGCGGGTCGGTATTTTGCGTAAAAAAGCTGAAATTAATAAAATGGAGCTGCCAAAACCGGCTGCTTTATTTATTGCTCAGCATATTCAGGCAAACGTCCGTGAGTTGGAAGGTGCGTTAAACAAGGTTATTGCCACAGCGCGCTTTCAAGGTAAACCAATTGATCTTGATATTGTTAAACATGCGTTAAAAGATGTTTTAGCGGTGCGTGCGCGTCAAGTTAATATCGATAGCATTCAAAAAATTGTTGCCGAATATTATCGTATTCCTTTGCGA
This sequence comes from Moraxellaceae bacterium, assembly GCA_947373945.1. Lineage (GTDB taxonomy): Bacteria > Pseudomonadota > Gammaproteobacteria > Pseudomonadales > Moraxellaceae > Agitococcus. Next base: position 6,675 of record CANBZV010000093.1, read on the forward strand.
GAATTAACTGGCCATAAACGTTTAAGAATTTATGCTCGTCCTCGGCAAATAGCGATGGCATTATCACGCGAATTAACGGGTAATAGTTTTCCTGATATTGGTTTGGCATTTGAAGGGCGCGATCATTCCACAGTGATTCATGCTTGTGAAAAAGTAGAAGAACTTCGTAGATTGGATAAAGAAATCGCTGAAGATTATCACAATTTAATTCGCTCATTACACGGTTGAGGATACACCATGAGATTATCTATTAGTCGCGATCAAATATTAAAGCCATTACAACAAGTCGCTGGTGTCGTTGAGCGCAAACACACCATGCCTATTTTGGCTAATGTATTATTACGTGTGCAAGCTGATGAAATTTCTTTTACCGGCACCGATTTAGAAGTTGAATTAGTGGCGACACAAAAGCTCACTGCAGAACAATTGGCTGAAACTGGCGCAATTACTATTCCTTGTCGTAAGTTATTGGATATCTGTAAATCTTTGCCTGTGGGCGCGAATATAGAATTAAGTGTTGATGAGCAGAAGCTGATCATCAAGTCTGGCCGTAGCCGCTTTTCATTGGCGACTTTACCAGCGCAAGACTTTCCGAGCTTGGAAGAAGATGCAGGTGCTTTTTCGCTTAATATTAGCCAGCGTAATTTGAAACGTCTGATTGAAAAAACCGGTTTTGCGATGGCGCAGCAAGATGTGCGTTATTATTTGACGGGTATGCTGTTTGAAGTTAGCAATAATCAATTGCGTACCGTGACTACCGATGGTCATCGTATGGCATTGTTTGATGCTGCGGCCGAAGCGGAAGCTAGTGACAAGGTACAAGTGATTGTGCCTCGTAAAGGTGTGCAGGAATTGCAGCGCTTGTTGAGTGACGACGACAGTACTTTGCATTTGACGTTTGGCAATAATCACCTGCAAGTGACGTTACCAATTCATTCTGGCAAGAAGAAGGATGATGAGAGTACAATTGAAGGTTCCGTTTCGTTTACCTCGAAATTGATTGACGGCAAGTTCCCTGATTATCAACGCGTGTTACCTCGTGGCGGCGATAAAATTGTTTTGCTTAGCCATGAAGATTTTCGTCAAGCGTTGCAGCGTGCGGCAATTTTGACTAATGAGAAATACAAAGGCGTACGTTTTACTTTACAAAACAATGAGTTATGTATTCAGGCCAATAATCCTGAGCAAGAAGAAGCACGCGAAGAACTGGCGATTGAATATCAAGGCGATAATTTGGAAATTGCGTTTAATGTTCAGTATTTGTTGGATGTGCTGAATGTTTTAGAAGGCACTAACACTAAATTGATTTTAAGTGATGCGAATGCGTCGATTTTGGTACAGGAAACCGATAATCAAGACGCGGTCTATGTGGTGATGCCGATGCGTCTCTGATTTTTATCTCATGTTACAGCGATTAAACATTACTGGCGTGCGTAATTTGCAGCCGTGTAGTTTATCGCTGTCACGATTGAATCTATTTTGTGGCATGAATGGTAGTGGTAAAAGCTCACTGTTAGAGTCAGTGCATTTATTAGCGCTAGGGCGTTCATTTCGTACTGCTCAAATTCGTAAAGTTATTCAAGATGGTCAACAGTCTTGTACGGTATTTTCATTGCTCGTCAATGGTCAGCAATTAGGTATTAGTAAAGATATTGCGGGTGGCCAAGTATTAAAACGTAATGGCGTTTTGGTTAGCAGCATGGCTGAATTGGCACATGATTTACCGGTGCAACTGATTCACCCTGAAGGCCTAGATTTAATTGACGGTGGTAGTAAACAGCGTCGCCAATTGTTTGACTGGTTAGTGTTCCACGTGGAACCTTCGTTTTATAAAATATGGTTACGTTATCAGCGCGCGTTGTCTCAACGTAATGCGCTGCTAAAAATCGCCTCGGTTGATGATGCGGAGTGGCGTGTTTGGGAACAGGAAATGGCGATCAGCGCCCTTTCATTACATCAGCTTCGCTTTACTGTGATTAATGATTGGTTGTTTTTTGTACAAAACGCGATGGCGTTGCTGTTGCCGCAGATTAAGGTATCAGTTGACTATGTTGCTGGTTTTGATGTTGAAAAAGACTTTAGCGCACAACTGGCAGAATCGCGTTTTAAGGATAGGGAGCGTGGCCATACCCAGATAGGGCCTCATCGTGCAGATTTACGACTTAAAACAGACTTGGGGTCGGTAGAAGCGGTATTATCGCGGGGTCAAAAGAAACTGTTGGTTTGTGCGTTAAAATTGGCGCAAGTAGAGTATTTAAAAACACAGGCCAAGTCTTGTGTCGTGTTACTAGATGATTTGGCATCCGAGTTGGATGTCATTGCCCGCGCTCGACTGCTGAGTCATTTGTGGCGTCTGGATGCGCAAGTATTAATAACGGCAGTTGAGGCCGATAGCGTCTGGCCGATGTTGTATGAATTGGATAATCAGGCCAAATTGTTTCACGTGGAACATGGTGAGATTATCCCGCAGACATCTGCTGCTGTTGCGCAGTGAGATGAAGCTGGTTTGTATTGTTATTTAAAGGGTGCTTTGCTGGCGGCAATAATTTATTTGTTGGCAATAAAAAGCGGCTAAACCCTATTCTTTGTTGAGGAAAAAACATGACCGACGGTAATAACTATGATTCGTCCAGTATTAAAGTCTTACGTGGCTTAGATGCAGTACGGAAGCGTCCGGGAATGTATATTGGCGATACTGATGATGGTTCAGGCTTGCATCACATGGTGTTTGAAGTCGTCGATAATGCCATTGATGAAGCATTGGCGGGTTATTGCTCGGAAGTTAATGTCGTTATTCATACCGATGAATCGATTACCGTGACCGATGATGGTCGCGGTATTCCGGTCGATATTCACCATGAAGAAGGTGTATC
>CANBZV010000094.1 GCA_947373945.1 Moraxellaceae bacterium
TGTTGATCCGCGTATCTACATGAAGGACTTCCCGTGTACAGGCTTGCCTAACCATGATTTGATGAAAGACTGGAAAGACGGCGCCGAAGCGTATTATGGCGTCAGTGTTACTGGTTTTCCTAACTTGCATCAATTAGTGGGGCCAAATACCGCCTTGGGTCATAACTCCATTATTTTTATGATTGAAGCACAAGTGCATTACATCTTGGATTGTTTGAACACCTTAAAAGAGAAAAATGCGGATTATTTGGATGTGAAGCCCGAAGTGCAAAAAGCCTTTAATGATAATGTGCAAGCGCATTTGCAAGGTACGGTGTGGGATTCGGGTTGTTTGAGCTGGTATCAACAAGAAGGTGGTAAAAACTTTACTATTTGGCCGTGGTCAACATGGCGTTATTGGCTGGAAACACGCAAAGTGAAGGTCGATGATTATCGTTGGGTGAAGTGTCAGCAAGCTAACAGCGTGATGCCTATTAAGTCGGCTGCTGTTGCGACTGCGGATTAAGTCTTGTTGCGTTTTGTAGGCTGGGGCTAGCCCCAGCTAATGTTGTTTAATTTTCCCAATATTGCTTCAGTCGTTGATGGTTTCTCGACGGAAATCCAGTGGCGTCATTCCGGTTTCGTGACGAAACCAGCGCGAAAATGAGCTGGCATTACTGAAGCCGAGCAGGGTGGCGATGTCTTCGAGGCTAGAGTTTGGTTGCAGCAGGTATTTGTGCGCCAGCTCAGACCTCAGTTCATCCAGAATGGACTGGTAATGGCTGCCTTGCTCTTGCAATAGTCGGTGTAAGTGCCGAGTGCTGATGTTCATTGCGTCAGCGACGGCCTCGCGAGAGGTGGCGCCTGTTGCCATCAACTGACGTAGCGTGTCTTTAACACGATCAGCCAAACGCGGTTCGGAGCCAAGATGTTTCATCATGGTTCGCGCTTGCATACGCAACGATTCGTAGATATGGGGGTCTGAATAAGGCAAAGGCTGGTTCAAATAGTGCGGGTTGACTACCAACGCCGACTGAGGTTCGCTGAAGGTTACTGGGCAGGGAAATGCCTTATGGTAGATGGGATGTGGCGTATCACCATGAAGAGTGGGGGCATGGCGGAAACGCACAGCTAGTAAGGCGTCGGGACACTGGCGTCGAATCAGCATTGCACAGGCGGCCAGATAACCTTCTACACTGTGGCGAACAAAAGGCTCTTCACTGGAGCGTACATCCACACACCAAAGTGAGGCACCTGGCTCATGAGTCATATAGGGGGCATGTAAGGTGGAAACCAATCCGCCAAACTCGGTGATAACTTGCTGCATATCCATTAGTGTGGGACAGCATTGCATGATATAGCCGACCACGCCCATCATGGCGGGTTCCATCGACAGCACCAGCCTCAGACTGACCACAGGATCTGCCCAGTGTGCGAGTGAGCGCAGCAGTAATCGTTCTAAAACATCTTGTCGCACCCAGCCATCTTGCGGATTGAGATCGGCTTCGGTGACTCCTGCTTGATCCATTAAAGGATCAACAGATACGCCCAGCTTGCGGCCTAAGTGCAACGCGTGACGAATAAGAAAAGCGGAGACCATGCCCGTCATGGCAAAGTTTTCGGTGTTGTTATGCGGTGGCCATATTATTGTTGTCATTATTCAATAGCCCTTATGAGTACCGCTATTTTAACGTGGCTATTAATTCTATTGATATAATTCCGATGAAAGTCTTGTCATTTCCCGCCTAGTTTATATCTGAATGGCCTTATTTGTGGTTCGGTTTGTCCTTTTTGGTGTTTGGACTATACCAAAGCGGCCATTATCCTACTAGCACCTGACAAGGAGCTAGTGATAGCGCTGTCAGGCTTAAAACAAAAACTTAAATCAAGCAGGGTGACACATGAAAAAAATTATTATGGCTACCAGTCTGGCTTTGTGCCTGTCCAGTATTCAGGCGCAGGCTGCTAACACATACGCTCAAACTAAATATCCGGTCGTGCTGGCGCATGGTATGTTTGGCTGGGATAAAATGTTAGGCGTGATCGACTACTGGTATCAAATCCCTAGCGATTTGCGTAGCAATGGTGCTTCGGTCTACGTTACCCAGGTGTCGGGGCTAGAAAGCTCGGAAGTGCGTGGCGAACAGTTGTTGAAGCAAGTGAATGACATTTTGGCCATTAGCGGTGCCGCCAAAGTTAATCTAATTGGTCATAGCCACGGTGGTCATTCGGTGCGTTATGTCGCGGCGATGATTCCGTCAAAAGTAGCCTCAGTGACGACCATGGCAACGCCAGCCAAGGGTGCGCCACTGGCAGACTTGATTGTTAATGGCGGCAAAATTGGTGCGATTGGTACACAAGTGATTCAAGCAGCAGGCACGGCGTTGAACTATCTCACGGGGGGCAGCAGTCAGGGGCTAGGCGTGAGCGCGAATAATAGCCTAGTGTCGTTGAGTACCGCTGGCTCGGCAGCATTTACCGCCAAGTTTCCGCAAGCCATGCCAACCACCGCTTGTGGTGAAGGAGCCTATGAGGTGAACGGAGTTAAATACTTCTCTTTTGCGGGGACTTCGCCAACAACCAATATGCTTGATCCGCTGGATCCCATCGTGAAGATTGTCTCTTTAGCTTTCAATGGTGCGGATAACGATGGTTTCGTTGGCCGTTGTAGTGCGCATGTGGGGAAGGTGATTCGCGACAACTACGCGATGAACCATATCGACTTTATGAATCATCTTTTTGGTTTGCGCGCTCTTACCACTGACCCAAAAGCCGTTTATCGCGAGCAGTTGAATCGTTTGAAATTGGCGGGGATGTAAGCGTTTATTCTATTTGAACAGATAGTGTTGCTACCTTCGTTCATCTGGTACAGAGAGCATAGGTAGCAAGCGTAGGCTGGGCATCTTGCCCAGCTTAGTTTATTGTTTTTAAATATATTTTTTTATGTGCAGCTTCCCTTATCAAGCCATTATTTTTGGGTTGCTGGGCTAAAGCCGCAGCCTACCCATGTTTTCGACTGGCAACTACTCACTCACCAAGCCGATCATCGCAGGTTTGGTATAAGCCAACAATAAGCGTAGTGTGCGTCATTAAACGTAGCATTTAATATCTTTCAATTGGCTTGAGGATTCAGTGCGTTATCGAACTTAAATTAATATATTCTGGATAATACGACAGATAATAAAGCCCCATCATAAACGCTTACAATGGGGCAGGTGTTAGGAGCTTACGCTACGGCTTTAGCCAAGGCCTGTTCAATATCAGCAATAATGTCATCAATATGTTCAATCCCAACCGAAATTCTGACCATATCTTCAGAAACACCTGCACGTTTTAATTCATCTTCATTTAACTGGCGATGAGTTGTGGATGCAGGATGACATGCTAATGATTTGGCATCACCAATATTGACTAAACGTAAAATCATTTGTAATGCATCAATAAACTTTCCACCGACTTCTTTGCCACCTTTAATACCAAAACTTAATATGCCAGACGCATGACCGCCGGTGATTTTTTGGCTAGTCGCGTAGTAACTGCTATTGGGTAATGCGGCGTAATTCACCCATAAAACGTCTGGATGTGCCTCTAAGTATTTGGCTACCGTTAAAGCATTAGAACAATGTCTTTCGATACGCAAAGCTAAGGTTTCTAAGCCTTGTAATAATAAAAACGCGCTATGAGGCGCAAGGGCAGCACCTGTATTACGTAGGGGAACAACACGACAACGGCCAATATACGCAGCAGCACCCAAAGCGGCAGTATAAACGACGCCGTGATAGGACGGGTCTGGTTCGTTTAAGACAGGAAAACGGGCTTTATTGGCGACCCAATCAAACTTGCCTGAATCAATAATAATGCCTCCAATCGTTGTGCCATGACCGCCAATATATTTAGTCAGCGAATGAACAACAATATCTGCGCCATGTTCAAAAGGACGACATAAAACAGGCGTGGCAACAGTATTATCAACAATCAACGGTACGCCATGTTTATGAGCAATAGCCGCTAATTTTTGCAAGTCAACAATATTACCAGCAGGATTACCAATAGATTCACAAAACACGGCACGAGTTTTATCATCAATCAAACGGTCAAATGCCTCGTAGTCGTCATGAGAGGCAAAGCGGACTTCAATACCTTGACGAGGGAAAGTGTGGGCAAATAAATTATATGTGCCACCGTATAATTGACTGGTACTGACAATATTGTCGCCTGCACTCGCAATTGCTTGAATTGCATAGGTAATTGCCGCCATGCCTGATGCAACGGCTAAACCACCAATCCCGCCTTCAATTTGCGCTAGACGTTGTTCTAGTACCGCAGTGGTCGGATTCATAATGCGCGTATAAATATTTCCCGCGACTTTTAAATCGAATAAGTCTGCGCCATGTTGGGTGTCGTCAAAAGTATAAGACGTGGTTTGATAAATAGGCACAGCCGCTGCTTTAGTTGTTGCTTCGGAAGTGTAGCCATGATGTAGTGCTAATGATTCTAGTTTCATTTGTTAGACCTAATGCCAAGAAAAATTATGATTTTCAGAGCTTAGGATGTTAATCTTTTTCCGTAAGAATGAAAAAGTAACACTCAGACAATTTTGTTATAAAGATATGATTAAGGTGAACCTTCCTCGATTTAACGCAGCCTACTCACTTACCAAACCAATCATCGCAGGTTCGGTATAAGCCAACAGCCAAAAGCCAGCAACGACGATCAACAGCAATAATCCAACTGCATTAAATGATGAGCTTATGGCTTGGGCAGGTTCGCCCGTTTTTTTACCATCAACCATACCGCGAATCAGGTTTTCCTGATGAGCAAAACTCGAAATAATCACGCCAACAATATGCAACGCTACTAAAGCTAGCATGGCACTAGCCACTATCTCGTGTCCTTCTTCCATCCACTCACCACCGAACTCTTGTAGATAGGCATAACCCGTAAAAGAAACAGCAATGCCCAACAGCAAAAGCACATAAATCGCCAACGCACCCAAAGGATTATGACCAACATAATGAGGTGCTTGCGCTTTGCCAATCAGCGACAGTGCATATTGCCAAGACCGCGTCACTGACGGGGAAAAATGCCGAAATTGCGCGTGCCATGTACCAAATATGCCCCACAATAAGCGAAAAGCAATTAAACCCGCGAGCGTGTAACCCAAGGTGATATGAATCAGCTGTAAGCGCTCAGATTCTGCTGTTAAATAAGCACCGGCAAAACTAATCACCAGTAGCCAGTGAAAGACGCGCGTAGGTAAATCCCAGACTAAAATTTTGCTGGCCATGAGCTTAGCTCCTCATGTTAATAAGCCCGACGCAGATTCATATTCTGATGGCAAGCACTACAGTTCGACGGTGATTTAACGTTCGGTCGTTTCCAGACTTGTGGTGCAACTTCACTATGTTCATGAATAAACCAACGGCTTTCGGTGATGCGTGGTAGTTTGTCGCCCGTTGCGGTGGTGCGGTCGGTGCTGGCGCTATTGCCCATTAAATATTGATCGAGTTTTTTTAAGGTGGCGACATCAACGGAAGCATCTACACCAAAATGTTTATCTAAGCGTGACGTGATTTTTTGCCATTCGTTCGCGGATAGCAGACGTGTAGGATAGGGCACATGACAACTGCCGCATTCAGCACTATAGGTGGCATCAATAGGCGATTTACCATTACTATGATCGTCAGCAGTCGTTAATCCTGCCGCTAATAACAAGCTGCTTGCCAACACGTACATTAATTTCTTCATAACGGGAACTCTATTTAATCGACAATAAATAACTAATCACATCGCCTTTTTCTTGCGCGCTACACTCTCGGCTTAAAACATCTTTGCAGTTACGGCGGAACCATTTTTCACTTTTGGCGAAATCAGTAAAACGCTGCGGGTTGGCAATCGGTGCCATCGGTTGAATGGTGCGTCCGGTGAGATCGTGTTTGCCCAATTGTTTTGGGTTGGTGGTATGGCAGCTTGAACAACTCCAGTCATTACCGTGTTTGCTGTTAAAAAATTGTTGACCGCGCGCAGCATTAAAGCTGACAAACGCAGCATTGTCGGTTTTGGCTAGTTGTTGATAGTTTTTCAGTAAGTCAGTGGGTGTGTCGGCGACACTTTGATTGCTGAGAGCACAAAGGCCAAGAAACATCGGAAGGGCATGTTTAGCTAGATTCATCACGCTTCTCGGTTAGTTTTTAGATGAGCCATTATAAAGCTAACAGTCTTAGCGCAGCCTTAAAGACAGAAGGATAGATTTTTTCGGCGTTTTAAGGCGCGTCTTCACCTACATCAAGCGCTGGTTTAGTCTCAGTTGCGGGCGGCTGAATATGATCTAACAGCTCTTTAGGAATTTCACCGGTGTCGGGGCTATCCGGCTCAGTCTTCAAATTTTTACCTAATACCGTTTGTCCTTCAAAATTCAGCGATTTCAGGCTGTATTCCATGATGTCACCTTTGCTTGTCGGGCCTCGAAATTTCACTGGGAAATTGCGGTAATCAGGTGCTAGCCAGACATCGTAACCTTGTTGCGCCAAGCCTGTACTCAAATTAGTGCGTTGGCCTTGCAAGTGTAAGGTTTTAATAACGCCTGCAGGCAATTTGAGCATTTCTTCAGACAGTAGCTTGAGTTCGATGCTGTATACGGAACTCCCCGAGGTGACTTGCATTTGTCGGCTTTCGACACCGGTAAAACTAACGGCCATTTGGAAGGGTAAACTGGCAATATCCTGGATGTCGCTTTGAATACTGGTGTATTTGACGTCATTAGCTTTGCCGAAACGAATACTGCTGGTAGTTTTGTCAATATCAGCAAAACTATGTAATTTGTTGTTGATGTACATTCGATAATGTTCAGGGCTAATGCCACTATTAGATACCGTACCTTCGCTCATCATGCGAGCAGTAAAGACCATTTTTTTGGCTTCATTATCAATGCTATAGCGCTCGCCTTCCATACGCCATGTCTGTTTAATATCAACACCAATGCCTTTGAATGAGGCTTTTAACAGTGCATGAATTTCGACTGGAAAAGCGGGTGGAGGTTCATTCACGGGTGTTGATTTGTTAGATAGCTCTTCGGGTGGTGGTGGCAAATTGTCGCCTAATGGAATCGCTTTTTCACTGTTTTGGTTGCTGGATGAATTATCGGTCAACGGCTTGTCGGGTGGTGCATTACCGTGTGCCGCCAAGTTGTCACCATTAATGGGTTCTTCGGGTTTGTCCGTTTTGGGCTTTTTAGCAGCGGCATTTTTCTTGGGTTGTTTGGGTTTGGCAGGTGCTATTTTTTCGGCAGAAGGAGGTGTTTCTTCAATAATGGTAACAATGGCTGCACCTAGTTGCGGTTTAGGGCGCGCAGGTGGTTTGATGTTCAATTTGACGCGTGGAATTGACTCGGCTTTTTTCTTTGATAACACTTCGTCAGGCGAGTTAGGGCTAAAGTCAGGCCACTCCCATTCCCCATCCCACAATAGCGCAAAATGTACCACTAATGATAAGCCGATAGCCGTAGCTAATGGCTTGCGCTGTAATCGGGCGATGAGTCTGGAGACTGGCCTCAACATAATCTGCCTTAAGGTCGTGAGCTAAGTTGGGCAAAGGCTCGTTCAGCGGCATCCAGTGTCGCTTGAATTTCGGCTTCCCCATGAGCGCTGGAGATAAAACCTGCTTCAAATGCGGAAGGGGCGAGATAAATTCCCGCATCCAGCATCAAATGGAAAAACTCACGAAAACGCTCAACATCACACGCCATCACATCATCATAGGAGCTAATGTCTGCTTTATCACTAAAATATAAGCCAAACATGCCACCGACTTGAGTCGTAGTAAAGGGAATGCCTGCCGCTTGCGCGCGTTCACGTAAACCGGCTAAGAGTTTGCCGAGATTAGCACTGAGCTGGGTATAAAAGCTGGGTTGGCTGATTAGTTCAAACATCGCCAAACCCGCACGCATCGCTAACGGATTACCCGACAACGTACCGGCCTGATAAACACCACCTAACGGTGCAATGCATTCCATAATTTCACGTTTGCCACCAAAAGCACCAACGGGTAAACCAGCACCAATCACTTTACCTAAACAAGTTAAATCTGGCGTGATGTTATACAACGCTTGTGCGCCACCTAAAGCAACGCGGAAGCCGGTCATCACTTCATCAAAAATCAGCACAGCGCCATATTCACTACAGAGCTGGCGCATGGTTTGTAAAAATTCTACTTTGGGCGGCACACAATTCATGTTGCCAGCGACAGGCTCAACAATGACACAGGCAATCTCGTGACCCAGTTGCGCAAACAGTTGCTTGAGCGCCTCGCTATCGTTGTACGGCAGTGTCAGGGTATGTTTAGCGAGATCAGCAGGCACACCTAAAGACGTTGGCACGCCCAATGTTAATAAACCCGAACCCGCTTTGACTAATAACGAGTCAGCATGGCCGTGATAACAGCCTTCAAATTTCAATAGTTTGTCGCGTTTGGTATATCCACGCGCCAAGCGAATCGCGCTCATCGTCGCTTCGGTGCCCGAGCTGACCATACGTACCATGTCCATGGACGGCATGATCGCGCAGACTTTATCAGCCATCAGAATTTCGGCTTCGGTTGGTGCGCCAAAACTTAAACCATCAATGGCGGCCTCTTGTACCGCTTTGACAATGGCGGGGTGGGAGTGACCAACAATCATTGGCCCCCATGAGCCAATATAATCAATGTATTGCTTACCATCAGCATCCCACAAATAAGCACCCTGGCCTTTGCGGATAAATACTGGTGTGCCACCAACGCCTTTAAAAGCGCGTACAGGTGAGTTGACGCCACCGGGAATATGACGACAGGCAGCAGCAAACAATTCTTGATTACGACTCATTATTAATCACTCTACAAACAATTGGCTAAATGACTCAGCACGTTGGCGAATGTCGTTGATCGGCTGGCCAAAAATATCGTTTATGACCGCCACACAATCAGCTCCAGCGCGAATTAACGGTGGGGCATTTTCTAAGGTTATGCCGCCAATAGCAACTAAAGGCAAGCCAAACTGGTGGGCGAAGTGCAAAATACTTAGCTCGGCGACACTGGCGTTGGGTTTAGTATGTGAAGGATAAAAAGCGCCAAACGCTAAATAATTGGCACCTTCTTCAGCCGCTTGGCGCGCAAAATCTAACGAGTTATGGCAGGTCGCCCCGATAATGGCATTTACGCCCAAGCGTTGACGGGCAAAGGCAATAGAGCCATCAGTACGACCTAAATGCACGCCATCAGCGCCAATTGTCTCAGCCAACTCAATATCATCGTTAATCAGTAACGGGCGATTATACCCACGACAAAGCTTTAATAATGCCTGTGCTTCGCTTAAACGCCGATTATGGTCAGTCGATTTATTACGGTATTGCACGATAGTTGCACCACCTATTAAGGCGGCTTCAACAGCGGGCACCAATGAGTCTCCTAGCAATACGCTATCGGTAATGACATATAAGCCGCGCATGATCTTTTACCTTAAAGTCGTCGGGGAATGGATTG
>CANBZV010000095.1 GCA_947373945.1 Moraxellaceae bacterium
TCGATATTGCCACCCAAAAAGTAGACAAAAAAGCCCAGACCAAAAACACCATAAACAATCGACGGCACACCAGCCAAGTTATTGACGGCGATACGCAAGGTTTGGGTAATAAAGCCTTGGCGTGCATATTCGCGTAAATAGATGGCGGCAATAACACCTAGCGGCGTGACGATAATAGTCATCATTAACACCATCAGCACGGTGCCGAAAATGGCTGGGAAAACCCCGCCCTCGGTATTGGCTTCACGCGGATCATCACTTAAAAACGACCAGACGTTATGGACATAGGCTGCTAATTTCGCGCCCACACCCATCGCATTCGGTTGACGAGCGGTGACGATCTTGCTTAACGGCAATTCTTTTTCGCTACCATCGGCAACGACAAACACGGCACTATCGCGCGACATTTCATGCGTCAACTGCTCTAAGTGGCCTTTCAGTACGTCATATTTCTTATTTTCGCTGTCACGGCGCGTTGCTAATTCGGCACGCGTGGCATCGTTCAACTGACCTTTTAATTCCAGTTTACGCTCTTCCAAACGCAGCTTTTCTAATTGATAGTTGATACGGCCAATTTCGCCTTTTTCGATCACCGCGATCTGGTCATGGAAATTATTGCTGCGGGCAACACGCTGTAATAATTCGTCCCAAGCCTTCGTGCCTTCCGCAATCACCGTGCCGTTTTCTTTGACCGATTTTAAGCGACCATAAAAACTGCCCCACTCATAACGCTCCAACGCCACAATATCTTCAGGATACTGTTGTTGACTCATGTTACGCGCCAACACCCAGCGAAAGTCCTGACCGGTAATGTCGCGATTACCCTGTTTAATCGAATAACGGGTGACAGTGTCAACATGAGCAGGAATGTCAACACCCGACTCGCGTAAACGCTGCGCGGTATCGATTTTCTCGTCATAGACTTCGCCAATGATGGTTTGCATCGTACCGTGATCGTCATATTGGCTTTGCAAGACATCGGCTGGCCAAAAGTGGCCTAAACCACGTATCGCCACCAAGCCCAAAATACCAATCACCATAATCAGCGAGACGGCGACGGCTCCAGCATTGAGCCACACCCAAGCATCGCCGCTTTTGAAATATTCGCGTACTTTCATGGATAAAGCCTCACAAAGAACCGTACTTTTTACGAAGACGGGCACGCACAACTTCTGCTGCCGTATTCAGTACAAACGTTAAAACAAACAGCACCAGCGCCGACAGGAACAAGACTCGGAAATGCGTCGAACCCACTTCTGCCTCGCCCATTTCGACGGCGACATTGGCTGACAGCGTACGCATACCTTCAAAGATGTTCCATTCCATGACCGCCGTATTACCTGTCGCCATCAGCACGATCATTGTCTCGCCTACTGCACGACCAAAACCAATCATCACTGCCGAGAAAATACCGGGAGACGCAGTCGGCAACACGACACGCATTAAGGTCTGCCATTGGGTCGCGCCTAACGCTAACGAACCATTGGTCAAATGGCGGGGCACGGCAAATAACGCATCTTCAGCAATCGAGAAAATCGGCGCAATCACAGCAAAGCCCATCACCAAGCCCACAATCAAGGCATTACGCTGGTCAAACTTCAAACCTGTTGTTTCGATCAACCAGTGGCGAATATCACCACCGAACAAGGCCAACTCCATCGGTTGTGACAACGCGAATGACGCCCAACCACCCAGCAAAATCGGCACGATCAGCAAAATTGGAGCCCAACCATCAGGAATACGGCTGCGCTTTTCGAGCGGAATTTGTACCCAGACAAAACCACAGAGCAGAATAATGATCGGCGTGACAATCAACAGACTAAAGATGCCGGGCAAACTAGTTTCAATCACTGGCGCTAGCCATAAACCCGCCAAAAAGCCCAAAATCACGGTTGGTAATGCCTGCATCAACTCAATCGCGGGTTTGACTTTGGTACGTAACGATGGCGACATAAAAATCGCAGTGTACATCGCACCACAAATCGCCAGCGGTGCGGCCAATAACATGGCATAGAAAGCTGCTTTTAACGTACCAAAGGTTAATGGCACCAACGACATTTTCGACTCAAAATCGGCATTGCCAGACGTAGACTGCCATGTATAGGTTGGCTCGGAATAAGACTCATACCAGACCTTGCTCCACGCTGCTGACATCGAAATATCGGGATGCTCGGCATGTAGACTCCAGAAACTGGCGCTATCTTGTGCTTGGACAAAGACCCCTTCGGAGCGGGCAGAAACAGACAACGCCGTAATAGGAGTCGTTGCCGCCTGATGAATACCAAGAGTACGTTCAGATGTAGTATAGAAGTAGCCAACATCGCCTTTGGCATCACCCGCGACAAAGCCTTTTCGTTTGGCTTCAGGCGCAATAACGGTAATTGGTGAGTCACTTAACTGAAAGCCGCGAATACGTTGCAAGCTGAATTTGTCTTCAACACTATTGGTGTCGCGAACCAAAAACCACTGGCTAATCACGCCTTTGCTATCACCTACCAACAACGAGATTTCACCTTGTAGCGGCACAACCGTCGTAATTTGCGCACCATGGGTATCCGCTTTGGTTTGCTGATAGAGCACAGGGCCATCTTCGCCTACTTTGAACACGGCGACATCATTTTGACGAGTAAAGACATAGGCCCAGCGTGCACCTTGACCAATAACAACATGGCTTATTTGCGCCGCATCCATCGACATGGCCATATTGGTGTCACGCGTGAACACTTTTGGTGTATCTGAGGCATCACTACTATCGTCGCCCATCGCACCTAGGCCAAGGCTTGAGCCTTCATTTGCACCAGCAACCGCTTGAGCTTTAAATTTTTGCCACAATAAATGCTGCTGAGTTGCCGCTAGCACCTGCAATTGGCCATCGTTATCGCGTACGGCAAAATGCGTTAAAGGCTGACTATTATCATCAACCGTTAATGCTTGCTCGCCATAAGGAAAAACCACTGACGGGGTAATAACGCGCTGCTCGCCTTGGTGATCGACAGAGTAATACGGTTTAAAGACGATCAATTGACCATTCGACAGCCCGACACCCACCAACCCTTGAATCACCGCACTGCGCTGCACAGCCGCAATCGTGACACCTTTAGGGATAGTTAAGGTTTGGCTACCGGTTTTTTGGCCATCACTGACTCTAAAGAATGTGACTTCACCCGTTGCCGATAAACGCATGCCCGTTTCGTTATATTCATCCATATCCACCCATGTGGACTGAACCGAGGATTCCGCTTTATAGCTATGCGCTTGCTCGAACTGGGCTTGTTTAAACAACGGCCAGCTTTCAAACAGTAAATAAAAGAAAATTAACGCGATGGCGACAACAACAAAAATACCGCCAAAAGCAATGGTGACATTGGCGATTTTGTCTTTGATACGACGACGACGGTCTAAAGCAGCCATCATCTTGGGATCTAGGCGAATGCGCTCAGATTTACTCATAGCACTCTCAGATTATGGGGAACCGCGGCATTATCAGCGATTGTTACCGGCAAAAACACTCTCTCGAACAAAAAAGGGGCTATTAGCCCCTTTTTTAGCTAGGTATTACAAACCTAACTTGGCACGAATTTTCTTGACGTCAGCCGCAGGCAGAGGAATGTAACCATCTTTTTCGACGATTTCCTGACCTTGCTTCGACAACACCAACTTCGCGAATTCAGCCTCTAACGGTTGTAGTGGCTTCTTCGGGTTTTTGTTGACATAAATATACAAATAACGCGCTAGAGGATATTTACCCGATAACGCATTTTCTGCCGTTGGTGGCACAAATTCGCCATTCTCATTTTTCAACGGAATCGCTCTGACGCCTGACGTACTATAGCCAATCCCTGAGTAACCAATGCCGTTAATCGAATTGGAGATTGATTGCACCACAGATGCTGAGCCTGGTTGTTCATTGACGTTGGATTTAAAGTCACCTTTACACAACGCATGCTCTTTAAAATAACCGTAAGTACCAGATACCGAGTTACGACCAAACAATTGGAAGTCACGACCTGCCCAAGGCCCTGTTAAACCAGCATCACCCCATTTTTTGGCATCTTTTTCGAAACCACATTTACGGGTACTGGAGAAAATAGCATCTACCATCGGCATGGATAAGCCTTTGATGGGGTTATCTTTATGTACAAACACTGCCAAAGCATCAACAGCAACAGGAATAGCCGTTGGCTTGTAGCCGTATTTCTTT
Source organism: Moraxellaceae bacterium (assembly GCA_947373945.1). GTDB lineage: Bacteria > Pseudomonadota > Gammaproteobacteria > Pseudomonadales > Moraxellaceae > Agitococcus. The sequence goes on from CANBZV010000095.1 coordinate 4,202, forward strand.
TCAAAATCCTGAATTTCGTTATCTTTCATCGTCCGAGACATCGGGCCAAAGTTCGCAGTACCCTGAGTCAATGCGGGTGGCGCAGTAGAAGAACCCGCGGCCTGAATTTGAATGTTTACGTTGGGATATTCTTTTTTGTAAGACTCCGCCCAAAACGTCATCAAGTTAGCCAGCGTATCTGAACCAACGCTGGACAAATTGCCAGAAATACCCGATGTTTTCACGTAGGCTGGAATACCTGCATCAACAGCGGCATGGGCAGCAACGGCCCCTACACTTAAACCAAGAGCAAGAACTAATGGTTGAATCTTCATAACACTCTCCAACGAGTTGAAATTTAAGACTGATGATTTAACATAACGAGGGTCTGAACGAATCTATCGTACAAAGATACCCACATCAGTCCTGTAACGGTATGATGCTATAGTAGTCAGTGATTATGACGATTTTATGACAATGTTGTCATACAGCCCAAATAGCCATCTACCAAACAACGCGGTTGTACTTCTTGCAATAGTTGAATTTCTTTCTAGAATTAAAAAAAGCGAGTAAACCCACACAATTAACTCATTAAACTAACTATTGTTTGGCACGTAGTGCAGGGCTATGATTGGACTATGCCAAAGCCAACGACTCAATGTACGCAATCATCGGTCTGTTGGTCGATTAGAAACAACACGCAGGTGTCTGCAAGGGAAATATGCAACACGGTGTTGGCTGTAGATATAGAGTCTCCCTATAAAAATAAACCCATCACATGATTTATCTTAATTGATGACTAATGGTTGAAAACGCGGAGCATTGACAGTATGACGGATCGGGACAGCCAGCAAATTTCGCCGACTGACTTAAACGTGCAAACAACTTCTTCTCCTGCTCATAGCATTGCACAACGCTTAGGTCGTCTACAAACCCAACAAATGCTTGGGCAATTCCCGTTTTTTAGCTTTATTTCGTTCGTTTCGGTTGTGACTATTGGCATCCTTTATTGGGATGATGTCACGATTCCAGCGCTACATATTCGTCTTTGGTTTTGGCTATCGCTGTTTGGTATTACTTTTAGTACCGTATTGATGCGGCATTTACATGCGTCAATGAAACAACAATCGCCACTCGCCGTTGAACGGGCGATGAATTTAAGCGCAAGTGTCATGGGCAGTATCTGGGGTATTGCCGCCATTATTTTCACGCCCAGCATTCCAAGTAGTCAGGGGACGTTGGTTGATTTCTATCGCCCTGCCCTGTTAGCGTGCCTCATTAGTTGGCAAGCAATAGCCGCATTAACGAGTTATGCCAGTCGGTTTGAAACCTTTACTTATTTTTCGGTCGCCGCGATTTTGCCGGGGCTATCGCTATTAATGCTGGAACCCTCAGCTATTAACTCAGTGTTGGCGGGCGTAGGCGGTTTATTTTTCTTTTTTGTGTTGCTGGCTAGTCGCCGTTTAAGCGATTTGAGTTATCAGTCATTATGGTTACAGCTACGCAATGAAGACTTAATTCGTTTTCTCGAAGACTCGAAAAACACCGTTGAGTCGGTTAACCAGCAACTGTCGCAAGAAGTACAAGACCGTAAACATACCGAAAACCAACTACAAGAAATTAATCTCAACCTCGAACAAAAAGTCCGTGAGCGGACGTTAGCACTGTCAGACATTAACCGCGCCTTACGCAATAGTCAGGAGCGCTTAACACTCGCCATTGATGCCGCAGGTATTGGCCTATGGGACTGGAATTTAAGCTCAAACGAAATTTATCACTCTAATTTTGAACAGCTACTCGGTTACTCCAAGCTGGAACTAAAAGCCCTGATGGGGCACATGCAACAAATCATTCATCCCGATGACTACCCTTCAGTAAAACGCGCACTGATGCAACATTTACGCAAGAAAAAACCCAGTTATGATGTGTGCTACCGGATGCAGCATCGCGCTGGACATTGGGTATGGGTGGAAGATAGTGGTCGGGTCGTCGCATGGGATGAAAAAGGCCATGCCTTGCGTTTAATTGGCACTCGCCGTGACATTACCCCAGAACGGGAAACCGAAGAAAAGCTGCGCTTATCGGCTTCGGTATTTGAACACGCTGCCGAAGGTATTTATATTTTAGACCATGATTTACGTTATTTATCCGTCAACCCTCGTTTTACCCAAATCACTGGGTTTACCGATACCGACTTGCATGGCAAATCGTTATTTGACGAAAGTCTTGATGCCACAGGCGACAAAGAAATCAGTTACCGCGCTATTTTTGAACGTCTGAAACAGGATGATGAATGGCAAGGCGAACTCGTTGAACATCGACGTAATGGCCAAACGTTTCCGCAATGGCTACATATCACCACCGTCCATAATGGTGAAAATGCCATTAGTCATTATGTTGGCATTGTCTCTGACTTAACACAACGTAAAGAAGCGGAAGAAAAATTAAAATATCTGGCCAACTATGATCGTTTAACAGGCTTGGCGAACCGAAATTTATTCCGTGATCGCCTGCACACCGCCATTTTGCGCGCCCGTGACCAAGACCGAACCGTAGCACTCATTTATATTGATCTAGATCGTTTCCGCACAATTAATGATAGTTTGGGTCATGAACTAGGCGATGAACTGTTGAAGAAAGTGGCTGAACGTATCAGTACCAGTGCGGCAAAAGTGAATACGCTAGCGCGGGTTGGCAGTGATGAATTCACGCTGATTCTCGACCAAAACACCAGTCGCTCACAAATCGAAAGCTACTGCGATAGCATTATTGAACAGTTACGCCGGCCATTCCGTATCGGTGAGCACGAATTATTGCTTGGCGCATCTATCGGTGTCAGCTTATTTCCCGAACATGGCCGTGAATTACAGATTCTCATTAACCACGCCGACTTAGCATTACAACAAGCCAAACGCATGGGCGGTAATACTACCCGCTTCTTTAGCTCGGAAGTACGGGCAGTGTCGGTCGAGCAAGTCAATCTGGAAAGCTCGTTGCGTAAAGCCATTTTCCGCGATGAATTTGTTGTCTACTATCAGCCTAAGTTGTGTTTAAAAACCAATCAAATCATTGGCACTGAAGCCCTAGTGCGCTGGCAACATCCAACCATGGGCTTGCTGGCTCCTGGCCAATTTATTCCACTCGCTGAAGAGGCGGGGCTAATTTCGGCAATTGGCGAAATTGTCCTTGATAAAGCATGTCGGCAGACCAAGTTTTGGCGCGACCAAGGTTTTGGTCATATCTGCACTTCGGTTAATGTCGTTGCTCAACAACTGCAACGCGGTAATTTGCTGGATATTATTGATCGGGTATTAATCAGTACAGGACTTGATCCTATTGATTTAGAACTAGAAATTACCGAATCATCGTTAATGGAAGATCGTATTACCGTTGGCGAAACCTTGGAAAGCATCCGCTCACGCGGCATCAGAATTTCCCTAGACGACTTTGGTACGGGTTATTCGTCGCTCTCGTATCTCTGCGATTTCCCGATTGATATTATTAAAATTGATCAATCGTTTGTCTTTACCATTGGCCAAAATGCAAAACATGAAGCCATTGTCCGCGCCATTTTTGCGATGGGCCATAGCTTGGGCATGAAAGTTGTGGCGGAAGGCGTAGAAACGCAAGAACACTTCGACTTTTTGAAACATGAAGGTTGCGATGTCATTCAAGGCTATTTGATTAGCCGTCCTATTCCCGCTGATGCACTGACGCTGATGCTGGAACAGCAACATCAAAACAACAGCTTTATGAACTCGGTTGCCAGCTAAATTGCGTGTATATAAAGCTCAACGACAATGACTCAAACTATTCTGGGTGTTGATCGTTTAGAACTCGCAATGTTGATCACTTTAGGGAAGTTTGCATGAATAGGATGTCACTCACGGACTGGAAAGCAACAGGCCAGTTCTTTTTGCATCGTAATCAGCAGATTTTTTCGCGTAGCGAAGGTCAGGCTGATGCACCGGTATTGCTACTCATTCATGGTTTTCCTACGGCATCGTGGGATTGGGAAGCCGTCTGGCCTAAACTTGCACGTCGCTATCGACTACTAACGCTCGACATGATTGGTTTTGGTTTTTCTGATAAACCAGTGACTTACGATTACTCTATTTTGGATCAAGCCAATATTTTCGAGAGTTTATTACAGCAACATCAAGTGCAGGAATATCACATTCTGGCGCATGATTATGGTGATACCGTCGCTCAGGAGTTATTGGCGCGGCAGAACGAATCTGGACAACGGCCACAACTGCGTAGCGTCTGCTTTCTTAATGGCGGTTTATTTCCCGAAACCCATCGTCCAGTATTGGTGCAAAAACTACTGCTGTCGCCGTTTGGCCCTTTATTGGCCCGATTGACTGGTCAAGCGCAATTCAATCGCAATATGCAGCGTATTTTTGGTCGACATACTCAGCCCGATGCGCCATTACTTGATAGCTTTTGGCAATTATTACTGGAGAATGACGGCAGACGCGTTTTACCCAAACTAATTGGCTATATGCCCGAACGTCGACGCTTTCGCGAGCGTTGGGTGGGCGCGTTGCAAAATACCTTGATCCCACTCAAAGTCATTGATGGTGCGGCTGACCCTATTTCAGGCGCACACATGGTCGCGCGTTACAAAGAGCTGATTAGCAAACCCAATGTCACGCTGCTCAACGATATTGGCCATTACCCGCAAGTGGAAGCACCACAAACGGTGCTAGAAGCCTATCTTCAGTTTCGGGCAGATTTGGCGCGGGCGCCGAAGAAGAGGGCTGACCGAGCAAAGTCGGCTTAAGCCTTATACGGCATGGGTTCTGCGTGTCATATAGCACGCACCATCGCCATAGACTTGCAAACTTTCCAACAGTTGCGCTTGTGCCTGCACATCTTCAACAAAGGTTAGGCGTTGCCAAAAAGTTTGCGCGCCTTGTACCGCCACCAAAGCCATCTCCGTCAACATTAACTCGTGTGCCGCACGCTGTACTTCTGCCATTAATAATTGCGCCAGACGCTGGCCATGCCATGCTGGATGAACGGCAAGATCATGGATATACAAAACCTCGGCATTAACAGGTAATGACGATAAGATGCTATTGAGTTTGGGAATACTGCGTCGTTGCCAAGGATGGCTAAAGATATAGGCAATCACCTCGCCTACTGAGGTTTGGGCCACAAGACAAGTCGTGGTCGATAGCTGCTGTTTGTGTGCTAGCGCCACGGTGCTTTCCCATAATTCACGAGCATAGGCACTTTGTTGTAC
>CANBZV010000096.1 GCA_947373945.1 Moraxellaceae bacterium
GAAATTCGTGATGAAGAAACGGCTAAAATTGGCGTAGAAAGCGCCCTAACTGGGCATTTAGTGCTGAGTACCTTACATACCAATAGTGCCGCCACCACGATTACCCGTTTTTTAGAAATCGGCATTCTGCCTTATATGCTTAGTAGCACCTTATTGGGGGTGCTGGCACAACGCTTGGCTCGATCCAACTGTCAGCACTGCCTAATTGAAGAAAAGGTAGATTCGAGTATTCGTCAAATTATGGGCGCAACCGCCGATGAAGTCTTTTACAAAGGCGCGGGCTGCGATGCGTGTAAACATCGAGGCATTAAAGGCCGACGTGCGGTTTATGAGTTATTGGTAGTCTCACCCGCGATCAAAGAAATGATCACGCCCGATACCGAAGCCATTGATATTCAAAATCAGGCTATTAAAGAAGGCATGACACCATTAACAGCTCATGCCCTGCATTTGGCACGTCGAAAACTGATTTCCTTGACCGAGGCATATCGCGTGCGGTTGGATTAAATCAACTGTACCGATGTCTTGCCTAACGACTGGCCGTTGACCATCACTTCAAAATCATGCTTACCCAAGTAATAGCGGCGAGTAGTCAGGTATTTAAACGCATAGTCTTGGCTTAGTTGATGGGAGCCAGCGGCAAACATCCCCGTTTTCCATTTGAAAACTTTGAGAGATTTTTTGCCGTTGGCGCGTGGCAAATGCAACGCATAATCGATTACCAAACGTTGGGCTTCACTCAGACTAAAAGCAAACTGTAACTGGATACTGTCGTCCATGGTCACTTGGCTTTGATTGATCGTGAATTGCGTATTTGCCAACGCAATACTTTGGCTATAGCCCAACAACGCCAGCGCATCGGCATGACCCGACTTTACCAACCCACGTGTTGCATGTTTGATAATCCATTGTCGCTGTGCCGTTGGTTGATCAGCCAACCATTGCTGCACTAGGCTCACTACCCTCTCAGGATAGTCTTTGCTGATATCATTGAGACTGTTCGCCACTGAGCGCCGAACATATTCACTCTCATCATCTTTTAGCCACTGTAATAAAGCAATAACTGGCTCAGGATTGCTCATCAAATACGGCACACGTTGCCCCCACGGCAATCGCGGCCGACAGCCTTCGGAAGCTAGTCGCCGAACATGGGCACTGTCATCCTGCGCCCAGTGCTGTAAATAGCGATAGGTCAAATCGAAGTGCTGATGCAAAAAGGGACGAATAGCAAATTCGGCAGTAAATAGCGGCGTTAAGATTTTTAACGTTTGTAAGGACAGCTCAGGATGCGCCAAACCATAGACGGCGACATAATCAATGATCGGCCATGCGGCAAAGCCATAATCGCCCTGCTCACTGTCCACTGACCACTGCTCAGGCACTTGCTGCAAGACCATCGCCGCCTTGGCAAAGTCAGTGCTTAGATGCTGTGCCAGCACCGCAATCACATGGCGAACACGCTCTTTTAACTCCAGCTCCGCCAAACCCACCTGTGCTTGTTGGCTAAACGTCGCCGCGGCAAAATCGGGTTCAATGGCCATAAAAACACGCGCCAGACGGGCAATAGCCGCGGCATTCAAACGATCTTTTAATAAAGTACTCATAGCGCACGACGACAGCCATCACAAAGGCTTACCTTAGCAATTCGGCACGAGAAATACTATTGTACCGCTATGGCTTGGGCAATACGCGCCAACTCTTGAGTGACTTGGATCAAATCTTCGTTCGCGACCCGACTAATTTCGGCGAGTACATCGGCATTTTCGAGTTGTTGCGCGCGCTCTTCCGCGTCGGCATCTAAGCCAGCGGCATAATCTTGTTGAATGGCGGCAATACGTTGACGGAGTTCTGCTTGACGCGCCAGTAACTGGGCTTGTTGCGACACTAAATCAGTCATGTTCATTTCCTTAGGGTTTGTAGGTCTATTATCCGCCAACAATAAACACGCTGTCTTGCTATTTTTGCCGGAAGCCCTAAGATTCGTCGGCAGACAATAAACTCACTACGCTCACGGCGACAGGTTGTTATTATGGATTGGAGTCAAGTCCTTGGCTACGCGGCAAAAGCGGCTTCGGTTTTAAAAAAGGCCGTTGATACGTTGGCTGAAGAACGCGATATTGTCTTACCGGAATCGGTACTGAATACGGCATTGGCGACCTTTGCCATGCGTTCAAAAACCATTCATGCCCTGAGTTTTCAACTTCACGATGACTGGTTTGAAATGGATTTGGTGTATGTGCATCAAGGGTTGGAGTTTGGTATCAATGCCAGTTTTGATGTCGAAAACCTGACACTCGATCATCACAAACAAACGATTGTTTTACGTGAGCGCCGCCCCATACAGTTGGAAACGCGGCGCTTTGCCTCGACGCGCCAACAATTTGCTTATGCGCTGTGGTCGTGGTGGTGCCGACAATTCAAAGACACCGAGCCCTTGCTCTATACGCTGCAAAAAATCGAAGGCGTGACCATTAAAGACGGCGTCTATCGTTTAGATTTTTCCCCGTATTTACGTCGTCGTCCGGCGCTGATTGCAACACTCTACGCCCTAGAAATTAATACCATTTGCATTACCGAAGGTGAGTTGTATATCCGTGGCTCTGCTGACTTGAAGTCGCTTAACTTGCTGCAAGAACTGTATAAATTGCTGCCGTCCGAAGGTAAAATCACTACCACCAAAGAAGTGAAAAAATTTGATAGCAAACAGGCTGAACAAGACGCCGACGCTGTCATTGATAAAATTCTAGCAGCCAAATTTAAAGACAATCAGCAAGAACCATAGAACCGTACCACTCTAAACTCATCAAATTCATCCAAGTCTGGCCACGTGGTTGCTGCTTGTTCGGCCAACTTGCGATAATGAGGATGTTGAAAGTTTTTTACCCGCGAATCGGCGACCAACACCTGTTTGGCACGCTGTAAAAACTCATCCAGAAAATGGCGATTACTGAGGTCATATAAAACATCGGCCGCCAGCAAGACATCAAACTGCTCATTTAATTGATAAAAATCAGCGCTGTAACTGAGCGTGACGTTGTTTAATTCGGCATTCGCCTGACAAGACAACAGCGCCAGTGGGTCGATATCACACGCCACCACTTCCGCCGCTCCCGCCTGCTTAGCGGCAATCGCAACCACCCCCGAACCTGAACCGAAATCCAGCACCCGCTTACCACGCACATAGTCGGGATGTTGACGCAGCCATTTTGCCATGGCCAAACCTGATGCCCAGCAAAAAATCCAATAGGCAGGCTCTTGCCAAATGGCTTGCATGGCATCGCTACTCATCGGCGTACGCGGATAATCAGGATTGAGCAGATATAACGATAAATTCGTTAATTCAGGCAAAGTTTGGGCAGTCAACGTCGCACTTGGCAGTGTGCGTTGTAAGGACCGTTCGAGTTGCTGGGACAAAGAAGTCATAGTTTGGATAAAGCCGATGAGTGGGCCGACATTATATCTGGCGCGTGATCTGTTCCCCAAGTTTTGCGCCAAATAACGCCAAAGCGAAGGCAATAACGCCACCAATAATCAACTTCAACCATTGAAAATGAATATAACTACTCGGTAAAACAAAGGAGACAAACACCACCAAAAAGATCGACAAAAATGCGCCTAACGCTGGCTCCAACATCCGTACACCGGGCGATACCACGCCGACAAGAAAGCCGCCGACAAAATAACTCACCAGCATCAACAAACCCTGCACGACTTGCTGCAAACCCACAGGAATGCGGCTACCAAGTAATATCTGGCCAAACAACACACTGAGCACTAATTGGGCGACCACAAAAACCGCCATGCTGCCAAATACCCAACCCCACGAGAAGGCATTATTTTTCTCAAACACACCACGTCTCCCTGAAAACCATCAACATACTCACAGCATCCTACTCAATCTATGAACAATAAAAAAGCCGCATAGTGAACGCGGCTTTTCAGAAGCCTATGGCGGCGCTAACTCCAGTTAGCGGCAATCACACTATCCAATTGATTATGCTGCTGAGTAGTCAATGTAGTTTGCCCAAAAGGTGGCGGCGTAATAGCGGCCATCGCCGTAACCAGATTTTCGACCTTACCATCCAACAATACTTTATTGCCATCGACTACATGCACCTGCTCAATGTGCTTGGCCGCGCCCGCATACCAGTCCTGAACCAGCATTTTATTGTTGGTTCCGATAATACTGACTTCAAGACTATTGCCGACATGCTTGAACCATAATTGATCAATAGCCACGCCAGTCAAAACATTCAGCACATCGGTATTTCCTACCGTCGTATCATTGTCATAAATAACATCTTGGGCACTAGCTCTATTAAAATAATACGTATCATTACCCAAGCCGCCGTTCAGATTGTCGGCACCCGCACCGCCAAACAGTACATTATTGCCTGCATTACCGGTGATGATATTATTGAGCGCGTTACCAATAGCATTGGTATTATCGTTACCGGTGAGTGTCAACGACTCTACAAACTGACCTTCGATGCTAAAGCTCACCGAGCTATAAATGCTATCGTTGCCTTCATTGGCCAACTCAAACACTTTGTCATTAACATCGTCGACATAATAACGATCATCACCCAAACCACCCTTCAGGCTATCTGCACCTTGATTACCGTTTAAAGTATTGTTGCCACTGTTACCCGTCACGGCGTTGTTCAAGGCGTTGCCATTAGCGCTCAGGTCATCGGTACCAAGTAAAATTAATTGCTCTACATTGGCGGTCAGGGTGTAATTAATGGCTGCTTTCACTACATCGACACCTTGCGTCAGTAATTCAACCACAACATCGTCGGCGCTATTGACGATATAGGTATCATTTCCCAAGCCTCCTTTTAAAGTGTCTGCCCCAGTCCCTCCATCTAGACTGTTATTAGCACTATTACCGACGATCAGGTTATTTAGGCTATTCCCCATCGCATTAATGTTATAAAGACCCGTCAAGGCCAGATTCTCGACATCGGCTCCAGTAATGCTATAACTCACGGAACTATTGACGCTGTCTGTACCTTCGCCAATTGCCTCAACAATGACATCTAACGCACTATCAACCACGTAAGTATCATCACCCAATCCTCCTTGGAGCGTATCCATACCCAGATTGCCATTAAGGGTGTTATTGCCACTATTACCGATAATTAGATTTTTTAGGGCGTTACCAATCGCTTCAATATTGTCCGTTCCGGTGAGTATAATATTTTCGATATCACGACCCACGGCATCAAAACGCACCGAGCTTTTGACGGTATCAATACCTTGGCTACCATACTCGATGACCGCATCAAATTGATGATCAACGATGTACGTATCATCCCCTGCTCCACCCATCATGATGTCAGACTCAGCACCACCATCAAGCAGATTATTTCCGCTGTTACCGGTCAGCCAGTTATTCGTACTATTGCCAGTAGCGTTTATATTGGACGTTCCCGAGAGAACAACACTCTCCAGATACGTATTTACCAAGCTATATGAAAACCCGACTCTAACGGTATCGTTACCTGCGCCATCCCATTCGACAATGACATCGGCCACATTATCGAGGACGTAGGTATCATTCCCCAAGCCACCTATTAGGGTATCGGTCCCTAGCGCACCATCCAGTAAATTATTGCCACCATTGCCGACCAGCGTATTATTGAGCGCATTACCAAAACCATTACTATTCACAGTACCCAACAACTCAAGCTTTTCAAAATTCGCCAGCAGGCCATAACTCGCCGTAGCCTGCACGGTGTCGATGCCTTGGTCGTTGGCCTCAATCACCACGTCGGCAAAATTATCCACTTGGTAGGTATCATCCCCTGACCCACCTACCATCACATCAGCCCCAAATCCTCCCTGTAAAGTATCATTACCGTTGTTGCCCGTTAATGTGTCATTGGCCGCGCCGCCCATGAGTAAATCTGCACCGTCACCGCCGACCAGAATATCGTCGCCATCACCACCACTCAGGCTGTCATTACCTTCTTTGCCAAGCAGAGTGTCATTACCCGCTGCGCCTGATAAAGCATTGTTAGTAGCATCGCCCGTAAGATTATCGGCAAAGGCAGAACCATCGATATTTTCGATATCATACAATTTGTCACTACCATCACCGCCAGTGGCACTATGCAAGGTTAAATTGACATCAACGGCGGCATTTGCCCGAGCATAACTAGCAGTATCCTGACCATCACCGCCATACAAAATATCATTCCCTAACCCACCTTCCAGCCAATCATCGCCATCTTTTATGTAGACAGTTTCTTCAATATAGTCATAACCATCGAAATATAACGACGTCGTCAGATAGCCCACACCACCATCAATCAAATCATCGCCTTTGCCACCGCTCAGACGATTCTCGCCATGACTGCCCGTGATCTCATCACTAGCATCCGAGCCAATAACACCATTAATGCCAAACAAGGCATCGCGACCCACTAGCCATGCTTGACCTTCGCCATAAGCCTCAAGAACTTGCTCAAAGTCGCCTATGGTCGCCAAGCTGACTTTTAGTCCTTGCGTGATACTAGTGGCGTAGGACACGGTATCAAAGCCGCCGCCGCCGCGAATGGTGTCATTGCCGCCTTGACCGATAAAAACATTATCGCCAGCATTGCCCTGCATATCATCGCCGAAGTTAGAACCAATGACATTTTCAATGCCCGACAAAGCATCTTGGCTGCCATTGATGGTTGCAGTGACAACTCCGGTCGCCAGATTAATCACCATCTCGCTTAATGAACCATAGTAGGAAACGGTATCAATACCTTCACCACCATTGAGAGTATCGTTGCCCGCAGACGCGACAAAAAAGTCATCCCCTGCGCCACCCGACAATTGATTATTACCTGAATTACCAATCAGCCGATTAGCTAACTCATTGCCAACACCATTGATATTTTGTATGCCCGTTAATTTGAGATTTTCGACATGAGTGCCCAAGCTATAACTAATTGATGACTCTACACTGTCAACACCTTGATTGGTCAACTCAACGACACTATCCAGTGCATTATCAACGATATAAAGATCATCACCCAAACCACCGATGAGCGTATCAGCTCCAGCTTTTCCATCTAATTGATTCGCACCGGTATTGCCTGTCAACAAATTATTTGCGCTATTACCCGTCGCCGCAGAGTTTAAAACGCCGGTCAACTCAATATTTTCGACGTTATCGGACAAGGTATAACTGACCTGAGTACGAACAGTGTCATTACCCTCATTACTGTTTTCGAATATTTGTTCGGGGATGCGATCAATAATGTAGACATCATCGCCTAGGCCACCGTAAAAGACATCCTGGCCTTCACCACCATCAAGCGTGTCGTTACCGGCGTAACCGCGTAGAATATTAATACCATCATTGCCCAGCAGGAAGTTATCAAGGCTATTGCCAAAGGCGTTAATGTTATTAGTACCGACGAGGGTAAGGTTTTCGATGTTGGCTTGTAAGCCATAAGAGCTACTCGAAATAACACTGTCTGTGCCTTGGCCAAGCTGCTCGGTAATCACATCCGTACTGCTATCGACATAATACAGGTCATTGCCTTTGCCGCCGCGCATGGTGTCATTACCGGCACCCCCATTGAGCGTATCGTCACCTTCGGCGGCAGTAAGGACATTATTCCGGCCATTACCACTTAATTGATTATTCAATGCATTACCTGTGCCCTCCAAAGCGTCAGCTCCAGTCAACAACAGGTTTTCGACATTCGCGGTTAGCGCGTAACTCAAAGCCGAAAAAACGGTATCTATGCCTTCATTTTGTTGCTCTATCACGATTGTGTCAGTAATAGTGAATATATAGTCATCATTACCCTGCCCACCTATTAAGGTATTTTGACCTGCTGTTGCCACTAAAATGTCGTTACCTGCTGCGCCATCGAGGACATTATTGCCAGCATTATCATTCAGGATATTATTTAAGTTATTGCCTGTGCCGTTGATATTAGCCGTACCCACTAACGTCAAATGTTCAACATTGATACCTAATGTATAACTTACACTGCTCTGAACAACATCTATTCCTTCATCGGCTAATTCGATAACGACATCACCCACGTCATCAACTATATAGAGGTCGTCGCCCGAGCCACCTTTCATGGTATCTACACCAACACCCCCATCCAGAATATCTTTGCCGCCTTTAATGAGAAAATATTCGTACATTGGAAAGCCAGTTTCATCATCACCGATATAGTTTTGTATCTTATAGTCGCTGCCGCCATCCAAAAAATCATTACCGTCACCGCCTAACAATGAGTCGTTATCAAAACCCCCATTCAGCGTGTCGTTACCCGAGCCGCCATCCATGGTGTCCTTATCTGAATCACCAGACATTAGGTCTTCAGGAGCAACCACACTGGACAGTAAATCATCGCCCTCTAAACCATAAAACTCATCATCACCAACATAACCATATAGTTCATCTGCGGCCACCGTTCCGGTATAAATAGACATAGCATTCTCCATTTGCCCAGCATGAACGCCTAGGACATTAGTAATCATTTAGAGGGGTCAGAACAAATTCTAAGATCAACACATCCCTGCGCATTGGTATTATTGACGATTGAATCAAAAGCGTGCAGGGCGCACGCAAATAGACCATTTTTGCACTGTAGTAAGCATGATAGAGGATAGCAACAAGGATTTGTTACAAGCAGTTGCGTTGTTATTTTGTGTAAATTTTAAGCAAAAACCCCGCGGGTGCGGGGTTTTGTATAGCTCAGAACGGATAGGTTATTGCCAGGACCAGCTTTGCCCCCAGCTATTTTGACCATCCCATAAATGGGCATCCTGGCCATCAAACGCGCCCCAATAGGCATCTTTAATATCCATTGCTTTGCTGGGTGCATGTGCTGGACGTAGGGAATTGCCAGCACCGCGTAACCATACTTGATTAGCGCCGTTATGACAGTCCCACAACACAATCGCGGTGCCATTGCTGGAGCCAGCACCGGAAACATCAATACAACGATTAGCATTGGCTTGGCTATGAATGCGGCCTTGCGCGTCCTGCCACCATTTTTGGGTATTGGCACCATTACACGACCAATGATGGACAATTGCGCCATTGGCGGTATTGCGGCCTTCGAGGTCTAAACATTTGCCTTTGCCATTGACCAACGTCCGCCACACAGGGACTTCGGTCAGTGCTGTGCTTTCGATTTGCACGCTGACATTACCCGATACGGCGGCGTCAGACGCTAAACGAATAATGGCGCTATTGTCATTGATAACAAACGATGTGCTGACATTCGTGCCAATCAGCGTGCTTTGCAGTTGGCGACTACCATTAAAAATTTGCAGACTGTCGCCAATACCATCCAAACCACCGGTCACCGTCACTTTAATGGCTTTAGCACCCGCAATCGACAAGGTGTTGTAAAGCTG
>CANBZV010000097.1 GCA_947373945.1 Moraxellaceae bacterium
GCTTCGTCTTTCGCTTTAATCGACAAGTTGATGACACGCGCTTTGCGGTCAACACCAATGATTTTCGCTTCGATTTCTTGACCAACTGTCAAATGCTTAGAAGCATCTTCCACACGGTCACGAATGATTTCAGACGCTTTCAATGTTGCTTCAACGCCATCAGTCAATTCAACTGTTGCGCCTTTAGCATCAACGGCTTTAATCACACCTTTAACAATTGCACCCTTCTCGTGAGAAGAAGTGAAATCGCTGAACGGGTCTTTTTGCAGTTGTTTTACACCGAGGGAGATACGGTTGCCTTCGGCATCAACAGCAAGGATAACGGCTTCAACCAAGTCACCTTTGCGGAATTTGCGGATAGCTTCTTCGCCTGCTTCATTCCAAGAAATGTCAGACAAGTGAACCAAACCATCAATACCGCCTGGTAGACCAATGAAGATACCAAAGTCAGTAATGGATTTGATGTTGCCAGAAACTTTTTGGCCTTTTTCATGGGTCTTAGCAAACTCATCCCAAGGATTCGCTTTACATTGTTTGATACCCAAGGAAATACGACGACGTTCTTCGTCGATTTCAAGCACCATGACATCCACTTCATCGCCAATTTGCACAACTTTGGATGGATGAATGTTTTTGTTGGTGTGATCCATTTCGGACACGTGAACCAAACCTTCAACGCCTTCAGCGATTTCAGCGAAACAGCCGTAGTCAGTGAGGTTAGTAACTTTAGCGCGAGTCACTGTGCCTTTTGGATACTTGCTCATCAACGCTAACCAAGGATCTTGACCCAATTGTTTTAAGCCCAAGGACACACGATTACGCTCGCGGTCAAACTTGAGGACTTTAACTTCCATTTCTTGGCCAACTTCAACCACTTCGCTTGGGTGTTTAACACGTTTCCAAGCCATGTCAGTGATGTGCAACAAGCCGTCGATACCACCGAGGTCAACGAATGCGCCGTAGTCAGTAAGGTTTTTGATAACACCTTTAACTGTTTGGCCTTCTTGCAATTGACCCAACAATGCTTCGCGTTCTGCAGAAGATTCAGCTTCCATAACAGCACGGCGAGAAACAACAACGTTGTTACGTTTTTGGTCAAGTTTAATAACTTTGAATTCGAGCTCTTTGCCTTCAAGGTGTGTTGTATCACGGATAGGACGTGTATCAACCAAAGAACCCGGCAAGAACGCACGGATAGGACCGATATCGACGGTGAAACCACCTTTGACTTTGCCAGAGATAAGACCACGAACGATTTCTTGATCGTTGAAAATCTTTTCCAAACGTGTCCATGTTTCAGCACGTTTAGCTTTTTCACGCGATAACATGGTCTGACCCATGCCGTTATCAAAAGCGTCGACAACCACTTCAACAGTGTCGCCCACTTTGACTTCTAGTTCGCGCATATCATTTAAGAATTCTTCGCGAGGCACTACGCCTTCGGACTTCAAACCGGTATCAACGGTCACCCAGTCACTATCAATGGCAACAACCACGCCAGAAATAACCGCGCCTTGGGTAAATTGCAGTTCGCTTTCTGCAAAAAGTTCGGCAAATGATTCGAACATATTTTAAAAACCTATGGATGCTAACGCATCAGTGTGTTTTGGCCGCACATTACCAGCTAATGTCGGGCTGCTTTGTTTAGACGAATGTTAATGCCTTACTGGTCGTGCATTAACATCATCTTCCCAATAACCAGAATCAATTAAAAACTAATTCTGTGTTATTAAAGTTCTTTATCGTCATCGGAGAGTAGACGATTTAGCTTAAAACTTCGGCAAAATCTTGCAAACCGTGCCGATGTTTAGCCGCATCAATCACGGCTTTCAGTACAGCTTCTATACCTAACGCCGTGCTATCCAACACAATTGCATCGATCGCTGGCTTCAACGGCGCAACAGCGCGTTGGCTATCGCGCAAGTCGCGAGCGCGTATGTCGTCTAAAATGGCGGCTAAACTAGCATCAAAGCCCTTTTCAAGCAACTGTTTATAGCGTCTTTCGGCGCGTGCTTCGGCACTCGCGGTGAGAAAAATCTTCAAACAGGCATCAGGAAAGACTACAGTGCCCATATCGCGGCCATCGGCAACCAAACCTGGTTGCTCTCGAAAGGCATGTTGGCGCTGCAACAAGGCTGCTCTTACTCTCGGCAAGGCGGCAACTTTAGAGGCTGCAGCACCAATTTCTTCAGTACGGATGCTATGGGTAACATCTTCACCTTCCAAAATTAACATGGCTTCGCCATCGTTATCTTGAAATTGAGCGTCCAAATGAGCAGCCAATACTTCCAATACCGCTTCATTATCCGTTTGTACGCCATGTTGTTGAGCTGCTAGAGCCAACAAGCGATATAAAGCACCTGAATCTAAAACATGGAAGCCCAGTTTTAATGCTAAACGATGGGCAATAGTGCCTTTACCTGAACCGCTAGGACCATCAATAGTAATGACAGGCGGAATGGCCACAGGTTTGACAACAGGTTCTAGGTCTGCACTCATGCGTGCCTCCAGCAAAGATGCTAAAAAAAACGGCCGTTATTGTTATCGGTATGACGGCGTAAGGCGCGTGCGCTTTTTATAGAAATATGATGGGAATTGCAACTCAAAGCAGTAACAAAAGGTATAAATAGCTTAGAAAATAGACTTTTCATCACTTAATGCTCCTGAATCAGTTGAAAACAGACTCAGGAGCAGTGGCAATAGATTTAAGCTTCGACAACATTAATCTTCAAACCGGCACCACGCGCCAACTCGACAAACAGCGGAAAGCTGGTGGCAACATTGGCACAGTCTTCAATTTCAATAGTGCCGCTGGCGCGTAGAGCGGCAATGGCAAATGACATAGCAATACGATGATCGCCATGACTAATGACTTTGCCACTGCCTATTTGCCCGCCTTGAATAATCATGCCATCTGGTGTTGGTTGAGCGTCGATGCCCAAGGTAATTAAACCATCAGCCATCACTTGAATACGGTCGGACTCTTTCACTCGTAGCTCTTCGGCACCGGTTAATACCGTTGTCCCTTCGGCACAGGCAGCGGCAATAAATAAGGACGGGAATTCATCTATCGCCAACGGTACATCCGCTTCATCAATACGAATGCCTTTGAGCTTGGCACTACGAACACGAATATCGGCAACCGGTTCGCCGCCTACTTCCCGTTCGTTAAGTAGCGTTAAATCACCACCCATCGCGCGTAGAATATTAATGACACCAATACGCGTTGGGTTAATACCAACATGCTCTAAAATGACATCGGCATTAGGCGCAATGCTGGCCCCAACCATAAAGAAAGCGGCAGAAGAAATATCAGCCGGGACATCAATATTAGTCGCCGTTAATTTACCGCCACCGCGGATACGAATTGTAGAACCTTCGGTTGTGACGTCATAACCAAAACCACGCAGCATACGTTCACTATGATCACGTGTTGGTGCTGGCTCGGTAATTACAGTCTCGCCTTCGGCCCATAAACCCGCTAACAACAAGCCTGATTTCACTTGCGCACTGGCGACTGGCATAGCATAAGTAATGCCTTTTAACAGCTGATTACCTTTAATACTAATGGGTGGTGTGCCCTTTTCTCCGGTAGTTTGGATGACCGCGCCCATACTGCGTAACGGTTTGGCAATACGTTCCATGGGACGCTTGGACAACGACGCATCGCCTGTCATCACCGTATCAAACTTCTGCGCCGACAAAATACCCGACAACAAGCGCATCGACGTACCCGAGTTACCTACATACAAGGCGTTAGGTGGCGCTTGCAGACCCTGCAAACCCACACCATGAATGCGCACTTCGCCATTTTTTGGTCCTTCAATGACCACACCCATATCACGAAAAGCTTGCAAGGTCGCTAAGGCATCTTCGCCTTCCAAAAAGCCGGTGACTTCAGTAATGCCTTCAGCAAGTGAACCCAACATTATTGAACGATGGGAAATAGATTTATCGCCAGGAACGCGTAAATTGCCCTGTAACGTACCGCCCGCTGCTACCACAAATTGTAAGTTTTTCGTGTTCATAGTCTTAGAGTATGCTGTTCCAGCTAACATGTGAGTAAAATGATGTCGCGCTACTTGGGCGCGCGTAAGAATACCTAATACGGCATCGCTATCGTGAGCAACAATGGCTGCTTTCAGCCGTGCTACCCCTTCACTAAAGCCATCCAGAGCCGCGACAATGCCGTGCTCATTGGCGAAAAAAATGTCATGCCACATCGTCGGATCGCTACCCGCGATACGAGTAAAGTCGCGAAAACCACCGGCGGCATAACGGAAAATATCGAGATTTTGCGATTCACGCGCCAGTGTATCAACCAGTGAGAACGCCAATAAATGCGGCAAATGACTGGTTTTAGCCAACACTTCATCATGCCGTTGTACGGTCATGGTCAGCACTTCCGCACCTGCGGCTTGCCACATCTGTTGCACTTGCGCAATAGCATCGGCATCACTGTGTGCGAGTGGCGTAATAATAACTTTATGGCGATCAAAGAGATTGGCTTTTCCTGCCAAGACACCGCTTTGCTCTGAGCCAGCAATGGGATGAGCGGGAACAAAACGTGCGGGCACTGTGCCAAACACCGCTTCGGCGGCGGCAACAACATTACCTTTAGTGCTACCAACATCGGTAATTATGACTGTGGACTTTAAGTTATGTTTAATGCTCTCTAATACAGCTTGAGTCGCGCAGACTGGCATTGCCAAGACGACTAAATCAGCGTTTTTAACTGCGTCAGCAGCATCACTAAAGCCTTCATCAATTAAACCAATCTCAAGAGCTGTGCGTATTGTTCGTTCACTACGGCTACTGGCAACAATCGTTTTTGCCAAACCATTGGCGCGTAAAGAACGCGCCAGACTAGAGCCAATTAAACCTAGACCAATAAAGGCGACTTGATTAAACATTTAGGCCAACACCTGTTTTAACGCCTCTAAAAAGCGCGCATTCTCATTTTCCATACCAATACTGACACGTAAATACGTCGGCATACCGTAATTGGCAATCGGGCGAACGATCACCCCTTGCTGTAACAAGGCTTGAAAAATCGGCTGACACGGACGCTGAGTATCAAACGCAATAAAATTGGCTTTTGACGGAATAAATGACAAGCCTAATGCCGTTAAACCTTGTTCAAGCTGTTTCATACCTGC
This sequence comes from Moraxellaceae bacterium, assembly GCA_947373945.1. Classification (GTDB taxonomy): domain Bacteria; phylum Pseudomonadota; class Gammaproteobacteria; order Pseudomonadales; family Moraxellaceae; genus Agitococcus. The sequence goes on from CANBZV010000097.1 coordinate 5,160, forward strand.
GGCATTCAAATCACGACTTTGGTTGACAAAATCATCATCCTGAAGCGCTGCTGTTGCTGCTGCCAACGCAAAACTATTGACATTAAAAGGTTGACGTACTCGATTGATAATATTAGTAATATCAGGATGAGCAATGGCATAACCTACACGCAAAGATGCCAAACCATAAGCTTTAGAAAATGTTCTACTGACTAATAAGTTGGCATATTGATTAACGTAATCAAAGCCATTCATGAAGTCGGCATCAGTGACGAACTCAACATAAGCTTCATCTAACACGACAATGACGTGCTCGGGTACTTGCGCCATAAACTGGGCAAACTCGGCACGACTGAACCATGTTCCGGTTGGATTATTGGGATTAGCAATAAATACTACTTTAGTCGTTGGTGTAATTGCTTGAGCCATCGCCACTAAATCATGGCCATAGTTTTTAGCCGCGACTTCAATGCCCACACCACCCACCGCTTGCACCGCTAAAGGATAGACAGCAAACGCGTGTTGGCTATAAACCGCTGATTGTCCTTCGGCAATAAATGCTCGCGCAACCAATTCTAAAATATCGTTGGAACCATTACCCAAGGTAATACGATTCAGTTCAAAACCGAATTTTTGCTGAATAGCGTATTTCAGATTAAAACCATTACCATCAGGATAGCGACCAATTTGCGTTAATTCAGTTTTGATTGCTGCAACTGCTAACGGTGAACAGCCCAATGGATTTTCGTTACTCGCCAGTTTGACAATATCATCCAGCCCTAACTCGCGCTTGAGCTCATCAATTGGCTTGCCAGTTTGATACGGTGATAGTTTTTGTACGCCACTGTTGGCTAGGGCAAGAAAATCGCACGACATTATTTATCTATCCTAAATTCTATTTTTTGCTGGGTTAAAACCCAGCCTACGAAAACTAGGTTGAATGTTGGGTTACAACCCAACCTACGAAAGAACCCTTATTTCACTCTCTGCAATTGCAGGCTTCCCCCTTTAATAAAAGGAAGATTGAGGGGGGGGTCTACAATACTGCTTTTGGATATGAGCCTAATACACGCATATCGCGCACTCGTCCCTTTACTTCCGTCAATACCGTTTTTACCGCAGGATCTTGTTGGTGGCCTTCAAAATCAATAAAGAACACATACGACCAAATATCATTTTGCGCGGGACGTGTTTCAATACGGGTCAGAGAGATTTTATGACGATAAAACGGCTCAAGAATATGATACAGCGCCCCTGCTTCATTATGCGCAGCAATAATAAGCGACGTTTTGTCATCACTACTGGGCGCGACTTCTTCGGTGCCAATAATCAAAAAGCGTGTGGTGTTGTTCGGGTTATCTTCTATATTTTCATGCAATTTCTTCAAGCTGTACAATTCTGCGGCTGTTTCACCCGCAATCGCGGCGGAATGCCATTCGCCTTTTACCAAACGCGCGGCTTCAGCATTACTCGATACCGCCACTCGCTCCACTTTAGGGAAATGAGCATCTAGCCATTTGCGACATTGGGCTAATGATTGCTGATGCGAATAAATGCGCGAGATATTTTTAATCTGCGTACCTTCAGCAACCAACAAATTTTGGTGAATTCGCAACTCCACTTCGCCAATAATTTTTAGCGACGAGCCGATAAAACAGTCAAGAGTATGATTAACAACGCCTTCGGAGGAATTTTCGACCGGCACGACACCATAATTGACACCTTGCGCTTCCACTTCACGAAAAACTTCATCAATGGTCGCTAACGGCTGCGTTAATGCGGCATGACCAAAATGCTTTAGTGCAGCGGTATGAGTGAACGTACCATTAGGGCCTAAAAAAGCGATTTTCAGCGGCGACTCCAACGCCAAACACGCCGACATAATTTCTCTAAATAAACGGGCAACCGTTTCGCCCGCCAATGGCCCTTCATTACGTGCCATAACCATTTGCAAAACTTGTGCTTCACGTTCTGGTCGATAAAAGCTTTTAATCGTTGGATCTTCGGCTTTTTTAACTTCAGCAACTTGTTGAGCACAACGTGCACGTTGATTGATAAGCTGTTGAATTTGCTCATCTAAGCCGTCAATTTGCTGACGAAGTTCAGGGAGTGTCGGGAGATTATGTGATGTCATGGGGCAAATGCCAGAGCTAAAAAACTAGCGGTATTCTACACTGTCCAATCATCTACGTCTAAGAGAGGCTGGCGAAGGTTTAGCACCTTCACACTTAAATTATTGTCGACATTGTAGTTTATGCTCTGCTGGTGCGGCGGAGTGCTGGCTGTTGTCGCCACACACCACAGCATTAAGCGACGGGAATAACATAAACACCAATAGCGACACAATGACAAGCTGCACCACCAAGAACGAATAAGTGCCAAACCGAATGACTAAAGCGATATTGTGCCGCATAAAATGCCGCACCGATGGTGTAAACCAAACCACCCACCCATAATAATTGAAAGGCATTGGGTGGCAATACACGATACAGGTCATGCACAACAAACAGCGCCAGCCAGCCCATGACTAAATAAACTGCCAATGAAAAGCGCTGGAAACGGTGTAAAAAGAAAAGCTTGATGAGTACGCCTGCCAAGGCAATGCTCCAGAGCACAACCATTAACAATCGAGCTTGCGGCGTATGCAGGGCAATCATTAAAAATGGTGTATAGGTTCCGGCAATGAGCAGGAAAATAGCTGAATGATCTAAGCGCTGAAGCCAGACGCTAGAAGGGAGATGAGTAAAACTATGGTAAATGGTCGAACAAAGAAACAGCAGCACCAAACTCGCGCCATAAATAGCAACCGCCGCAAAGTTAACACCCGATAAAACCGGCGTCGCTTTAATCAGCATCAGTATTAACGCCACCAATGCGGCAAATGCACCGACACCATGAGTCACGGCATTAACAATTTCTTCAACAAAGTCATGCCCCTCCTCCAGCTCGTTTTGCATGGTAAATATCTCCGTCGCCTTGGGCTATATAAATGATATCAATACCAACGCAATGTATTTGCCAAATAGTATGGGTTTGCAGTGAGTCGAAGGGCTTGATGACTGTCTACTGTATTCCTATTTATGGATATAAGGAAATGCTGCGCGGCTTGCTAACCGCGCAGTTTTGTACGAGAACTTAACCGTTTCGCTTGGCAAAATCTGTCATAAACGCGACTAAGGCATCTACTGCCGCTTCGGGTACCGCGTTATACAAACTCGCGCGCATACCACCAACCGAACGATGACCGGCCAAGTTTAATAAACCTTGCGCATCCGCTTCTTTGAGGAAAGTTTTTTCCAAGGCCGGATTAGCCAAAGTAAACGGCACATTCATGATTGAGCGATTTGGAATGGCAACGGGATTACCATAAAAATCAATGGTATCAATCGCAGAATACAACTTTGCAGCTTTGCGATAGTTGATTTCCGCCATTTTCTCAAGGCCGCCTTGCGCTTTTAACCACTTGAATACCAAGCCCGACAAATACCAAGCATAGGTAGACGGTGTGTTATACATCGAACCATTGTCGGCATGGATTTTGTAATCAAGCATGGTTGGTGTGCCTTTAACGACCTCACCGAGCAAATCTTCACGGACAATAACAACGACCAAACCTGCTGGGCCAATGTTCTTTTGTGCGCCCGCGTAGATCAAACCGAACTTCGACACATCTAGCGGTTCAGCCAGAATAATCGACGAGTAGTCCGCCACTAACGGCACATTGCTGTCGGGAATAAAATCGAACTGCACGCCGTGAATGGTTTCATTCGGGGTGTAATGCAAATACGCCGCTTCAGGGTTGATTTGCCAAGTGTCATACGCGGGCACGGCCCGGAAGTTATTGGCTTCGTCGCTGGCAACCACATTAACGTTGCAGAATTTTTTCGCTTCTTTGATGGCTTTGTCCGACCACATGCCGGTATTGACGTAGTCAGCAGTGTTTTTGCCACGCAACAAATTCATCGGAATCATCGAAAACTGTTGTGATGCGCCGCCTTGCAAAAACAACACTTTGTAATTGCTGGGCACGTTTAACAAATCACGTAAATCTTGCTCAGCTTGTTCGGCAATGGCGACATAGTCGGCACTACGATGGCTCATTTCCATCACCGACAAACCTTTGCCTTGATAATCTAACAATTCTTGTTGAGCTTGCACTAATACCGCTTCGGGTAAAGCAGCTGGGCCGGCACAAAAGTTATAAGCACGCATCAATATTACCTTTCTCAATCAATTAAA